>JBBQVJ010000021.1:0-21195 GCA_038211705.1 Candidatus Limnocylindrales bacterium | reverse complement strand
GGGGTCTTCTACCTGTTCGCGGCCGTCTCGCCCACGACCGGGACGTTCAATCGCGCGGTCTTCGGGCTGCCACTGCTGGTCCTCGTCGCGCTGGGGGAGCGGCGCCGCTTCGGCCCGCTGCCTCGCCAGACGGTCTGGCTGGCAGCCGTCGCCGGCGTCTTCTTCACCGGCGACCTGATGTTCTGGCACCACGCCATCGAGGCGGTCGGGGCGGGGCTCGCGACCGTGCTCGGCAACCTCCAGGTCATCATCGTCGGCTTCTTCGCCTGGCTCCTGCTCGGCGAACGGCCATCACGGGCGACGCTTCTCGCGCTACCGGTCGTGCTGGCCGGGGTCATCCTGATCTCCGGGGTGGTCGGCAACGACGCCTACGGGGCCGCGCCGCAGCTGGGTGTCGTCCTCGGCATCGCGACGGCCATCTGCTACTCGGCCTACCTGCTGATCATCCGCTATGGCGGTCGCGACCCGCGTCGGCCGGCCGGTCCGGTCGTCGTCGCCACGGTCGTGGTGGCGCTCTGCTCACTGGTGGTCGGCGAGGGGATCGGCGACCTCGACCTGACGCCGCCGCTCGCGAGCCTGTTCTGGCTGGCTTTGCTCGGCATCACGGCCCAGTCGGCCGGCTACCTGCTCATCTCGATCTCGCTGCCACGCCTGCCGGCGATCATCACCTCGATCATCCTGCTGACCCAGCCGGTCATGTCGATGGGGCTGGCGATCGTGCTGCTGCGCGAGACGCCGTCAGCCACCCAGCTGCTCGGCGTTGGGCTGGTCATCGGCGGTATCGCGGCCGCGACCATCACGGTGGCTCGGCTGCGCGACGGGCTCGGGCGCTCACGCGGCGGGGCGACCGCCGCGGAACCGGTTACGGGATCCCCGCCTCCGCGGTGACATCGGTGCCCCATTCGTGGGTGTGGCCGGCCGGCGGATCGGGCGGGCCCTCGTACTCCGGCAGCGCCCCTTCGGGTGTGTCGGCGTCGAAGACGACCCCCGGGTCGCCGACCTCGACGATCCGGCTGGGGACCGCGGCCACCAGGTCCTCGATGACATCGGGCGGCATCCGGTCGGGCGCGACATCCCGAAGCGCGGCGAGATGCGCGGTCGGCACCAGGACCGGCCAGCCCGGGTCGCCACGCCAGGCCGGGCGCAGGATCGCGTCGCGGTCCGGGCCGTGCGCCTCGATCAGGGACGTGATCGTCTCCGGTCCGACCCAGATCATGCGGGCCGGCCAGAGTAGCACCGCGGTCGTGTCACCCACCTCGGCCATCGCGAAGTCCGTGCCGCGGACCATCTGGCCGGCGGGTCCGACCTCGGGCGCGGCGGGGGAGCAGTAGGCCGCCTCGGAGCCCACGAGCGCGGCCTTGACGCCGCCATCAGGATCCGGCGCAACGACGACGATCGGTAGTGCGCCGCCAGACCAGGCCAGGTCCGCGAGGCGGCGAACGCGAGGCTGTCCCAGCGTGTCGGCCAGTGAGCCCTCAGCGGTGGCCGACAGGATGACAGCGGCGACGGTCATGCCGGACCCGGGCGAAAGGTTCGATCCACCGGGGCAGCATACGGGTCCGTGTCGAGTGTCGCCCGATGCCGGTCCCTCAGGCTCTCAGGACCCATGCATCGACAGGCTCGGTCCGACCCTTGAGTGACAGGTGACGGGCCTCGAAGTCGCTCGTGTCGAGGCCCGCCAGGTCGGCTGCCGCCGCCGAGACCAGGACCTCGCCGGCCGCCGCCACCGAAGCCAGCCGCGCCGCCGTGTTGACCGCATCGCCCAGCGCGGTGAACTGGAGCTCGCTGCCCATCGAGCCGACCAGCCCCACATAGGCGATGCCCGTGTGGACGCCGACGCCGATCGGCAGGGACGTGCCGTCGGCACGTGCGTGTCTGGCCCGCGCAAGCATGTCCAGGGCCGCACCGACCGCCTGGGCGGCGTGGGCCGCTCCAGTCATGCCCGGGATGAACAGTCCGACCGCCGCGTCGCCCACGAACTTGTCGACGACAGCGTCGTGCTCGATCAGCGTCCCGGCGGCCAGCTCGTAGAACCGGTTCATGACCGCGCTAAAGGCGCCAGGCGTCATCGTCTCGGCCAAGGTGGTCGAACCCCGGACGTCGGCGAACAGGAGCGACACCTCGATCTCCGCGCCGCCCACACCGATCGCGCTGAAGAACTGGTAACAGGCTCGACAGAAGCTCGGGTTCTTCTCCCAGCGGCCGCGGCCGACCCGGCGCATCCACCAGCCACCGAGCCCGGCGAACGGTGCGTTGCACGTCTTGCAGCGCGGATCGGACGGAAGCATCCGATGCCGGCGACGCATGGACGGCATGCTTGGGTCCGTCCCGGTGAGCATGGCGCGCCAGTGTTCCTCGGTCGCGCCGGGTGCGCTGGTCATCGCCGTCGCAGTCTATGCCCGCTCGGCCGCCGGGTCGAGGGATTCGTGCGAGAATGGCCCGCCCTTCGTCCAGGAGATCGCCCCCTACGTGCCCGAAACCGCTACCGCCGTCCGCGCCGATCTGCGCAACGTGGCGATCGTCGCCCACGTCGACCACGGCAAGACCACGCTCGTGGACGCCATGCTCCGCCAGACCGGCGCCTTCCGCTCCAACCAGGCCGTCGTCGACCGGGTGATGGATTCGGGTGACCTCGAGCGCGAGAAGGGCATCACGATCCTGGCCAAGCAGACCACGATCGACCACGCCGGCGTCCGGCTCAACATCGTCGACACGCCCGGCCACGCCGACTTCGGCGGCGAGGTCGAGCGCTCCTTGCTGATGGTCGACTCGGTGCTCCTGCTGGTCGATGCCGCCGAGGGGCCGCTGCCGCAGACGCGCTACGTGCTCCAGAAGGCGATGGCCCGCCGCCTGCCGGTCGTCGTCGCGATCAACAAGATCGACCGCGGCGACGCGCGCCCGGCCGAGGTCCTCGATGACATCTACGAGCTGTTCATGGACCTCGGCGCCGACGCCCACCAGATCGAGTTCCCGATCGCCTACACCAACGCCAAGGCCGGCACCGCGACGCGCGACCTGGAGCAGCCCGGCACCGACCTGGCGCCGCTCCTCGACCTGCTCATCGAGGTGACGCCGCCTGTGACCTACACGCCCGGCCACCCGCTCCAGCTGCTGGTCACCAACCTGTCGGCCAACGAGTACGTCGGGCGGATGGCCGTCGGGCGGATCTGGAACGGGACGATCAAGACCGGTCAGCGGATCACCGTCGTCCGCGAGGAGGCCGACGACACGGCGGGTTCCGTGGAGCCCGGTCGCACGGTCACCCTCCAGGGCACCGTCACCAGCCTCCAGACCGCGCACGGAATCGACCGCGTCGATATCGAGGAGGCGGGCCCGGGCGACATCGTGAGCGTCGCCGGGCTGCCCGAGGTGACGATCGGCGACACGCTCACCGACCCGGCCGACCCTCGGCCGCTGCCGCGCCTCGACGTCGACGCGCCGACGCTGCGGATGACATTCGGGGTCAACACCTCGCCATTGGCCGGCCGCGAGGGCAAGTACGTGACCAGCCGCCAGATCAAGGCACGGCTCGAGAAGGAGGTTCTCGGCAACGTCTCGATCGAGGTCCGAGCGTCCGAGTCGAGCGAGGCGTTCGAGGTCCGCGGTCGTGGCGAGCTCCAGCTGGCCGTCCTCATCGAGCAGATGCGGCGCGAGGGCTTCGAGCTCACGGCGTCGCGCCCGGAGGTCCTCCTGCGCGAGGTCGACGGCGAGGTCCAGGAGCCGTACGAGCGGGTCACGATCGATGTCCCGCCCGACTACATCGGCGAGATCCAGACCGCCATCGCCGGGCGCAAGGGCCGACTCGAGCAGATCTCGACCGATACCGACGGCCGGGTCCGGATGGAGTACGTGCTGCCGGTCCGTGGCCTGATCGGCTATCGCGGCCAGCTCCTGACCGACACCCGCGGGACCGCCCTGCTCCACCAGATCGGCGAGGGCTATGGGCCCTGGGCCGGCGAGGTCACCCACCGCACCAACGGTGTGCTCGTGTCCGATCGGGCCGGCATCTCGAACGCCTACGGCCTGTTCAACCTCGAACAGCGAGCCGAGCTGTTCGTCGGCGCCGGGGTCGAGGTCTACGAGGGGATGATCGTCGGCGAGAACTCACGCTCGGGGGACATGGACGTCAACCCGACCAAGGAGAAGAAGCTCACCAATATCCGGACCCATTCGCACGACGAATCGCTGCGGCTCACGCCGGCCCGGCCGATCACCCTCGAGACGGCCCTCGAGTTCATCGCCGCCGATGAGCTGGTCGAGGTCACGCCGGTCTCGATCCGGCTCCGAAAGCGAGCGCTCGCCCAGCATGACCGTCGTCGTGAGGCGGGCCGGGCGGACGATCTTCGGCGCTCCGCCGAACGCGAGGCCGCGCCGGCCGGCTGACCTAGCTGGGCTTGATCGCGTGCCGCGACTGGCGGTAGCTCGGCGTCTCCGGCTGGTCGCGTCGCCAGGCCATATGGAGCAGGACCGTCGCCCACATCCGGTACGGCCGCCAGGCGTCAGAGATGCGGGTCCACTCATCGTCATCGGGCGGCACGGGGATCCCATACGCGGCGGCGACGGCCGTTCGGCTGATCTCGTCGTTCAGGGGGAGTGCGTCGGCTAGACCACAGCCGCGGGTCAGGATCGCCTGCGCGGTCCAGGGTCCGACCCCCGGCAATGTCTCGAGCTCTGCCAGGGCGTCCGTTTCGGGAAGCGTCCGCAGTCGCTCGGTGTCCAATCGGCCATGGAGGGCGGCCCGGGCGAGATCGTGGAGCCGCGTGATCTTGATCGCGCTGAGGCCCGGAACCTCGGTCGCCTCGAGAAGCCGCTGCGGTCGCGGGAACGGCCGAACCACAACCTCGCCGATCTTGATCGGGTCACCGAGTGCTTCCGCCAGCCGGTCCTTGATGACGCGGGCACCGCGCATCGAGATGCGCTGACCGATCACGAACGAGGTGGCGGCCTCGTAGGCGGAGTAGAAGCAGACCGGCCGAAGCCAGTCGTAGCGTGATTGGATGGCGCCCAGGACCGGATCGCGGCGGCCGACCTCCTCCCAACGGGTGCCGTCGTGATCGATCGACAGCGACCGAGCGACCTGCCGCCGGACGGTCTCCGGATCGCCGATCCCGTGGGTCTCGCCGTGGATGAGGCCGTCGTCGGTCTGCCAGACGTCGACCGCCGCGCTGCCATCCCAGCCCTCGACGGGGAAGAGCGCGAGGAGGCCATTCTGCGTCGCGTTCGCGCCGATGCCGGCTGGGAAACCGCCCGCGAAATCTTGCGCGGCGGCCAGCGAGAAGCGTCCGGTCGGTTCGATCGAGAAGGACTGCACCCTAGGGCCTGTCGAGCGCTGGGGCATCGGACATGTCGTGATTCTCCTGCGCGTGTCCAGTGACTCGGGGCCGTCAGGCGCCATAGGCACGGTACGTCAGCGAGGCCGGCGGCAGCGCATCGCGGTACATAAGGCGCAGCGTGTCGAGGAAGGCCGCGATGAGGACGAGCAGAGGGACGACGACGAGCAGGGTGCTGAGGATGAGCGGCATCGGATGGGATCTCCGGGATGGCGGTGGTTGGTGGCAGCACGATGCCGTGTCGCCGGGGCCCGCCGACATCGGCGAGGGTCGCCCGACGGCATGGACGGAAGTCATGGCCCGCTCGGATGGCAGGGGTCCGGTGTACGATCGGGGCCATGCCGATCTATCTCGACCACGCGGCGACGACACCGCTCCGTCGCGAAGTCCTCGACGCGATGCTGCCGCTCATGACCGAGGCGTTCGGTAACCCGAGTTCGGCCCACAGCTATGGCCGCGCCGCACGCGCTGCGCTCGACGAGGCGCACGAGCGGGTCGCAAAGAGACTCAACGCGGAGGTACGCGAGGTCGTCTTCACCTCGGGTGGCACGGAGGCGAACAACCTGGCGCTCAAGGGCGCGGCCTGGGCAGGCAAGGCGCGGGGTCACCGGATCGTGACCTCGTCGATCGAGCACCACGCCGTGGGCCACACCCTGCGCTACCTCGAGAAGTTCGGGTTCGAGGTCGTCGAGCTCCCCGTCGATCGCTACGGCCGGGTCGACCCGGACCAGCTCGAGGCGGCCCTCAACGACAAGACGATCCTCGTCTCGATCATGCTCGCCAACACCGAGGTGGGCACGATCCAGCCGATCGCCGAGATCGCCGCTCGCGTCCGGACGCGCAAGGGGCTCGTGCTCCATGTCGATGCCATCCAGGCCGCGCCCTACATCGATCTCGATGTCGAGGCGCTCGGCGCCGATCTCGTCTCGCTCGGAGCCCACAAGTTCGAGGGTCCGAAGGGCCTCGGCGTCCTCTACGTCCGGCACGGGACGCACATCCTCGCCCAGCAGCAGGGCGGGACCCAGGAGCGCCATCGCCGAGCGGGGACCGAGAATGTGGCCGGTGCGGTCGGGTTCGCGACCGCTTACGACCTCTCCTGCGCCGAGCGCTCCGAGACGGTCGCCCGACTGCGCGAGCAGCGTGACCGGCTGGCCGCTGCGGTCACCGCGACCCCGGGCATCGAGGCGACCGGGCATCCCCAGGAGCGGCTGCCGGGCCTGTTCTCGATGATCGCCCGCGACACGGATGGCTCGTCGGTGGCGATCTCACTCGACCTCGAGGGGATCGCCTGCTCGGTCGGTTCAGCCTGCACGACCGGCTCCACGGAGGTCAGCCACGTGCTGGCCGCGATGGGCTACCCAGAGGAAGAAGCCCGCGGGGCCCTGCGCCTGTCGCTCGGCCGGACGACGACGGACGTCGAGATCGCCACGGCCTGCGAAGTCGTGCCCCGGGTCATCGCCTCGATGCGGACGGGCGGGGCGGTCGTCGCCTCGGATCCGCTGGGGCAGGGCGTTACCGCGTGAGTCGGATCCTGGTCGCCATGTCGGGCGGGGTGGATTCCTCCGTCGCCGCGGCGCTCCTCCACGCGCAGGGCCACCAGGTGGTCGGCGTCTGGATGCGCCTGCACGATGTGGCCGACACCTATTCCGAGTTCAAGAAGAGCTGCTGCTCGCTCGATGCGGCCGACGACGCCCGCCGGGTCGCCGCCCAGCTCGACATCCCGTTCTACGTCATGAACCTCGAGCGCGAGTTCGACGCCGGGGTCCTCCAGCCGTTCCTCGACGCGTACATGGGCGGCGAGACACCGTCGCCGTGCGTCGACTGCAACACCTACGTCAAATTCGGGGCGCTGCTCGGGCGGGCGCGCCACCTGTACGACTGCGAATCGGTCGCGACGGGGCATTACGCGCGGCGCGATGTCGGGCCGGACGGGCGATCGAGGCTGCTCCGGGCGCGCGACGCCGACAAGGACCAGACCTACTTCCTGTACGGGCTGCGCCAGGACCAGCTCGACCACGCCCGGTTCCCGCTGGGCGAGCTGACCAAGCCCGAGGTGCGCGACGTGGCGCGCGATCTGGGCCTCGCGACCGCCGAGAAGCCGGAGAGCCAGGAGATCTGCTTCGTGCCCGGCGGCGACTACCGCGACGCGCTGCGCGAACGGGCCGGCTGGGTGCCTAAGACCGGGCCCCTGCTCGACGGCGACGGCGAGCGGGTGGGGGAGCACCGCGGGACGCCGGCCTACACCATCGGCCAGCGCCAGGGCCTGGGCGTCGCGCTCGGCGAGCCACGTTACGTGAGCCGCATCGATCCGCTCACCAATACCATCACGCTGGGACGGCGCGAGGACCTCGAGACGACCACGATCCAGCTCGAGCGCGCCAGCTTCGTGGCGGGCGAGCCGCCCGCCGGCGCGGACCCGTTTCGAGCCGAGATCCGGATCCGCCACCGCGCCACGCCGATCCCGGCCACGGTCCGGCCGGCGAGCCTCTCCGAGCCGGCACGGGGCGGGCACTGGCTGGTCGAGACCGATCGCCCGGTCTGGGCCGCCGCCCCCGGTCAGGCCGCGGTCCTCTACGACGGAGAGGTCGTCCTGGGCGGCGGCCGGATCGCGCGACCGGCACCGCGCATCGTCGGATCGGCGATGGCCGAAACGGCCGTGACGGACGCGCTGGCCCCCCTCGCGTTGGCAGGCGCTCGCGGATGAATGTCGACCCGGCCCTGATCCTGTCGGTCCTGGTCGGTGTCTTCCACGCCTCGCTCTTCGTCCTCATCCGGGGCAGCGCCGGTGGGCGTCTGCCGATCATCGTGGTGGCCGCCATCCTGGGCGCCTGGGCCGGGGACGCGCTGGGCGACCGGCTCGGGCTCGATATCCTGACCATCGGCGACTTCCACCTGCTCTCGGCGTCGGTCGTGGCGTGGGTCGGCATCGGCATCTCGACTGCGGTCGCCATCCTCGGCCCCTCGGAGCGCCAGACGTGAGCGGCGACGCCGAGGGCCACACGGGTTCGTCGTTCATGCGCGGGTTGACCCTCGGCGCGATCATCGGCGCGATCATCGCCGGCTCGTCGATCTGGTCCCGTCGAAACCGCCGGCCCGCGCCGCCGGCAGTCGAGCCACCCGCGAGCGCACCACCCACGAGCGACAATCCGACCTGACGGCGCGACGCTCCGGCCTAGGTCGTCTGGATGGCGAGCTCGAAGGTCGTCTTGTAGCCGTCGCCGTCCTTGACCACCTCGAGCAGGGTCATGCCCTGGCTCTGCTGGTAGATCCCGTCCTGGGCGTTCTGGACGTCGTGCCTGCCCTTGGCGGCGTAGATCCCGGTGCTGAAGACCCCGTCGCTGAACGCGTCATCGAAGAACAGCTGCGAGGTGAACTCGAAGCCGCTTGAGGCGGCCGCATCCGTCCGGATCTTGAAGTGGACGTGGACTGTACGGCCCTGGTACCAGCCGGGATAGATCGTGGTGATCGAGGCCTTGCCGCTGCTGTCGGTGGGCTGGTAGCCGCGCAGGTAGTCGTGGCCCTGCTCGCCGCCGACGTCGGAGTAGTTGCCCTCCCCGTCGCAGTGCCACACGTCGACAAGGACGCCTTCGAGCGGGATGCACGAGTTCCCATCGACCTGCGAGACGACCCAGTCGATGCGCAGGAGGGCGCCCTCGGTGACCGAGCCGTCGGCCGTGTCGATCCGGATGTCGGAGCGCTCGAGGTTCTCGTCGACGTAGTACGGCCCCTCGGTCAGTTCGGGGACGACCACGCAACTGGGCAGCCCGCTGGCGACCGCGACCGCCGAGGCGCCGGCTGACGCCGTAGCCGTGGCACCCGAGCCGCTCGATGCCGAGGAGCTCGGCCCGCCGCTCCCGACCGCGCCCGGTGCACAGGCCGCGGCCACGGCCGTGATCGACGCCGCGCCCATCAGGGCCAGGACCTCGCGCCGGGAGAGCACTCGGCCGATCAGCCGGTCGTCGTCGTCCGGGTCACCCGTGGCTGCCGCCGGGGTCGTCCGTATCGTAATCTCGGTCACGTCAGGGCTCCTTGGAAGGACGAGGTCGGGGTGAGCCTGGCGGTCGTCCCTGAGAAGCGGCTGAGACGGGTCTGAGGGTCGCGGCTACGTGCCGCTGCCTGCCGCGAGGACCGCCACGAGAGCGAGCGCCGCGGGCAGTGCCTGGACCACGATGATCCGCCGGCTGACCGTCGCCCCGCCGTAGATGCCGGCGACGACGACACAGGCCAGGAAGAACAGCTTGACCTGGAAGCCGATCGTGCCGCCGGCCAGCAGGCCCCACGCCAGCCCGGCCACAAGGAAGCCGTTGTAGAGGCCCTGGTTGGCCGCCAGCGGGGCGGAGCGGTCGGCGAAGGCCTGATCCGTTCCGAACGCCTGCATCCCGCGCGGCGTTCGCCACAGGAACATCTCCAGGACCACGATGTAGACGTGGATCGCCACCACGAGGATGACCAGTGTGGTCGACAGGGTCGCCATCGGTTGCCTCCTATTCGTTGATGTCCAGGCGTCGGAACCGCGCGACGGTCGCGACGGCCGGCACGATCGCCCATCCCAGCAGGGCTACGACCGAGGCCCAGACCGGCGCCAATGCCGACACGGGCGTCGCCTCGCCACCGAGCAGGCGCCCGATGGAGCCGGTCAGGGTCACGGCCGGCAGCCACGGGATCGGGCTGCTCGGCCAGATCGGCGCCCCGGTCACGGCCAGGTCGCCGACCAGGACCAGCAGGGTGAGGATGAAGCCCAGACCGGTCGACCGGCCCAGCACGGCCATCAGGGCGGGGATGGTGACGAACGGCACGACCGCCACGATCCGCATCCCGATCTCGGCCAGCAGCCCGGGCACCGGCCCGGCGCGATCCTGGAGCGGCCGACCCTCGACCGAGAGCAGGAACGGGATGATCGCCGCGAACACCAGCCCGATGGCCGTGACGACCGCGATCAGGCCGATCACGACACCGATCCGCACGGCCATCGTCGCACCGCGCCGTGCGGTCAAGTGGATGGTCCGGACCGTGCCCCACTCGAACTCGCCGGCGATCAGCGCCGTGGCCAGATAGATCGCGAGGAAGACCAGCGGGCCGATGTTGCCGGCCACCTTGACCAGGCTGGCCGGGAAGGCGAAGGCGGGCAGCTCGCGATCCAGCTGGGCGCGCCATTCCGCCAGCATCTGCTCGCGGAACTGCGCCTCCGCCACGGGGTCCGGCGGGTCGATGAAGAAGACGTTCTGCGGGGGCGTGGCGATCGCGTTGAACTGCGAGATGAACATCACGGCCAGGATGACCGGCACCAGCGCGACCAGGATCCACAGGTCGCGTCGTCCGCTGAAGCGGACGCGGTCGGCGGCCAGCAGGTGGCTCACGTCGGCGGTCCATGCTGCGGACCGGTCAGCCGGAGGAAGACATCCTCGAGCGAGTCGCGCCGACGGATCAGCTCATCGGGGTAGCAACCGGCGGCCGCCAGCAGACGGCTCACCGTCGCGCCGTCGGGCGAACCTTCGACCCAGAGGCGATCGCCTTCGGCTGCCTCGCTGACGGCGAACCCGGCCGCCTCGAGCGTCCGGCGAGCGACCGCCAGCTCGTCCGCCCCGATACGCAGCTCGATCCGCTCGCCGGCGCCCGCCAGCGAGCCTGGCGTCCCGGCCGCCACGATCCGGCCGCGATCCACGATCGTGACGTGATCGCACGTCTTCTCGACCTCGGTCAGCAAGTGGCTCGAGACCAGGATCGTCCGGCCGCCGCTCGCCAGGTCGATGAGCAGGTCGCGGATCTCGACGATCCCGGCCGGGTCGAGGCCGTTGACCGGTTCATCGAGGATGAGGATGGCCGGGTCGGCGAGCAACGCGAGGGCGATGCCGAGCCGCTGGCGCATCCCGGTCGAGTAGCCCCTGGCCGGACGAGTGCCGACGGCCGCCAGGTCGACCAGGGTCAGCGCCATGTCCGCCCGGGCCAGCGTCCGAGCGTCGGTCCAGCCCCACGATGTCGAGAGCACCCGCAGGTTGTCACGTCCCGACAGGTGCGGGTAGAAGACGGGGGTCGCGACCATGGCGCCGACACGCTCGCCCGCGACCCACGATCGATCGACCGGCTCGCCCACGATGGCGACGCTCCCGGCATCGGGTCGGACCAGCCCGACGAGGATCCGCAGGGCGGTCGTCTTGCCCGCGCCGTTCGGACCCAGCAGCCCGACGACCTGCCGCTCCTCCACGATGAGATCGAGTCCGTCGAGGGCGGCCACGCTCCCGTATCGCTTGCGCAGGCCGGTCGCCTCGATGGTTGGGCTCATCCGGCCGAAGCATTCAGGCCGCGGAATGCGGTGTCAACTCGCCAGACGCCGAGCTACCCGGCCTTGCGGCCGCCAGACACGGTCGGTTGAGTACCATTGCGTTCGATGCCACCCCCCGTCCTGACCCCAGATCCGCGGATCGTGGCGTTGCCCGCCGCGGAGATCCGACGCCGCTTCGTCGAGTTCTTCGCCGAGCGCGAGCACATGGTCGTGCCCAGCGCCAGCCTGGTCCCGGCCGGCGACGCGACGCTGCTCTTCACCAACTCGGGGATGGTCCAGTTCAAGGACGTCCTCATCGGCGCCGAGACGCGTTCGTACAAGCGGGCGGTCGACTACCAGCGCTGTCTGCGCGTGGCGGGCAAGCACAACGACTTCGAGGAGGTCGGCCGGACGCCGCGCCACCACACCTTCTTCGAGATGCTGGGCAACTGGTCGTTCGGCGACTACTTCAAGCGTGAAGCCATCCACTACGCCTGGGACTTCCTGACCCGCGACCTCGGGATCCCGGGCGAGCGCCTGGCGGCCACGACCTACAAGGACGACGAGGTCGCCCGGGCGGTCTGGCGCGACGAGATCGGCCTGCCGCCCGAGCGGATGGCGGTCTGGGGCGATGTCGACGCCGGCGACGACAGCAACTTCTGGCGGATGGCCGAGACGGGGCCGTGCGGACCGTGCAGCGAGATCCATTTCGACCGCGGGGCGCACCTGTCCGAGGGGCCGTGGTGCATCCCGGACCACAGCGAGACCTGCCCGCGCTGGCTCGAGATCTGGAACCTGGTGTTCATGGAGTTCGATCAGAAGCCCGACGGCCGGGTGCCGTTGCCGTTTCCAAGCGTCGACACCGGGATGGGCCACGAGCGGCTTGCCAGCGTCCTCCAGCAGGTCCCGACCAATTACGACACCGACCTGTTCACGCCGATCCACGCGCGGATGCGCGAGCTGCTCGGTCACGATCCGGACGCCTTCGAGAGCGAGCGCTTCAGCTACCAGGTCATCGCCGACCACTCGCGCGCCGTCACCTTCCTCATCGGTGACGACGTGCTGCCATCGAACGAGGGTCGCGGCTACGTCCTGCGCAAGCTGTTCCGCCGGGCCGTCCGGCACGGACGTCTGCTCGGCCGGAGCGAGCCGTTCATGGCGGAGGCGGCGAAGGTCGTCATCGAGGTCATGGGCGAGGCCTACCCGCACGTGGTCGTCCGCCGGGACGAGATCCTGGGGGTCATCCATCGCGAGGAGGCGCAGTTCGGCCGGACGCTGGATGCCGGGACGAAGCTGCTCGAAACGGAGATCGGAACGCTGGCCGGCGTCGACATGGGTGGCCGGGTCCTCGCCCGCCGCCCCGAGGACCTGCCGGTGGACGCGCCGACGCTGTCCGGCGACATCGCGTTCAAACTCCACGACACCTACGGCTTCCCGATCGACCTGACCATCGAACTGGCGGCCGAGTACGGCGTCCTGGTGGACCGGGACGGCTTCGAGCGCGCCCTGGCCGAGCAGCGCGACCGCAGCCGGTCGGGGACCAAGGCTCAGCTCTCGCGCCATGCCGAGCTCGCCGCGCTGTATGGCGCGATCCAGGCCCGCGCCGGTGATAGCCGCTTCCTCGGCTACGAGACGACGTCGGCCGAGGGTCGTGTCGTGGCCATCGTCCGTGACGGGATGGAGTTCGACGAGCTGACCGGCCACGGCGAGGCCGAGGTCGTGCTCGACGAGACGCCGTTCTATGCCGAGGGCGGCGGCCAGGTCGGCGACCAGGGCGTGCTGCGCGAGCCGGGTGGCGGCAGCGAGCTGTTCACGGTCACCGACACCCAACGGCCGGTCGGCGGCCTGATCGTCCACCGCGGCTCGCTCCACGGCCGGCTCCGGGTCGGCGAGACGGTCGAGGCCGTCGTCGACGCCGAGCGCCGGGCCGACACGATGCGCAACCACACCGGCACGCATCTGCTCCACCGGGCCCTGCGCAACGTGGTCGGCGAGCGGGCACGCCAGGCAGGCTCGCTGGTGACACCGGAGGGGCTGCGTTTCGACTTCCCGTTCGATCACGCCCTGACCGACGACGAGCGACGCGCCATCGAGGACGAGGTCCACCGCATCATCCGCGACGACCGACCCGTCACTGTGGCGTACATGACGATGGCGGAGGCGATCGAGGGTGGCGCGGACGCCTTCTTCGACGAGAAGTACGGCGAGACGGTTCGGACGGTCCGCGTCCAGGACTTCAGCTTCGAGCTGTGCGGCGGGACCCATGCCCGCGCCAGCGGCCAGATCGGCGGGTTCCTCATCACCGGCGAGCGGAGCATCGGCTCCGGGATGCGCCGGATCGAGGCGGTGACCGGGCGCGCGGCCGATGCGCTCGTCCGCGAGCGTTTCGAGACCCTCGACCGTGTCGCCCAGGCCGTCGGCTCGCAGTCGAGCGACGACGTCCCCGACCGAATCGCGGCGCTCGGGGAGGAGCTGCGCGAGACGAGGCGGCGGCTCAAGGCCGGTGGCGGCGCCGGCATCCCGAAGCCGGGCGAGCTGGCCGCCTCCGCGACGGAGGTCATGCCTGGCGTCAGGCTGGTGGCAGCCGCGCTGCCATTCGCGTCGATGGATGCGCTCAAGGCTGCGGCACGCGATCTGAGCGGCATCCTCGGTTCCGGGGTCGTCGCGCTCGGGCTCGATGCCGACGAGCCGCAGCTGTTCGTCACCGTCTCGGACGACCTGGTCGGCCGCGGGATCTCGGCCGGCGATCTGGTCACGGCGGCGATGCCCGCGCTCGAGGGACGCGGTGGCGGGCGGCCCGGGATGGCCCAGGGGCGGGGCACGCGCCGCGAGGGCCTGGCTGAAGCACTGGTCGCGATTCGTTCCCACCTTGAGACCGGGGCCTGATGGCCTTCTGGCGGCGGATCTGGCAGCGTGACGGAAGCGAGGCGCTGGCCGCCTGCACGGCCCTCGACGTCGGCACTGAATTCGCCAAGGCCCTCGTGTTCGACATCGATCCGGAGCGGCATGGCACCGTCCGCGGTGTCGGTCGCAAGCGCCAAGGCCTGTCGCACATGCAGTCGGGCACTGTCGCCGACATCGCCGCGGTCGTCGACAACTGCGCTGTCGCGCTCCAGGAAGCCGAGGAGATGGCCGGCTTTCGACCGACCCAGGTCGTCATCGGCATCGCCGGGGAGTTGGTCAAGGGCTTCACCACGACCCACAGCCAGGAACGCAAGAGGCCCGATGCCCCGATCACCGAGGCGGAGCTCCAGAAGCTCATCGACGCCGTCCAGCGCGAGGCCCTTCACGAGGCCGAACGGGCGATCACCTGGGAGACCGGGCTGCCGCACGTCGACGTGCGGCTGGTCCACGCCGCGGTGACGGGTGCTTCGATCGACGGCTACGCGCTGACCAACCCGGTCGGCTTCAAGGGCCGTCACGTCAAGATCGGGATCTTCAACGCGTTCGCGCCGCTCGTCCACCTCGGGGCGCTCCAGAGCGTCGCGTCGCAGCTCGACCTCGAGCTGCTCGAGATCGTGGCCGAGCCGTATGCCGTGGCACGCGTGCTCGGCAGCGACCAGATCCGCCAGGCCGGCGCGCTGTTCGTCGATGTCGGTGGCGGGACGACGGATGTGGCGCTCGTCCGCCAGGGCGGCATCGAGGGCACCCGGATGTTCGCGCTCGGTGGGCGGGCGTTCACCAAGAGTCTGGCCGACCGGCTGGATCTGCCGTTCCCGCGCGCCGAGGCGCTCAAGGTCGACTACGCGCGGGGGATCGCCATCGAGCATGCCGACGAGGTTGCGACGATCATCGCCGACGATGTCCGTGTCTGGGCCGCCGGTGTCGAGCTCGTGATGGAAGAGCTGTCCGGCGGTGACTTGCTGCCGGGCCGGATCTTCCTGTGCGGCGGCGGCTCGCGGCTGCCCGAGATCCGCGCGGCGCTGGCATCACAGGCGTTCTACGAGCGGCTGCCGTTCGCACGTCCGCCCGAGGTCACGGTCATGGCGCCCGACCAGATCGAGACCATCTCCGACGCAACCGATCTCCTCGTCGACCAGCAGGACGTGACGCCGCTGGGGCTGGCCTACCAGGCCATCGAACTCCAGACGTCGGAAGATGCCCTGGACGTGGCGCTTCGCCGCGTGCTGCGAGCGATGAAGGTCTAGCGCAGATGCCCGGTCGCATCATCTATCTCGAGGTCGATGACGAGATCACCTCGGCCGCCGCCCGCATCCGCGCCTCGAGCGAGCCACGGCTGGCCGTCATCCTGCCTTACGGCTCTCGGGTCGCCACGTCGCGGATCAACTTCCGGCTGCTGTCGCGAGATGCGCTGACCCACGAGAAGCAGCTCTCGATCGTGTCGGGCGATCCGGCCACGCGCGCGCTGGCGGCATCGGCCGGGTTGCCGGTCTTCGGGTCGGTCGCCGAGTACGAGTCGGCGATGGTCGGGATCGAGGACGACGAGGCGCCGCGACCCGCTACGGACGTCCCGGTTGTGGCGGCCACGGCGGCCACGATGGCGCCGGCCCCGACGACCCTCGAGGAATCAGGCTCCGGCGCAAGCGGCACCGATGCCGCCGCGGCCGCGGCGATCGATGCCGAGGATGAGCCGCCCCCAGTGTTCCAGCCAAGCGGCGACGGCACGCTGGGTCTCGTCACACCGCCAGCGGTGGCCGTGGCGGCCGCAGCAGCCACGGCCTTTCCGGCCGCGACGGCCGCCCCTGGCGACACGATCCGCACGCCGGTCTTGCACGACCCCCTCCCGGGCGCCTATCCCCGTGCCCCGCTGCCAGGCGGAGCGGGCGGTTTCGGGACGCGCCGGACCACGACCATCGGCGCGGGCGCCAGCCGCATCCGAACGCCCTGGCTGATCGGCGGTGCGATCCTCGCCCTGGCGATCCTGGTCGCGGGGGTCGGCCTCTACCTGCTCCTCCCGTCGGCGACCATCGCCGTCACGCCACGCCCGGAACGCCTTGGCCCGATCCCCGTCACGGTCGTCGCTGACACCACGGCGACGGAACCGGACGCAGGCCGACGGGTCGTGCCGGCGTCGGAGATCTCGATCCCGGTCGCCGTGAATGACACGTTCAGCGCGACCGGAAAGCGGGTCGAGCTGACCAAGGCGACCGGGACGGTCCGCTTCGAGAACCTCGATCCGACGAGCACCAACCGAATCGTCGCGGGGAGCGTCGTCCGGACCGGCGCCGGGATCCGGTTCCGGACGCAGGCGACGATCACCGTGCCGAGGGCCGAGCTCGTCGGGTTGCAGATCTTTCCGGCACGGGCCAGCGTCAAGGTCACGGCCATCGACGGGGGCGAGGACGGCAACGTCGACGCCGGGACGATCGTGGTCGTGCCCAGCGGCGAGAACTCGATCTTTCTAAAGGTCGCCAACCCGCAGCCGACGAGCGGCGGGACCCGCACGGAGTTCACGAGGGTCACCCAGGCGGACGTCGACGGCGCGCTCGCCGCGCTCAACCAGTCGCTCGCCGCGGCCTTCCAGGATGCGATGGCCGATCCCTCGCTCGAGACCGGCGGAGCGAGCGTCTTCCCGTCCACCGGGCGACTTGGCGAGCCGACGCCGGACGTCGCCCCGGACACCCTTGTCGGCCAGGAGGTCACGACATTCCCGCTCGGGCTGTCCGCGACGGGGACGGTCATCGCGGTGGACGCCGCGCCGGTGACCGAGATCGCCGGGGCCGAGCTCCGGGCCGCCGTGGCGCCCGGCCACGAGCTGGTCGCCGGGTCGGTCGATATCGAGGTTGGCGACGCGCTGATCATCGGCCAGACCGTCAGCTTCCCAGTGACCGCCACCGCCGAACAGATCGCGATCCTGGACCCCGAGGCGCTCAAGGCGCAGGTCCTCGGCAAGCCGATCGAGGAGGCACGCGCCATCCTCGAGCCGTACGGCCAGGTCACGCTCGATGTCTCACCCGACTGGACCGGCTCCGTGCCGACCTTCGAGAGCCGGGTGACACTGACCATCGACCAGGCGGTCCAGATCGAGACGTCGGCGCCCAGCGGAAGCCAGCCGTCACCGGCCGTCCGTCCGGTGCCCTCCGCCACCCCGCCCGGAAGCCCGGCGCCGTGACCCGCCTGCTTGGCATCGACCTGGGGGAGCGACGGATCGGGCTGGCCATGGCCGACGACGACGGCGCGGCCGCCCGACCGCTGACGACCCTCCGACGTGGCCGCGATCTCGAGGCGGACACCGCCGCGCTGACGGCCGTCGTCGAAGCGCAGGGCGTCGACGCGCTGATCGTCGGGCTCCCGCTCGAGGCTTCGGGCCACGAAGGCCCACAGGCGACGCTCACCCGGGTGTGGGCTGAGGCGATCCGCGAACGGCTCGATCTTCCGGTATCGTTCCGCGACGAACGCCTGAGCAGTCACCTCGCCGAGGCCCGCCTGGGGCCGATGAAGCGCGGACGCTCCGGCGGGCCACCGAGCAAGACCCAGCGCGACGCCTACCGCGCCCGCGTCGACCGTGAGGCGGCCGCGATCATCCTCCAGGACGAGCTCGACACACGATCGGGCGCCCGCTCGTCCTTGCCACGACCCCAGGACGCCCAGGAGACCAGCCGATGACGATCCGCTCCGGCGGACGCCCCCGGGACAACCGCGCCACGCCGGTTCGCCCGTACGATCCAGATGCCTACGCGACCGAGTCCATCCCGGCCTACTCGGAGCCGATCCCGCGGCGCCGTGGCGGCGGTGGCGGTGGCGGGAGCGGGATCTCCGGGTTCCTCAAGTTCCTGGTCTTCGCGCTGGTCCTGGCCGCGATCGTCCTGGCCATCGCGCTGACCGTGCTCCGGCCCGTGGTCGGCAGCCTGGTGATGACCGTGGCCGAGGACAACCCGGCCGCCCTCCGGCTGCCCTTCGTCAAGGACATCGTCGCCGAGAACCTGGGCGACGCCTTGACCAAGCCGGTGTCGGCCGATCCGAGGCAGGTCCAGTTCGCCGTCGAATCGGGCGATACGGCGCGGTCGATCGCCCTCCGGCTCGCGGATGAGGGCCTGCTCGGCGACAGCCGGGCGTTCGTCTATCTTGCGGTCGTTCACGATCACACCGGTGCCCTCCAGCAGGGCACGTTCGTCCTGCGCAAGAACATGACCCCTGACCAGCTGGTGAACGCCCTGCTGGCGCCGCCCAAGGTCCCGTACGTCGACATCGCGCTGCGCACCGGGCTGCGGCTCGAACAGATCACGGCCAAGCTCGAGACCCTCACCGGCCTCCAGATGGACGCCTCGGAGTTCTACGACATCGTCAAGTCGCCGCCGGCGGCGCTGGTGGCCGACCATCCGTGGCTCAAGGCGATCCTGGCCACCGCCCCGAAGGGCGCCTCGCTTGAAGGCTTCCTGTGGCCGGCGACCTACCGCGTCCTGCCCGACACGACGCCCGAGGAGCTCGTCAGGCTGATGCTCGACAACTTCGCGTCCAACGTCGGACCCGATCGCATCAACGTCCCCGCGGCGCGCGGCATGTCTTTCTACCAGATCGTCACCCTCGCCTCGATCGTCGAGCGGGAGGCGCAGCTGCCCGAGGAGAAGCCGCTGATCGCGGGGGTCTACGCCAACCGCCTGGACCCGAAGAAGTGGCAGCTCGGTCTGCTCCAGTCGGATCCGACCATCTTCTACGTCCATGACTCGCTCCAGCTGGCCAAGAGCCCGGTCACGGAGTGGACGAAGTACACGTTCTGGGCGCCGATCGATGGCGGCCTGACCGACGAGACGCTGCCACCCGAGCTGGCCGGCTACAACACCTACACGAGCAAGGGTCTGCCGCCAGGGCCGATCGCCACGCCGACGATCACCTCGATCGATGCGGCCCTGGAGCCCGATACCAACGACGGCTACCTCTACTTCCTGGCCAAGGGCGACGGGACAGGGACCACGGCCTTCGCAAAGACCCTCAAGGAACACCAGGCCAACATCAAGAAGTACGTGAAGCCCAAGCCGTGAGCCCGACCCGCGGGGCAGGTGCGTGGCCGACCCCGGCCGACTTCGGGGTCGCGCCCACGGCCGCGGACCTGGTGCGCTGGGACGTTGCGGACCGCGCCAACCGACCGGCCCGACTCGGGCGACTCCGGGATCGCTTCGCGGCGGCCGATGTCGACGCCTACTTCGGGGTCCGGCGCGAGCACATGCGCTACCTCACCGGCTTCACCCTGGCCGACGGGGAGGAGAAGGTCGCCGGCAACTCCGGGCAGTTCCTGGTGAGCGGCAGCGAGGTCGCGGTGCTCGCCGACTCGCGCTACACGAGTCAGGTCCGACGGGAAGCGCCGGAGGCCCGCCTCGCCGAGGCCTACAACGACCTGCCGACCCGCTGGCCGGAGCTGATGGCATCGGTTGGCGCCCGGCGGGTCGCCGTCGAGGCGGGCCTCGTCGCGCACGCGGTCTGGGAGCGGCTGGCCACTGCGGCGCCGGATGTCGAGCTCGTCCCGGTCGAGGGCTGGATCGAGGCCGACCGGGCGATCAAGGAGCCGGCCGAGGTCGAGCGGATCGCCGCCGCCTGCGCCGTTGCGGACCGGGCGCTGGCCAGCCTGCTGCCCGAGATCCGGCCGGGCGACACGGAAGCCGACCTGGCGCTGCGGCTCGAGTGGCTGATCCGGACCGGGGGGGCGGAAGCGCTGGCCTTTGACGTGGCCTGCCTGGCCGGACCGGAGGCGGCCCTGCCGCACGGCTCGCCCGGCGACCGGCCGATCATCGACAGGTCTGTCCTGCTGTTCGACTTCGGGGCGCAGGTGGATGGCTATCGCAGCGACATGACCCGGACGCTGTTCGTCGGCGAGCCGGCGCCACGCGATCTCGAGATCCACGAGGTCGTCGCACGCGCGCAGGCGGCCGCCATCGCCGCCCTCGAGCTCGCGGTCGCGCGAGGTGGGCCGGAGACCGCCCTCCCGAGCGGACGGACGATCGACGGCATCGCCCGGGACGTCATCGGCGCCGCCGGGCACGGCCCGCATTTCGGTCACGGCACGGGTCACGGGATCGGCCTCGCCACGCACGAGGCGCCATCGCTCGGGCGCCTGGCCAGCGACGCGCCGCTGCCGAGCCCGACGGTCTTCTCGGTCGAGCCCGGCGTCTATCTCGATGGCGAGATGGGTGTCCGCATCGAGGATCTCATCCTGCTCGATGCAGGCGCCGGTAGGGTCGAGCGGCTGACGCGCTTCCCGCGCGAGGTCCTCGTCGTCGGGGGGTGACGCCGGGGATCGGCGCCGGGTCGTCGTGTGGGCCATCCGCCGGGTCCCCGCGACGCGAAGACCCGGCGGTCGAGGAGCTCAAGACACGCCTGGCCCGCGGCGAGATCGACCCGGTGGAATACCAGGTCCGGATGCGGGCGCTGCGCGAGGCTGACGACTGAGCCTGACCGGGGCGGGGATCGGCGTGATGGTCTGCTACGATCGGGGCTCGATCCTCATCCACTGACCCCCGGCGTGCGCGTCCTGCCGTTCGCTCGACCCGCCGGCGTCACGCCCAGGAGCCCGACCTGCATGATCAGCACCGGTGAACTGAAGAAGGGCGTCGCCATCGAGCTCGATGGCGAGCTCAGGCAGATCCTCGATTAACACCACATCAAGATGTGCCGCGGCGCGGCCCAGGTGCGCATCACGGTGCGCAATATCAA
>JBBQVJ010000020.1:0-21354 GCA_038211705.1 Candidatus Limnocylindrales bacterium | reverse complement strand
AAGAGTCAGGCGCTCGGCACGACCGAGGCCGTCCGCGGCACGCTCGTCAAGTCGCGGATCTTGAGCGGCGCCAGCGGGCCCAGACCCTCGGCCACGACGATCGCGTCGTCGCCGACCTGGAGGACGAAATCGGTCGATGGGTTGACGAACGCCCGGCCGCCGCGATTGACCGACAGCAGGGTCGCCTTGTGGTCCTTACGCAGGAGCATGGCGACGGTGTCGATCGACTGCCCGATGTACTCGTCCGGCAGGGTGATCCGGTACAGCTCGGAGCCCTCGCCGCCCGAGACGATATCGGTCACGATCGCCGACAGCCCGGGATAGAGCGCCGATCGGGCGAGCAGCCGCGACGCGATCTTCGAGGTGACCAGCAGCTCGTCCACGCCGGCCCGCAGGAAATGCGGCTCGTGCTTGGGGTTGTTGACCTCGGCCACGGTCCGGACCTCGGGCGCCACCGCCTGGATGGCCATCAAGGCCAGGATCGAGTGCATGTCGGCCTCGTCCGAGCCGTCGATCGGGAAGACCAGCGCGGCCGACGCGTCCTGGATACCGGCGCGCTCGAGATCCTCCGCGTTCGTCGCGTCGCCGCGAACGAAGTAGACGCCCGAGCCGGCCGGGTTCTTGTCCATCTCCGCCAGCACGACCACCTTCTGCGGGTAGTCGTCGCCCTTGAGCTCGTCGATCAGGTCGCGGGCGGTGCTGTTCCAGCCGCACACGATGATGTGTTCCTTGTGGCCCGCTGAACCCAAACCCTGGCCCTCCTTGAGCAGGAAATCGATGACGATCGCTACCAGGGCGCCGGTGATCATGCCGAGCATGGCGACGCCGAAGAGGATAAGCAACCAGCTGACGATGCGTCCGCCGGGCGAGGTGACGAACGACGAGTCGCCGGCGCCCAGCACGGTCGCGATGCCCCAGTTGAACGAGTCGAAGAGCGACTGGATGCTGAGCGGCTTCTCGAAGACCGTGATCAGGATGGCCGCCACCGCGACGACGATGATGATGCCCTCGGTCAGCGAGATGAAGAACCGGCGGTCGAGCTGACCACCCACGCGCCGGATGTGCCACGCGACACGGCGGATGATCGGGCTGGCGAGGACCGGGACCGGAAGCGGCAGGTTCGGCATCGGGCCGATCGTGCCACATCTCGCCGCTCCGATGTCGGGGCGATCGGGAGGTTCACACCGGGTGCGCCGCCACCGATGGCCGACCCCCGGTCAGGCCGGGTCGACCAGCTCGATCCGGATCCGCTTGTTGATGCGGCCCTTCGATTCGTAGCCGGTCACCCGGATCCCGCCGACCTCGCGCGTGTTGGCCACATGCGTACCGCCATCGGCCTGGAGGTCGAGCCCCACGATCTGGATGGTGCGGATCTCCTCGATCCCTTCGGGCAGCAGGTTGATCTTGGTCCGGATGAGATCCGGGATCGCGAACGCCTCGTCGCGAGGCAGGACGGCGACCCGCACCTCGCGTTCGGCCGCAAGCTCGCGGTTGACACTCGACTCGATGGCGTCGACGAGGTCGCCCGACATCCGTTCGAACTCGAAGTCCATCCGGCCGGATCCGGGCTCCATGTTGCCGCCGGTCACGAGCGCGCCGTAGTCGCGCCACACGACGCCGCACAGGGCATGGAGCGCGGTGTGGGTCCGCATCAGCGCCAACCGGCGGGCCCAGTCCAGGTCGACCCGGAGCATGTCGCCGACCGACGGCGGGTCACCGCCGTCCGGTTCGAGCTAGTGGACGATCTCGCCGCCGGCCTTGCGCGCACCGCGGACCGTCCACGATCGACCGTCCGCGGCCCGGATCACCAGACCGCGATCGGAGGGCTGGCCACCACCGCCCGGGTAGAAGACGGTGCGGTCGAGCACCACGGTCAGTGCATCACCGACCTCGACCGCGACGACACGTGCCTCGACGTCCTTCGCGTAGGCGTCGACGTAGCAGAGCTGCTGGCCGGCCATGGTCAGCCCAGTCCCAGACGGATCACTGGACGGTGAGCGTCCCGATCATCGTGGGATGGACCGTGCACACGAAGGCATAGGCGCCGGCGTCGAGCGCCGGCACGTCGTACACCCGGGTTTCCACGCCCGGGAAGACCGTGCCCTTGAACTCTTCGGCTCCATTGGCGTCGCCGAGGTGGAGGGCCACGTTGTGCGGGATCCCCGCGTCCATGTTCTCGAACTTGACCTGGAACGGCGTGTCAGCCGGCGCGGTCAGCGCGGTCTGCTCGTACTTGACGCCCGATGCGGTGATCGTGAGCACCGTCAGGTTTCCTGAGCCGGCCGGCTCGCTCGCCCCGGCCGAGGCCGCGCTGCTGGGGGGCGGTGTGAGCGATGGCGCCGGCAGATAGGTCCAGCCGGCACCCGCAGTGGTACATCCGGCGAGGATCGCCGACGACAGCAGGGCGACCGGGACGAGGCGCGCAAGACGCATGGGTGATGGGACCTTTCATGTCGCGGCCGGGCCGCGTCAGCTTCAGCCCATGGAATCTACCGCGCGGCGACGAGTCGTGTCGCGATGTTCGGGCGGCCGATGGTACTGGCGGGTCACCCCCACCCCGTACCATCGGCCCGGTTGTCCGGCACCGAGGCCTCGCCTAGTCTCGCTCTCCACCTCATGAGCGGTGGATTCGTAGCCCCCAATCCGGAGTGCATGCCCATGATCACCGACCTCGCGCGCCGCACGTGGCGCTTCGCCATCACCGTCGGACCCCTGGCCGCCATCGCGCTGACCCTTGCGGCCGGCCTCAAGTGGCATTGACCTGACCGTCACCCTCGCCATCTGACCGGTACCCATCCGGTCAGGTGACCCGCGACCCGATCGAGACCCGGAGACCTCCCTCCGGGTCTCGCGGCGTCCGGGGGTCGACGACCGCGGTCAGTGACGCTCGGTCAGACCAAGCCGGATCGCCACGGCCGCCGCCTCCACCCGTCCGGAGACCTCGAGCTTCGCGAGGATGTTCCCGACATGGACACCGACCGTCTTCTGGCTGATGAACAGCCGCTCCCCGATCTCGCGGTTGGTCCGTCCCTGCGCGACCAGCGCCAGCACCTCGCGCTCTCGTCCGCTCAGCCCGAACGTGTCCGGCCGCCGGGCTGAGCTCGGCGGGTCGCCCGCGATCGCCCGGACGACATCCGATCGGCCGTTGCGCTGATCGGCTGAGGCGAGCGCGGGCGACCCATCAGGAGCAACGCCCGGTGCGCCGTCCATCGCATCGTCCGCCGTCCGCCGCCCGTCGTCGAGGACGGCATCGACCGCCGGCGGGAGCGTGATCCGGGCCCGACCGGCCAGTTCCCGCAGCTCGCGAAGGAGTGGCTTCGCGCCGAGCCGAAGACCGAGCTCGACCGCCTCGAGGAGCGGTGCCTGGGCGCGGGTCCGGCCCGATCGGCCGGCCCCCGAGGCGAGGATCGCCTCGGCCTGGCGCCAACGCGCGAGCGCAACGTCGTACGGGGCATCGAGCGCGGCCCAACCGCTCGCGACCTTTCGCCACAACGCCGCGTCATCGTTGCCCTCGAGCCGTCGCTGGAAGGCCCGGGCGGTGGCCAGCGAGGCGTCGGCCAGCCGACGCGAGCCGGCGGTCGCCGGCGCACCCGCGGCCCTGACGAGCGCCGCTGCCTCATCGACCACCTCGCTCGTCCGCTGCCGGGCGGCCACCAAAGGCGCCAGCTGGCGGTTCTCGCGCGCCTCGACGGCGGTGGCCGCGTCCACCTGCGCGACCGTCGAGGCCATCCGCGCGGCGAGCAGCCATTCCTCGGTCGCACGAACGGCTGCCCAGCCGCGATCGACCGACCGGCTCGCGTCGGCCACGTCTCCCCGCCACAACGCGAACGAGGCCGTCGCGATGTAGTACGGACCGGACAGCTGCGGTTCGCGCACCGCGTCGAACTCGAGGATCGTCTGGCCGAGCAGCCGCGAGGCGGCCTCCCCGGCATCCGTCTCGATCTCGACGATGGCCAGTTGGAGGACCGCCGCGAGATAGACGACGCCGACCGGCAGCCAGCGCATCGCCCGTTCGCTGAGCTCCCGCGCCTCGGGCCAGCGCCCGAGCAGGAACAGCGTGTCGGCGACGTTCCCGGCCAGAAAGTTGCCATAGACCGCCTCGAGACCGGCCCTTTTGGCATCCTCGATGCCCTCGTAGGCGACCTCGACCGCCTCGGTCCGGCGGCTCACCAGGTCGAGCACGGTCGTCAGGTTCGCCCGGATCCGGAAGAGGGCGTCGGGGTCGTCGAGCTCGCGGGCGCCCCGTTCGGCCTCGCGCAGGAGCTCGATGGAGGCGGACGGGTCGCTCCCCCATGCGAGCGCCACCGCCAGCGTGGTCATGGCATGGATCTCCTGTGCGCGGGCGACCGGATCGCACGCCCGGGCGACCTTGATCGCGTCGCGGGCCAGCCGCTGCGCTTCGGAGAAGATGCCATCGAGCATCTTGAGCTGGGCCAGCGCGGCGAGGACCGTCGCTCGCTCCGGGCTGGGTTCGCGGGGGACGAGCTCGACGCCGCGCCGGGCCGCCAGCATCGCTCCGGCCGGGTCGCCTGCGGCTCGCCGGATGTGGGCCAGGCGCTCGTGGAGGAGCCCCAGCCGGATCCGGTCACGCCGGGCGTCAAGCCCGCCGATGGCCGACTCGAGGTAGGCCGTCGCCCGTGACATCTGACCGACGGCGAAGGCCGCCTCCGAGGCACGGACCTGGAGATCCACCCGGTCCGATGGAGGTGCCGCGCGGCGACGACCCGGGGCGCCGGGGGCCGGGCCCTCGGGCAGCGAGAGGGCCAGCTCGAGCGAGGTCAGCTCGTCGGCCGCGGCGTGCCGGGCGGCCGCAAAGGCGGCCGCCTCGATCGCCGCGCACCGGGCCGCGTAGGGGTCGTGGGCGCCCAGCCAGTGTCAGGCCACCGCCGACGGCGGACCGCCCAGGCTCAGGGCCAGCGCCGCGTGGTAGCGGGTCCGTGCGATCGGGAGCAGGTCGCGCGCGACGGCGCGCCCGATCGAGCTGTGCCGAAAGGCGACCTCCTCGCCGCTCTCGACGATGAACCCGTTCGCCAGCCCCTCGACGCGGCCGGCCCAGAGGTCCGCATCGAGACCCTCGGCGCCGGCGCGCGGCCCGGTGACCGAGCGGGGCGCCGACCGGCTGGTGTCGACCTCGAAGGCCGCGGCGATGGCGGCCAGCTGGTCCGAGCTCAACGGGCGATCGGCCAGCGACAGAAGCCGCAGGACACGACGGCATTCCTGCGACCGGACGGCGAGCCGAGCGATGACGAGCTCATCGAACGACCCGGTGAGCGACCCGCTGGGCAGCTCCCGGCGAGCGGCAAGCAGCTCCTCGGCGACCAGCGGCAGCCCGCCGGAGCGCTCCGCGACCAGCAGGAGCAGGCTGGCCGACGCCCGTTCGCCCTCGATGCCCTCGATCAGGGCGGCCAGCTCGTCCCGGTCGAGCGGCTTTACGGGCACGACCTCGGGCGGTCGCGGGCCGCCCATGATCGCGCCGAGGTCCGCCGTCCAGGGATCGTCGCGGGCGACGACATCGGGCTGATGGCTCCCGACGATGGCCAGCCGTTGGTCGCGCGAGACCCGGGTGAGGAAGGTGACGAGCGCCCGCGTCGCGGCATCGGCGAGATGGAGGTCCTCGAGGACCAGGACGACCGGATGCTGTTCGCCCAGCCGCCCGAGCATGCCCAGGATCCCCTCGAGGGTGCGTGCCTGGCGCCGCTCCGGGGCGATCGGACCACCGCCATCGGTGGCGGCGCCGGCCTCGGCCAGGCGCGGTGCGAGATCCGGCAGGAGGCGCGCGACCTCGGACGTGGCGGGACCGAGCAACTCGGCCAGGACGTCGGGTGGCAGCGCCCGCAGCGCGGGCCCGATGGCACGCACGATCGGCCCGTATGGCTCGTCGGCGCTGACCGGCCAGGCCGTCGCCCGCAGGACGGTCATCGGCTCGCGCAGTGACCGCATCCGCTCGATCGCCTCATCGAGGAATCGGGTGATCCCGACGCCCGCCGTGCCGGTTAGCAGCAGGGTCCCGGTCCGCCCGTTCGAGGCGTCGTCGAGACACACGGCGAGGCGGGCGAATGCCGCTTCACGTCCCACGTACCGGGCGCTCGTGTAGGTGGCAGGCATAGCCCATTCTAGGGTGCGGGCAGGCTTGTCGATGGGTGGGCTAGGCTGCCCGGGATGCCCTACGTTCGCCGCCCACCGCACCCCGCCAATCGGCTCAACGAGCTGCCCGGCGAGGAGTGGCTCTACTTCACGAAGTCCCTGTTGACGACGGCCTACCCCTCCGAGCTCGGTCATGCTGCGCGCCGGGCCCACGGGGCCAACAAGCCACCGCGGCTGATGTCCCGCCTGATCGAGTTCTTCAGCCAGACCGGCGAGCTCGTCCTCGATCCGTTCGCGGGGGTCGGCGGCACGCTGCTGGGGGCGGCCATCTCGCGCGGCCCGCGGCACGCGCTCGGCGTCGAGCTCGATCCGCGCTGGGCGGCGATCTTCACGGGCGTGGTGCGCGACCTGTCGGCCCAACGCAACGGCGCCGGGCCGGAGCTGGCCGATCTCGGGACGGCCGATCCTGGCGGGCCGCGCCCGTTCGATCCGGCCGGGCTGGAGATGCGGGTCGGCGACGCGTTGGCCGTCCTGCCGACGCTCGAGGCCGGATCGGTCGATCTCGTCGCGACGGACCCGCCCTACAACCTGCAACTGCCGATGACCATGGCCGGTGGCACGCTGGCCGAGACGCACGCCAATCGACGGACCGACTACGCGATGGTCAGCGATTCAGCCGATGACCTGGCCAACGCGGCCGACTACCCGGCCTTCCTCGAACGGATGGGCCTGGTCTTCGCGGAGCTCCACCGGGTCCTGCGCGCCGGTCGCTATGCCGTGGTCATCGTGCGCGATGCCTACCAGGATGGGCGCTACGTGTTCACCGGATCGGACCTGGCCGGCCGGGCGGCCACGGTCGGACTGGTGCCCAAGGGCGATCTCATCTGGTACCAGGCGGGCACCCGGCTGCGTCCCAACGGCTATCCCCACGCGTTCGTCCCGAACATCGTCCACCAGCACATCCTGGTGCTGCGCAAGGAGCCGGTCGGTCAGTCTCCCCGGCGGCGGCGCGACTCGAGATAGGCCTCGAAGACATCGCCATCGATGTCGGCCTCGCCCATCGTCCAGCTCTCGGCGCCGATCGGCATCGTGGCGACTGGGCCCTCGCTCGGCGGGGCGTCTTCCTCGATCAGGTTGCCGAGGGTCATCTTGTGGAGCCAGCCTTGCTGGCCGTCGGGGCTGAGCACGAGCCAGTACGCGCCGTATTTCTCGAGCAGCTGGACCTCGTCGCCATGGTCGAGATAGCCGACCTCCTGCCCGCGCAGCTCGTCGGGTGAATCGAGCAGCCGGACGACGCGGTAGCGGATGACCTTTCGCTCGCGCCCATCGAGCGGGCCGACCAGGCCGTGGTCGAAGGTCAGGCGCGGGGCCGGCGTGTTGTCGCGGATCGGATCGGCCTTGCGCGCCTGGAGCAGCGATGGGCGACGCCAGCGTGGCATCAGGGCTTCCATGTCCTCGGATTCGCGGACCTCGTCAGAACCCGCCGCGACGCCATCGACGACCGCAGCGCCGGGCGCGACCGCGACGCCGACCCCTGTCGCCGCCGCGAGGGCCATCACGTCGTCGCCGGTCTCGTCATCGCGCCGGCGGCGTCCGAAGAGCCCGAAGGCCATCCCCATCGCCACAGCACCGGTGGTCGTGACCAGCGTTGGTCCGAGGCTGAGGCCCGTGAAGCTCGGGCCCTGGAGCCCGACCATGGCCAGGATCCCTGCCAGCGGCCCGCGGCCGCCGGACGGCGATCCGCCGACCCCCGTCGGGCCAGGATCGATGGCCCCGCCGGGCGGTGGTGGCGGCTGCGTCGCGCCGCTGCCACCCAGGGCGGTCGTGATCGGCGGTGCGCTCGATGTCGCCGATGGGACGGGCGTCTGAGACGTGACCGGCCCGAGCGTCGCGGCCGGGCTCGAGCCCGGCTCGCCCGATCGGGTCGCGACGGGTGGCGTGCTCGGCTGCACCGTCGGCTGGGCGGTCGCGACAGGCACGGCGGTCGGCACGGCCGTCGCGCTGGCGCTCGGCGCCGCTGTCGTCCGGGTGGTCGGCCTGGGCGTCGGCTTCGGCGTTGCGGTGGGCCGGGGTGTCGGCTTCGGCGTCGACTTCGGGGTGGCGGTCGGCCGCGGTGTCGGTGTCGCCGGCGGCGAGATCGTGACCGACCCGGCGCCGAGGGTGGCCGTGCTCTTGTCCTTCGCCCGTGCCGAGATGACGACGGTGTGCGTGCCGGCCGCGACCGTCCCCGACCAGCGGAAGGTCACGCCTTGGCCCCACGAGCCTCCCGGGACACGGCTCATCGCTTGGTCGGTGCTGCCGATGCGGGCACTGACCGACTCGGCGCGCGAGCCCTTCTCGTTCTGGTAGACCACGGAGATCACGATCGTGGTCGCCGGGGTCCCGGTTCGCGGCGAAACGGCGGCGCTGGACAGCCTCGTCCGCTCCGGTGCCGCCGAGATGGGCGCGGCGAAGGCGGCCAGCAGCAACGCGGCGATGGCCAACGCCCCCAGCCATGTCCGCGCCACGGGCGCCCTCTTTCGATGTTCCTCGACGAGCAAGCTCAGCCTCCCGGCCCGGGCGTCGGCCCGATGCAAGGTGAGGATGTCCTGCGGGGAGGGCGGCCAGCAATGGTACGGGGGTCCGGGTGGCGATGGCCCGCGGGAGGACCTCCGGCGCCGATGGCGCGGCGCTGCACCGGGCTGGGCCGGTCCGGTAGGGTCTGGACGGGCGAATGGTCCGACCGCCGCGGGACGATGACCCGGAATGGTCATTGGCGACGGACCGCGGCGGGCCCACGGTGGTCGGGATGCAGGCGATCTCCCCACCCCGATCCAACAGACACCTCGGCCAGCTGGTTGGAGGGACGCTACTGGGCGCCATTCTGGTCGCCGTCGGCCTGACCTTTGCCCTACTCGTCATCGAGACCCCGCTCGTGTCGCGGCTCGTCCCGCTGCGCTCGGCGGGCCCGAACCAGACGAGCATCGCGATGCTCGTCTGGGCGCTGGCCCTGGTCGCCGGCGGATCGCTGCTGGTGGCCGGCACCAACCGTCTTGCCTGGGCGGTCGCCTCGGTCCGGATCCGGTCGGCGGAGCGCTCGCCCATCATTCGCGCGCTGGGCCGGCTTCCGGCCGATGCCGTTGTCGCGACGGGCGTCGTCCTTGGCGATGGTCGGCCGATGCCGGATCTCGTCATCGGGGCATTCGGCGTGGCCGTCGTGCACGCCTTGGCAGCCGAGGATCGGATCCGTCGGGTCGGATCGTCGTGGGAGACCAAGACCCGCGATGGCTGGATCCCGTCGGAATACCCGGTCGATCGGGTCGCCCGCGATGCCGAGCGGGTTCGCCACTGGCTCCTCCAGGGCGATCTCGATTTCGTGGTCCGGGTCTACGCGGCGCTGGTCACCGCCGACCCGACGATCCCGCGCTCACCGGTGTGCGCGGTCATCACCGAGGACCAGATCCCGGCTTGGCTCGCGGCGCTTCCCCGGCAGCGCAGTCTCAGCGCCGGGCGACGTCATCGTCTGCTGGCCCGCGTCCGCGGTGCGGCCGTCGTGGAGACCTCGCGACGCGGTTGGTAGGGGAGCCAGGACTCGAACCTGGAACCAGCGGGATATAAGCCCGCCGCTCTGACCGATTGAGCTACTCCCCCGTCGGGCGATGCTACACCCGACCGGGCAACGCCTCGATCGTCAGCTGCCGCCCAGGATGCGGCCGGCGATCCCGCGCAGGCTGAACGAACGCGCCTGGAGGCCGGTGCTGGTCGATGAACCCCGACCCCGGTCGTTCCCGCTGGTGCCGAAGGCCCGGACCGGCAACGTCGCCGAGAACTCGCGCTCCTCTTCGGTCTGGAACGCCTCGATCGGCAGCTCGTCCGGGTCGAACGGGCGCGGCGTCGGCTCGACCGCGATGGCCGGTGGCCGGGCGTAGGCCGGGCCACCATAGAGCTTGGGCAGGGCGATGTGCGGTTCTTCGATGGACACGCGCGATCCTCAAAAACATGGAAGCCGTGCGATCCGGAAAAGACCGGACGCTGGCAAGATTGCACCTGCGAGAGTAACGCGTATCAGTACGGATGGGCTAGGCGACCTTGCAGATGTCCGTAGAAGCGGTGCGCCGAGTCAACCCAGCCACGGTCGGACGATCTGGACCGCCACCACCATCACGAGATACGCGATCGGGACCGCCGCGAAGAACCCGAGCGCGGCACTCCAGCCACTCCGCCGGACGACCGTCCCGGAACCGATCGGCTGCGGGACGACGAGGTACGTGATGACGCTGCCAAGGGCCAGCACCAGCGCGATGTAGACCGCGACGGCGAGGGTCCGCAGGTCGCCACCGGGCAGGACCGCGCCCCGGCTGAGCGCGACGTCGTAGGCCAGGTAGGCGACCGCCAGCACGATCGCCACGCTCAGGCTGGCCGCCACGGCCCGGATCACCGGCCGCGGTGCGCGCCGGAACTGCCGCCAGCGAACCTCGGCCCACGAACGACGGGGCGGGATCGCCGGTCGGGGTGGGATCGCGGTCGGATCCGGCCGATCCATCAGTCGCCGCCCAGCATCGCCAGGATGCGTCGGGGTGGCAGGGTCTCGGGCGTGTGCGCGGCGAGCAGGGCGACCGCCTCGGCCAGGCGTTCGAGCTCATCCTCCGAGTTGTAGAAGCCGACGCTCAGCCGCAGGGCGTCGAGGCTCGGGATCGTCCGGGCGATGGCGAAGACCCGCGAGCCGAGCTCATCGAGCGCGGCCTGGGCCGGCCAGCCGGCGATCCGGAAGGTGACCAGGGTCGCCATCGCGTGAGCCGGCGTCAGGACGGTCACGCCCGGGATGCCGGCCAGACGACGGGCGGTCGCGGCGGCCAGGGCCATGCCCCGCCGATAGACGAAGTCGAGCCCGACGTACATCGAGAGCCAGCCGATCGAGCGGGCCATCCCGACCACCGACGGCCGGTGGTAGCCGCTCGCCTCGAAACGTCGCGCATCGGGCCACCACGTGGCGTCGCCCCGGCTGTCGACGCCCTCGAAGCTGAACCAGCCCCCGAGCGCCGGGATGAGGCGCTCGATCGACGCGGGATCCACGACGAGTGCGCCCATGCCCTCCGGGCCGAGCAGCCACTTCTGGGCCGGCAGGGCGTACAGGTCGACACCGAGCTCGTCGAACCGGTATGGCATCGCGCCAGCCGCCTGCGCCCCGTCGACGACCACGATGGTGCCCCGATCGTGGGCCAGCTCGGCGATCCGCGCGACCGGGAGGATCGCTCCGGTCGTCCACTGGACGTGCGAGATGGAGACCAGACGGGTGTCGGGCGTGATGGCCGCCTCGAAGGCGGCCAGGGTCCGGTCGTCGTCGCCGTCGTCACCGGCATCGACGAAGGTGAGTTCGACACCGGCCCGATCGCGCAGGGCGATCAGCGGGCCGATGCCGCCGGGATGCTCGTGGGCGGTCGTCACCGCCCGGCCACCGGCCCGCCAGTCGGGGAGCATGGTCGCGGCGTTCATCGCGTCGGTCGTCGAATGGGTCAGACCGACGGCACTGATCTCGGTCCCGAGGACCGCCGCCACGCCCGCCCTCGCCTCCGCCATCCGGGCGATGGACTCGAGGAAGTAGTCGGGGTGGGCGCGCCCGAGGTCGCGCTCATAGTTCTCGAGCTCGGTCATCGCGGCGGCCGTCTCGGCGGGCATCGGACCGACCGAACCGGTGTTCAGGTAGATGCCCGCGGACAGGGCCGGCAGGGCCTCGCGGACCGCGGTCAGCTTCTCCGGATCGGGCATGAACGGGGCGACCACGCCGGTATGATACCGACGATGAGTGGCCTGGCCCGACCCGAGATCCTGGCCACCACGGAATGGCTGGGCGAGAACCTCGGACGGTTCGGCGTCCGCGTCCTGGACCTGCGCTGGCGACCCGATGGGTCCGCGCCCGCGGTCTATGCCGCCGGGCATATCCCGGGCGCCGCGCTCGTCGACTGGCGGACCGATCTGGTCGACACCGGCGAGAACGGTGAGGCGATCGTGCTCGCGGGGCCCGACCGGATGGCCACCCTCGCGGCCCGGGTCGGCATCGCCGACGACACCACGGTCGTCGTCTACGACGATACCCAAAGCCTGTTCGCTGCCCGGGCCTGGTGGAGCCTCCGAGCGTACGGGCTCGATTCGGTGCGGATCCTCGACGGCGGCTACCTGGACTGGGTCGCCGAGGCCCGCGACGTCTCCAACGCCCAGGTCGGGCCCGGCACCGCCGGCTTCACCGTCCGCGGCCCCAACCGGACGCGCCTGACGACCTCCGATGTGCGCGGGCTGCTCGGATCGCCCGATGTCACGCTACTCGACGCCCGCGCCCCGGCCGAATACCTCGGTTTCGAGGGCAACACCAAGCGGTTGGGGCATATCCCTGGCGCCGTCAACGTCCCGGTCGGAGCCACCAGCGACCCGGGCCATCAGCGGCTCCGCGACGGCGCGCAGCTGCGCGACCTGCTGCACCGGGCCAACGTGGTCCGCGGCCGACGGATGGTCTGTTACGACGGGTCGGGGGTCGCGGCCGCGAAACTCGCGTTCGTGCTGACACTGCTCGGCCATGAGGATGTCGCGGTCTATGACGGCGGCTGGGCCGAATGGGGCAACCGGCTCGACCTGCCCGTCGATCGCTGAGGGACTACGGCGCGGGCGCCTCGGGTCGCGCCTTCGAGCCCGCGGTGATCAGCAGCTCTGAGCCATGCTGGAGGCCCTCGTACAGGGCGGTCACGGTCTCGACCGTGTCGATCTCGTCGACCGACTTGTCGGGCCGCAGCCCGACGATCCGCGGGAACCGGAGCGAGAAGCCGGACCCATGGCGCGCCGAGCGGACGATGACGTCGAACGCGATCTCGACGACGACCGTCGGCTCGACCTGGTGGAAGCGGCCGTAGCGGGCGATCGTGTGGGCCTCGAACCAGCGGGTCATCTCGGCGATCTCGGCGTCCGTCAGCCCGCTGTAGGCCTTGCCGATGTTGACCAGCTTGTCGCGCTCGGTGTCGCGGATCGCGAAGGTGTAATCGGAGAGGACGCCGTGGCGCTTGCCGTGACCGACCTCGACGCCGACGATGACGCAATCGATGGTGGCAAGCGCCTTCTTCATCTTGAGCCAGCCCAGGCCGCGGCGGCCGGGCGCGTAGATGCTGGCAGGATCCTTGACCATCAGGCCCTCGTTGCGACGCGCGCGCGAATCGGTGAACGCGATCTCGAGCGCGTCGACGTCGGCGGCCACGCTCAGATGCGAACGGGCGAACCGGCCGCCGCCATCGACCAAGGGCAGATCGAGCGCATCGAGTCGTTGCCGACGCTCGGCCAGCGGCTCGCGCAGTAACGGCTCGACCCGCGCACCGCCCCCGGGAGCGATGGCCAGCACGTCGAAGGCGACGAAGATCACCGGGATCTCGGCCTGGATGGCGGCCGACGGCGCCTTGCGCCCAAGCCGGCCCTGGAGCGCGATGAACGGCAGGACCACCCCGTCGCGCCAGCCCAGGATCTCGCCATCGAGGATGCCGTCCCAGGCCAGCGTCTCGGCCGCGCCCACGATCTCCGGGTAGCCGCCGCTGATGTCGTGCAGATCGCGCGAGTAGAGACGCACCTCCGATCCCCGCTTGTGGAGCTGGCACCGGATGCCGTCGTACTTGTCCTCGACCCAGACCTCGGGGCCGAGCCGGGTGATGATCTCGGCGGCGTCCTCGGCCGGCGATGCGAGCATGAACTTGAGCGGGTGGAAGAGCGCCAGTGAGGCCGTCGCCAATCCGTCATCTCGAGCCAGCGCGGCCAACCGACCGACGTCGCCGACGAGCATCCCGGCCCACTTGACGTCGTCGAGCGGGCGATCGAACGCACGCGCGATGGCCGCCTCGACCAGGCCCTCGCGCAGCCCGATCCGGAGGTCACCGCCAAGCACCTTCACGATGTACTTGGCCGTGAGCGGGTCCGAGCGGTCGAGCAGCGTCCGCAGCACGGCCGTCTTCCGGGCCGGCCCCGAGGCTGCCTCGATCTCGCCGAACGCGGCGGCCACCTCGGGGAGTGTCGGGCTGAGCTCGGGTGGCGGGGCGTGGCCCGCGGCCCGCAGCACCTCCGCGACCGCGATGCCGAGGTCCGAGGAGCGGTCGTAGGCCTCGCCCAGCGCGGAACGCGGCACGTCGGCGATCCCGGTGACGGTCGTCGCGATGGCCGCCCATCCCAGGCCCGCCGCGCGCTGGTCCGCCTCGGCGAACGGGCGGCCCGTGAGGAAGACGGCGGCGACCCGCAGCTCGTCGGGGGTGAGGCTGCGGAGGTAGTCGGCGAGAAGGGCCGTCTTCTCCGACGTTCGACTGGTCGCCGCGAGGCGCTCGGCCAGCTCGCTCCAGCGACGCATGGGGCGATGGTATACCGTGCCGAGGATGGTGCAGCGAACGTGGTTCCCGGAGGCGCTGGTCGGCTCGCGGATCGTGCTGCGCCGCCACGGGCCGGGCAACGTCGCGGCGTTCCTGCGCTGGTACGCCGATCCAGAGATCGCCCGACTGGCCCGCTACCAGGCGACCCCGATGCGCCCCGAGGAGATCGAGCGCTTCTTCGCGGCGCGGGTGCTCGGCCCGGAGGCCCTGGCGATGGCGGTCCACGAGAAGACCACCGACCGCCTGGTCGGGACGTGCGCATTCAGCCAGCTCGACGGCGAGAACGGCTCGGGGCTCTACCACATCACGATCGGCGAATCGGACGCCTGGGGCAGGGGTTACGGCACCGAGGCGACGAAGCTGATGCTCGACCACGCGTTCGGGACGCTCGGGCTGCACCGGATCGCGCTCTATGTCTTTGAGTTCAATGAGCGCGCCATCCGCGCCTACAAGCGCTGCGGCTACGTCGTCGAAGGTCGCTCGCGCGAGTCGATCTGGCGCGACGGGCGCTGGTGGGACGAGCTCGCGATGAGTGTGCTCGAGTCCGATTGGCGAGCGCGACGCGACAGTGCGGCGGCTGAAGCGACCGCAGGACCCGTGACGGACCCGGTCGAGGTCGGATCTGCCGATCCAGCTCAGGTTCTGGGGCGGGGTCGATGACCACCCAGGGACCCGCCGCGGACGCGGCGCGAGCCGAGGTCCGCGAGCTCATCGCGACCAAGGGCCACGCCGTCGACAACGCGCGAGCCGTCGTCGCGAGGCTGGAGGTGGCGTTCTCCACCGGCGAGCTCGTCCGCACACCGTCGATGGATCAGTATCTCGCCGACCTGATGCTCGCGCTCGAGCAGGACGACGACCAGAAGCTCGGTGGCAAGAGCGCGGAAGCGGCGCGCTTCATCATGCGCGCGATCGATCGGGAGTTGGACCTGGCCTGAGGAGGCGGTCGGGTCGGCAAGCAGGAGCAGGAGGCCGACGGTGATCAAGCTCTGGAGCGAGTTGCCTGGCGCACGGTCCAAGGAGCTCGTCGCGGATATCGCGACCGTCGTCTGGGTGCTCTTCTGGGGCAGCGTCGTGTGGCGTCTCTTCGTCTTCCTGTCGGGCTTCGCGGAGGCCGGCCGGAGCGTCCACAACGGCGGTGAGGGCATGGTCCAGGGCGGGCGCGACCTGGGCGAGTCCCTGGCCGGACTGCCCATCGTCGGGACGCAGGCACGCGACATCGCGCGCGACACGTTCGCCAACGCGGGGACGCCGCTCTCGAGCTTCGGGACCTCGCTCGAGCAGTTCATCTTCGTGATCGCCGCCGTTCTCGCGCTGCTGCTCGCGCTGGTGACGCTCCAACCCTGGCTCGTCCGCTACCTGCCCTGGCGCTGGGGCCGGCTCCAGCGCATGCGCGCCGCCCACCGGGCCGTCCGCCGCTCGCCCGACGGCACCAACGCCGAGACCGAGCGGGTCCTCGCGATGCGGGCGGTCAGCCGCCTCGAGTACGCGACGCTGCTGGAGTATTCGGACGATCCCCTGGGCGATTGGACGAACGGCCGCCACGATCGGCTGGCCCGAGCCGAGCTGGCCAGCGTGGGCCTGCGCCCCTGAGACCCGGACGCGGGTCATAATCCGGTCTCCACACAACGGACCTGAGGGCGCCCGATGACCGACGTTAAGCTGGGGATCCTGCTCTGGAGCCAGGCCGCGAGCTGGGCCGAGATGCTCGACGCAGCGAAGCGCGTCGATCGGCTGGGCTATGCCCACCTGTGGACGTGGGACCACCTGTACGCCATCTTCGGCGAGTCGGACCAGCCGATCTTCGAGGGCTGGTCGCTGCTCAACGCGTGGGCCCGGGAGACCGAGCAGACGCGGCTCGGTCTGATGGTCGGTGCCAACACGTTCCGGAACCCAGGGCTCGTCGCCAAGACCGCCGCGACCCTCGACCACGTCAGCGACGGCCGGGCGATCCTGGGCATCGGTGGCGCGTGGATGGAGCTCGAGCACACGGCCCACGGCATTCACTTCGGGAGCGGCTTCGGCCAGCGGCTCGACTGGCTCGACGAATCGGTCAGCGCGATCCGACGCGTGCTCGATGGCGAGTCGGTCACCTCGGAGTCGGGCGGCCACTACGCCTTTGACGGTCTGCGCCACAATCCGCCGCCCGTCCAGAAGCGCCTGCCGATCATGATCGGCGGCAGCGGCGAGAAGAAGACGCTCCGGACCGTGGCGCGGTATGCCGATATGTGGAACGCCATGGGCACGCCCGAGGTGATGGCCCACAAGATCGAGGTCCTCCAGGGTCACTGCGATGCGGTGGGTCGCGACATCAAGGAGATCACGTTCACCCTCGGGGTCAAGGCCACCATCCGCGACACCGAGGCCGAGGCGGTCGAGGTCTGGAAGGCCGCGATGGTCCACAACAAGACGCCCCTTGCCGACGTCGAGGACGACGACACCTTCTGGAACGGGACGCCGGAGCAGATCGCCGACCGTCTCCGGCCGTACACGGAGCTCGGCTTCCGGACGGTTATCTCGGAGCAGCCCGCGCCCTACGACGTCGAGACGCTCGAGCGGTTCATCGGCGAGGTCGTGCCGCTGCTCTGATCCTCCTGCGATGCCCGCGGCGCGAGACGCACTACGGGGCCGCCCCGCGTGGTGCCAGGGAAGCACGACGTCTGACCGTTTCTCAAGCAGCCGAGGCATTCCCGGATTGGTTGCCACCGGGTGACATTCCCGCACCCTGACTGACCCTCAGATGCCGTGGCCCGTGACAGCGGTCCTTGGGTATATGCCGTCTATAGGCATACAAGAAATGAGGTCGTGCCGGAGGCCTCGAATCAAACATCAAGCCACCATCACCAGCGGTGTGCCTGCAGCACCCGGGGAGCTTAGCCAGCGACGGCCTCGAGGATGCCGCGAGCCTCCGCGGCCGTCGGCAGGCGCGGCGAGTTGCGGATCGCGGCGTCGTCGAGGGTATCGGTGACGAGCTGGTCGATCGCGGCGCCCTCGGCGAGTCCGAGGCGGCGCAGCGACGGACGCTGATCGACTTCGCGCAGCAGTTTCTCGATGGCGCCGATAGCGACGTGCGCGGCGGTCGACTCGGACTCGGCGCCAGAGGCGACGCCCAGCGCGATCCCGACCAACGCGAGTTCGCGATCGCGGGTCCCCAGGTAGAAGCGAAGCACCTCCGGAAGGACGGCGGCGAGGGCGGTCCCGTGGGCGACCTTGCCGCGCGACCCGATGGAGTGACCGAGCGCATGGACGAGCCCGACGCCCGTCCCGCTCGCCTGGCCGACGCCCGCAAGGTGCGAGGCGACCAGCATCTGCGAGCGGGCCTCGAGATCCGACCCATCGGCGACCGCGCGCCGGAGCCAGGTCCCGACCGTCTGGATGACGCCCAAGGCCACCGCCTCGGCAAAGGGGTTCGGGTTGGCCGACAGGAGCGACTCGAGGGAGTGGGTCATCGCGTCGATCCCGGTCGCGGCCGTCGCGCTCGATGGCAGCCCCACGGTCAGCAGCGGATCGAGGATCGTAGCCACCGGCAAAAGCGAGGGATGGCCGATGTAGCCCTTGCGACCGGCTGCCTCGTCGGTGATTACGCCGAACGCGTTGGTCTCGGCGCCGGTACCGGCCGTCGTCGGGACGGCGACGACGGGTCGCCCGGGCGCGAGGGCAGGCCCGTCGTATTCGAGGTCCCAGACCGGGAGATCGTTCGCCGCCCGGAGATCGAGCGCCTTGGCCGTGTCCATCGACGAGCCGCCGCCGACCGGAACGACGACCGTGCCCTCGAGCCCGAACTCGCGCAGCACGGCCGCGCCCCGCTCCACGGTCGACGCGCCGGGGTTCGGCTCGACCTCGGCGAAGACGGCCGACTCGACATCGGCCACCGCCAGCACGCCCAGGACGCGATCGATGACGCCCGAGGCGCGAACGCCCGGATCGGTCACCACGAAGACCCTCGAGCCACCGGCCCAGGCGACCACCTCGGGGAGTCGCTCGATCTCCCCCACCCCGAACAGCACCCGGTTGCGCAGCACCATCTCGAACCGGCGATCGGCCAACGCGCCCATCAGCGGACTTCGACCACAACGTCGACGCTCGTGTCGCGACGCACGGTCAGCCAGCGCCGGCAGCCGGCGGCATGGAACCAGCGCTCGGTGGTCACGCCGTCGGGGTTCTCGAAGATCCAGACCTCGTCGAAATCGCGGTCGGCGGGGTCGGTCAGCCCGTCGGGCGTCGGTCGCCGCTCGCCACCGAAGGTGAACTCCTCGAGCGGACGCCTGCCGCAGCGCGGGCAATCGAGCCAGAGCATCAGCGCGTCCCCGCCGAACCCTGGTCGGCCAGCACGTGGTCGTTCCGGAAGCGGTCGAGGCTGAACGGCGCGATCAGCGCGGACGGCCGGCCCGTGGCGATCAACTCGGCCATCCCCTCGCCACCGGCCGGGATGGCCTTGAACCCCCAGGTCCCCCAGCCGGTCGTGACCAGGAACCCATCGACGCCGGTCGCGCCCATGATCGGCGAGTAATCCGCCGAGATGTCGCAGATCCCCGCCCACGTCCGCAGGATCCGCAGATCGCGCAGGAACGGCAGCAGCCGGGTGATCTTGTACGAATAGCTGCGCAGCGCCGCGAACGACGACTGTCGTGAGTACGACGGCTGCGAGTCGAATTCCGCCCCTATGAGCATCTGGCCGCGCTCGGTCTGCGAGACGTAGCAGGCGAGCTCCGTGCTGGCCAGGATCGACCCGAAGCCCTGGGCATAGTCGTTGGTGACGAAGGCGTGGAGCGGATGGGTCCGGACCGGCAGCCGGACGCCGGCGTGGGCGGCCATCCGCGTCACTCGCCCGCCGACCGCCGAGAGGACGACACCGGCCGCGATCGGCCCGTCCGGTGTCTCGACGCCGACGACCCGGTCGCCGTCGCGCACGAGCCCGGTCACCGGCGTGTGCTCGAGGACGTGGACGCCCCGCTGCGACGCGCCCGCGGCGTACGCCCACGCAACCCGGTCGTGGCGCGCCGTCGCGCCCTCGAGGTGGTGGGAGGCGCCCAGGACCGGGTAGCGCCCGCCACCGGTCAGATCGACCTGCGGGACCAGCTCCTTGAGCTCGAGCGGGCTGACCATGACGGTCTTGGCGCCACAGGCCGTGTTCATCAGCGCTCGGGCGCGCTCGGTGCGCATCGCCATCTCGGTATGGGCGACCCAGAAGATGCCCTTGGTCTGGTGCAGGATCTCGGCGCCGGTCTCGTTTTCGAGCGCCTGGTACATCTCGAGCGAATGCTGGTAGAAACGGATCGCCTCGGGGATGCCGTAATTCGCGCGGATGATGGTCGTGTTCCGGCCGGTGTTGCCCGAGGCGATGTAGTCGGCCTCGAGGACGGCCACGCTGGTGATGCCGTGGCGGGTCGCCAGGTAGTACGCGGTCGAGAGGCCGTGCCCGCCGCCACCGACGATGACCACGTCGTAGCTCGACTTGGGTGCCTCGGGCCAGCGGATCTCGGGGAGGGTCTCGACGTAGCGGCTCATCGGAGACGCCCGGCGAGCTCGTCCGCGTAAGCGGCGGCGGTCACAAGCAGGACGTCACCGTCGTCGGGCAGCCAAACCTTGGCCGGCACGGTCGCCACGAACCCCTGGGCGAGGGCCGGGCGCTCGGTGGGGAGCGGCCACTCGAGATGGCGCTCGACGTCCTCGATCGGCAGCCAGGCACCGGCAAACCCCGGCTCCGATTCGACGATGGCGTGCTCGTCGTCGACCTCGACGCCATCGGCGCCGATGCCGAAGGCGTCGTCGGGCGCGAATCGGAGCACGGTCACGTGGTCGCCCGCCCAGCGGGCGGTATCGATGGCGGCTGGATGCGCGACGACGCGGGTGCCGTGAAGTTGTTCAAGCCCGGGCACGGTGGCCCTCGGGGTCGTAGAACGGGGTCGGAGTGACGATGGCCGTGCGACCGTCGATCTCGACTTCTGTCGGGAAGGGCGTCCGTCGCAGCCAGCCGAGCATCAGGGCCTTGGCGAGCAGCGGGGAGGTCCAGCTCCCCGTCACGTTGCCAACGATCTCGCCCTGGGCGAAGATCGGCGTCCCCTCGGCGGGCGCGACGCCCGGCATCATGAACCCGACCCATCGCCGATGATCGGGCAGCTTCGCGGTCCGTTCCAGCGACGCACGCCCGATGAACCGCGGCTTCTCCATCCGGACCGCCCAGTCCATCCCGAGCCGACGGGGCGTCGTATCGAGCTCGGTGTCCATCCCGACGATGACGTGGCCCTTCTCGAGCCGCAGCCCGAACAGCGCCTGAAGCCCGTGTGGCCGGATCCCGAGATCGGCGCCGAGCTCCAGGAGCGCGCGCCACAGCGCCACCGAGCGATCGACCGGGTGGTGGAGCTCGAAGGCGGCCTCGCCCGTGAACGAGAGGCGCATGACGTGGCAGGGCACACCGGCGATGTCGGCGTGGACGTGGCCAAGGAAGCGGGGAGGCTCGGCGAGGCCGGCTCGGATGATGAGCTCGCGGGCGAGCGGGCCCGTGACGTTGATCGCGGCGAGCGACATCGTCCGATCGAGGACATGGACGCGCAGGCCCCAGACCTCGATCCAGTCGCGGAGCCACATCTCGGCGTTCGCCGCGCCGCCGGACGTGAACGACAGCACGAATCGCGTCTCGCTCTCGCGCAGGATCATCCCGTCGTCCATGACGTGGCCGCGCTCGTTGAGCAGCAGTGCGTAGCGCGACCGGCCCGGCTTGATGTCCGCGACGTTGCACGGGTAGAGGCGTTCCAGCAGCTCCACCACGTCGGGTCCGGAGACGACCAGCTTGCCGAGCGTGCTAACGTCGCCGATCGAGACGCCCTCGCGGACCGCCCAGTACTCGGCCACGGCATCGCCGTAATGCCACGGTCGCCACCAGCCGCCGAACCGATCCATCCGCGCGCCG
>JBBQVJ010000019.1:0-22271 GCA_038211705.1 Candidatus Limnocylindrales bacterium | reverse complement strand
GGAAGCTGGCGGCGGCCGACCACCTCGAGATGGCGGTACGGCTCTGTCGGATCGTCGAGGTCGGCGCCGATCAGGAACGCGAACGACTCGCCAGCCAGCGGTGCGGCGTCGAAGGCGCCGAGCAGGCCCTCCAGGTACGCGGCCGCCAGCGGCGCCCGCTCCGGAGCCTGGAGCGGTCGGGCATCCATGACCACGCGGACACCCGGCAGCGGAGGGAGGCTCGTCTCGCCCAGCCGGCCGTCCCGAGCGTCGGTCACGACCCCGTCACGACCGGATCACGATCCAGGCCGGCGGTTGCGCCGCAGGAGTTCCTCGGCCCGAAGCTGGACGACGACGACCAGGGCCTCGATCACGATCCGGCGGCTCATCTTGGACTGGCCGACGCGGCGATCGCGGAAGGTGATCGGGACCTCGCGGATCCGCGCCCCGGCCCGGCTCGCCCGGAAGGTCATCTCGATCTGGAAGACGTAGCCGCCCGCATGGACGCCATCGAACGGGACCGCGGTCAGGGTGGACGCGCGCCAGGCCTTGAAGCCGCCGGTCAGGTCGTTGGGTGACAGCCGGAGCACGATCCGGGCGAAGATGCTGCCGCCACGCGAGACGAGCCGCCGGACGAGCCCCCAGTCGACGACGGACCCGCCCGTCGTGTATCGCGAGCCGATGACCAGGTCCGCGCTGTCCTCGGCGATCGGCGCCACCAGCCCGGCGAGGGCCGCCGGGTCGTGGCTGAAGTCGGCGTCCATCTGGACGACCGTGGTCGCGCCGCCGGCCAGCGCGACACCGAAGCCGTCGAGGTAGGCCCGCCCGAGGCCCTGCTTGACCGGTCGATGCCGGACACGGATCCGTGGGTCGGCCGCCGCCAGGGCATCGGCCAGGCGACCGGTCCCGTCAGGCGATTCGTCGTCGACGACGAGCACGGTCGCCGCCGGCAGGGCGTCCAGGATCGCGCTCGTGATGGGGCCGATGTTCTCGGCCTCGTCATAGGTCGGCAGGACGACCCAGACGCCACCGCCCGGTGCGTCGATGGACGGTCGGGCGGCGGTCGCGACGGGTTCGGTCATTGGTGGCAGTCTACGGGCGGTGGTCGGGCTACGGCGCCTTGACGGTCACGTTGCGGGTGAACCGCGAGGCGCCGATGCTGCTGGTGGCGACGACGACCGCCTTGTAGGTGCCCGGGCTGACGTAGACACCCGACGCGGTCTTGCCGCTCCAGGTCCAGCCATAGGACCCGGCCGCCAGCGCGCGCCCCGTCCAGATGCGGCGGATCATGGTCGAGTCCCGGTAGATCGAGACGCTCACGGTGGCCGAGCGTCGAAGGGCGAACGTCAGCCGATCCTTCTGCCCGGCGCGCGGGGTGAACGACGCATGGGCCCAGGTCAGCGACTTGATCGTCCGGTCCACCCGGAGGGTGAGGTCACGGGTCGTCGCGTTGCCCGCCCGGTCGAGCCCCTTGACCCGGAACGTGTAGCGGCCGTCAGGCACCGTCGTGCCGGCCGTGTTGCGGCCGTTCCAGGCCCAGGTTGCCGCGCCTGCCGCGCTGAACGTCCAGCGGCGGATGGTCGTGCCGTTCCTGTCGAAGATGCGGGCGGCCCCCGTGATCTTCTCGTCGGCCCTCATCGTCAGGCTCGTGGCATCCGAGTGGCCGTCGCCATCGGGCGAGATGAAGCTCGAGCCCGCCGCGAGGCTGACCGCGGCCGGTCGTTGGTCGACCGTCACCACGCGGCTGACCGAGGCCCGGTTGTCCGACGCGTCGGCCATCCAGAGGGTGATCTGGTACGTCCCATCGGGGGCGAGCGTGCCGCTGGCCGTGCGGCCGTCCCAGGTGTAGACGACGCTCTTGCCGGTGGTACTCCCGCTCCGGAGCGAGGACCCGGCGATCCCGTTGGCGTAGGACTGGACCACCCAGCCGAAGCGGACATGGCCGGTGACGCTCACCCGCATCGTGGCGGCGTCCATCTGTCCGTCGCCGTTGGGCGAGATCATGGTCGGGATGATCGACGTCCCGCTGATGACCGGCGGGACCGTGTCGGTGATGAACTTGGCCTTGAGCGTGTCGTACAGCTCGGTCCGGGTGCCGTCGTAGCCCAGCGCCCAGATGCCGGCCCCACGGAGGTTGTAGCGATTGACCGCGTCGTACTTGAGCCCGAGCGCCCTGGCGTCGTCGTAGTACAGCTGGCGCCATGGGTTGACGCAGCCGTAGGTGGCGGTACAGTTCTGGCGTCGATAGGCGGTCCAGGCGACGGCCTCGGTCGCGTTCCATTGCCGGCCGTGGTCGGCCGCGTACTGGCGAGCCGCGCTGTAGACGACGGTCGTGGACGCGCCGTTCTTGACGCTCGAGATGTTCCTGGCCCCGAACGACGAGCTGCTCGTGGACCACGCCCGGCCGTAGTACGGGACGCCCAGGATCACCTTCGAGGCCGGCACCCGGCTGACGAACGAGCGGATGGTGTCGGTGATGTCGTAGGTCGGGCCGCCGAGCGGGGCGACCGACCCGACCGGGCTCGATGACCCACTCCGATAGTCATAGCCCATGACGACCACGGCGTCGGCCGCGCCAGTGCCGGTCGCGTTCTCGATCGGGTAGTTGCCGATCCAGCCGGTCGCATCGAACGTCAGCTGATAGCCCCTGGAGATCTTGTTGAGCTCGGCCCGTACGGAGCGCACGAGCGCGGTGAACTCGGGACCGTAGGTCGAGACGATGGGCTCGAAGTCGAGGTTGACCCCGTCGGCTCCACGGTCACGGACCGCCGCCGCGATCTGGCGGGCGAGGTTCGCCCGGTGGGTCGAGCTGCCGAGCAGCGCCTTCTGGCGGGTGACGCCTGCCGACGACCAGGCGAAGCTCTGGACGGTCAGGACGACCCGGGCGCCGTTGGCGTGTGCGGCGTTGATGACGCCGGTCAGCTTGGCGCTGGTCCAGCCACTCCAGCCAACGGTCGTCGAGCCGTCGGTGTTCTGCTTCTGGAGATCGCCCTCGCCCGTCGCCCCGATCCCGAAATAGGCGATCGTCGAGAGCTTCTCCCAGTCCAGCCGGGTCGAGCTGTCGGTCAGCTCCCAGTACGGCAGGAAGCCGAACACCTCGCGCTTGAGACCGCCCGGATCGACGGCCGCGGCCAGATCGGCGTGGACCGTCGTCGGTTCGAGATTTGGCGCATCGGCCGGCCCGACGGCCGTGGCGGGCGCGGCGGCCATCTCGAGCATGGCCGGCTCGTTGACGACGGCCGCGGGCACGGAGGCCGGCCGTTTTGCGGCGTCGCGCAGCGTCCGGCCGGACAGACGGCCGGGGGGCAGGGGCCGGGGCGATACGCCACCGACCGCCCAGCGATCGGTCTTGCGTGGCTTGAACGGGACGGTGACCCGGTTGCCCGGCGCGAAGACGATCCTGTCACCGGCGTGGGCGGTCGCTTCCTCGTACTGGATCGTCGGCTGGACGCCGGTCGACGCCGCGCCCTCGGGACGCGGAGTCCGTGCGCCGACGGTGGGGGCGGTGCCGACGAGCAGGAGGAGGCCGGTCAGGAGCGCGGCGACGCGCGGGCGGGCGGATCGGGCGTGGCGGGGAGACGGGCGGCGGGCGAGGAACGACACGAGAGGCCTCCGGGTTCGTGAGAACGCCCAGCCTCGCGTCCAGCCGGCCCGGAGTCTACCGCACGATGGTCCCGGTCCGGGATAGTACGGGGCAGTCTGGTGCGGTCCGGTGCGGTGCCGCGATCGCGTCAGTGGATGGTGTAGACCGCCGTCGCCGAGTTGCTGCCGCCCTTGGTGTCGACACCCTTGACCCTGAACGAGACCGGACCAGACCGGCCACTCGACTTCATCCGGATGGTGACCTTGTAGGTGTAGGTGCCGGTCTTGGTCATGCGCACGCCCCAGCGCGAGACGCCCGGCTGGGAGACGGACAGCGTGGGCCGGCCCGAGAGGGTTTCGGCCGAGGTCACGGTCACGGTGATCGACTGGCCGCGCTTCGGCGTGCTGTCGCTGAGCTTGATGCGGAAGGCGTTGAGATCGAAGCCGGCCGTCTGGGTCGCGGTCAGGGTCCCGTCGGTGGCGGTCACGTAGGCCGTGTACCGGCCGCGCGGCAGCATCGCCCCATCGGACGCTCGGCGTCCGTTGAACTTCCAGGACTGGTTGCCGGCCGGAAGCGCGACGCCGGACAGGTGGGTGTCGACCGTGTGGCCGGCCGCGTCGCGCAGCGTCCAGCTGACGGTCATCGGGCGGGCCAGTGCGAACGACAACGTCGTCGACGTCGCGAGTGCATCGTGGTCGTAGGGGAAGAAGATGGTCCGAGTCGAGGCGACCGAGCGCAGCGCACCGACCAGGCTGACCGTCCGGTCCACGCCGGCCCCGGTGTTCCCGGCGAGATCCTGGGGCGCGACCCGGATGGTGTAGGTCCCGTCCGGGGCGTAGCCACCGGCCGTCGTCCGGCCGTTCCAGGTCACGGCGACGGCGGCGCTGCCGTTGTCGACCGACCACTTGCTGACGAGCTTGCCGTCGGCATCGAGGACGCGGGCCACGACGGCGCCGGCCTCGGGATTGGTCGCGTTGACGGTCACCGTGTCGCGGAAGGCATCGCCGTTCGGCGAGAACCACTGGACGGTGTCGGCGCTCGGGGAGAGACCGGCCAGGGTCGGGGCGTGGGTATCGACCTTGAGCGACCGGCTGGCCACTGCCGGGGCATTGTCCCAGCCGTCCACGCCGCGCACGCTCACGGCGTACGTGCCGTCGGCGACGGGGCGGCCGCTGACGAGACCGTCCCAGGCGACCTCGAAGGTGGTCCCCCTGCCCGTCTTCTCGAACAGGACGGCGTCGCCGTCGTTGACGCGCAGCCGCCACGCGACCGACTCGGTGAAGCGCCCGCGGATCATGGCCTGATCGACCAGGTCATCGCCGTTGGGCGAGAAGGGCGTGCCCGCGTCGAGTGCGCGGACGATCGGGGCGGTGCTGTCCCGCGGTCCGAGGTCGCTGGCGACCATGAAGCCCGAGATCGATGGGTCGTCGATGCCCTGGACATGGACGAGGGCGGTCCCATCGGCGGTGACCTGATTGGGCTGATCCACGATGCGCAGACGAGTCCCCGATGCGAGCGGCGTGGACGCGGTCGTGTTGTCGGCGGTCCCGTACAGGCCCGCCCCGTCGGTCGTGACCGCGGCATTGCCCGGGATGATCAGGTTGGTCGGGTTGGCGCTGGTGTCACCGTAGCCTGCGGAGATGACCTCGTCGGTCGTCACGCCGATGGTCCCGATCGCCAGCGAACGATAGAAGCCGGACGTCGGGGTGAGTGGATCCTGATAGACCGTTGCGCCGTGCGACCGGCTCGAGGCGAAGCTGACGACGTTACCGTTCCGGTTCGGCATCGTCCGCCACATGTCCTCGATCGACTGGTGGGTCGTGAACAGCGCGCGCAGGTAGCGCTCGGCGCCGGCGTGGCCGTCGGCGATCACGGCCGACGCACCGGCCTTGAGGAAGCCCGCGGCATAGTTGTCGGCTCGCTGCCGCGCGACCGACACGGTCGGCTCCGGGTCGCCCGGCTCGGAGTTGCCCGCCGCGTAGCACAGGTGATGGAGCAGGACGATCGCACCCGGCGCCAGATCGAGCGTCGCGATCGACGGCTCGCCGTAGTACTTGTTGTTGTAGTCGCCGGCCCCGGCGGTCGCGTTGAGCCCGAAGCCGTCCTTGGTCGTGAAGAGTGGGTCGTAGGTGTACGGGCTGGGCCAGCCGTTGCCATGGCCCATGTAGATCACGACCGATGCCCCGGCCACTGCCGCCTTGACCTTCGACCAGGTCGCATTGGGGCTGTAGACCTTGACCACGTTCGAGGTGTACTTGCGCGCCTCGGTGTAGGCGACGTCAGCGTCAGCCCGGTAGCCGGCCGTCGCGCCATGGGTCGCCCCGACGATGATCACGACCTTCGGGTCGCCGACCGCGGCCGAGACCGACGGCACGATGGCGCCGAGGCTGGCGAGCATGACGAGGACGAGGGCGGCGACCGCTTTGCGCAAACTGGACTCCGGAGGCTGGACGAGGTTGGATGTACCTCGTCAGACTCCCCCGCGAGCGCGCCGCGTTCAATCGCAGGATGGTCCCGTTCTCGCTAGCCCCTTCGGGTCGTCCCGGGTGCGGAGTCGGGTGGACCGGTGCGGTCGGGACGGCTCAGGAGCCGTTGCGCATCCCTGCCACCAGGTCGGCCAGCGACGGGTTCATGCCATCGCGCCCCGACAGGATCGGCCGGCCGTCGGGGGTCGCGTCGAGGACCGGCCAATCGACGGCGACCGCCGGATCGTCCCAGGCGAAGCCGAGCTCGTCCGAGCCGTCGTACTCGTTGGTCACGAGATAGATGAGCTGGAGCGGGTCGAGGGCCAGGAACCCGTGAGCGACACCCGTCGGGATGACGACCCATTCATCGGGCGTCAGGATGCGCGTTTCGACCCGGGGCGCGGTCCCGGAACCGTCGAGCAGCGGGCGGATGTCGACCAATGCCACGAATGCCCGGCCATCGGCGACGATCCACAGATCATCCTGTCGGCGGTGCAGATGCAGACCGCGCAACACGCCCGCCGCCGATGTCGAGAGGTTGACCTGGACGAACGGCTCGTCGGGAAAGTCGCTCGCCCGCCACAACTCGCGGAACGAGCCCCGCGTGTCGCCGTGCCGGACGATCGCCCCGTAGGCGACGCCCGGCAGCCCGGACGGCGGGCGAGGTTCGGTCATGCCGAGGTCCCGGAGGGTCGCGCGGCCCGGGTCGCCCGCAGCAGCGCCGGCGCGTAGTCGGCCATCGCATCCGGCCAGACCCGGAGCGGCTCGCCGGACGGCAACGGCGTCGGCGCCAGAACCCCCCAGTGCGGCGGTCGCGAGGGCCGCTCCCAGGTCGACATCGGGACGTTGACGATCTCGGCATCGAGACCGGCCCGTGCGACCACGTAGCGGGCCCAGTCGGCGCGGGTGGCGAACAAACCGTTGACCAGGTGGTGGACGCCACCGACCGCGTCATGGGCCACGAGGTCGACGACGGCATCGGCGACATCGGCGGTGTAGGTCGGTGTCCCCCACTCGTCGCCGACGACCCTCAGCGGCTCACCGGCCGCTATGGCGCGCTCGGAAGCCTCGAGGATCCGGCTCGGGAAGTCGCGGCCGGGCGATCCGAACAGCCAGGCCGTCCGGGCGATCCCGAGCGCGCCGGGTGACTCGGCGAACGCCAGGGCCGCCAGCCGCTCGCCCTCGGCCTTGGACGCGCCGTACGGATTGCCCGGCGAGATCGGATCGGTAGGGAGGTGCGGGCGGCCGGTCACGGTCGCGCCCTCGAAGACCTCGTTGGTCGAGATCACCAACAGGTCCCTGCCGCGGGCGGCGCAGGCGGCGGCGAGGATCCCGGTCGCGACGGCGTTGCGTCGCATGGCAAGCGCGGGGTCCAGCGCGCAGCCGTCGACATCGGTCCAGGCCGCCGCATGGACGATGACCTCAGGCCGGTCGCGGTCGAGCCACACGCCGACGCCCTCCGGGGAATCGAGATCGAACGCGTCACGACCCCAGGCGATGGGACCGGCCGGCCCGGTGAACGGGGCGTCGGCAAGGGCCGCGATGAGCGCACTGCCGAGACGGCCTCGCGCCCCGGTGACCGCGACCCGCATCAGTCGCCCGGGTCGGCCGCCGTGGCCGTCGGCGTGTTGGCGGAGGCGGCCTCACCGGTCGCCAGTCGATGCTCGTACTGGCGGGCATACCAGCCGTCCCAGTCGCCCGAGCGGGCCGCCCGCCACCAGGCCTCGTTCGCCCGGTACCAGTCGATCGTCGCGGCCAGGCCGTCCTCGAAGGTGGTCTGTGGCTGCCAGCCGAGACCCGCCAGCTTCGTCCCGTCCATGGCATAGCGTCGATCGTGGCCCGGCCGGTCCTCGACCTGCATCACCAGTGACCACGGCTTCCCGAGCCGCTCCAGGAGCAGCGCCACGACATCGCGGTTGGTCCGTTCGGTCGGGCCGGCGATGTTGTAGGTCTCGCCGGTCTCGCCGTGGCGCAGGACATGGTCGATGGCGGAGGCGTGATCGGACACGTACAGCCATTCCCGACGCTGAAGCCCGTCCCCATAGAGCGGCAGCGGCCGGTCGTCGAGCGCGTTGGTCACGAACAGCGGGATGAGCTTCTCGGGGTGGTGGTACGGGCCGTACGTATTCGAGCCGCGGGTGACCACGGCATCGACGCCATGGGTGATGACGTAGCTCCTCACGATCAGCTCGCCCGCCGCCTTGGCCGCGGCATACGGCGACCGCGGGGCGAGCGGCGCATCCTCGCGGGCTTGGCCGCTGTCCACCGAGCCGTAGACCTCATCGGTCGAAACCTGGAGGAACCGGGGTCGGCCGAGCGCGACCCGGCACGCCTCTAGCAGGACATGGACACCGATGACGCCGGTCGCCAGGAACGCCTCGGGATCGAGGATCGAGCGATCGACGTGCGACTCGGCGGCGAAGTTGACGACCGCATCGGCGGCCGCCACAAGCGGCGCCACGACCGTCGGGTCGGCGATGTCGCCCTGGACAAAGGCGAACCGGCCGGCCAGCTCCGGGTCGTCGCGGACCGGTGCGAGATTGGCCTCGTTGCCGGCGTAGGTCAACTTGTCGAGGACCGTGATCCGCGTCCCGTCCCGCCGCCCCAGGACATCGCGGACATAGCACGAGCCGATGAACCCGGCACCACCGGTCACAAGCAGATGGCCGAGCTTCGGCGGCGTTGACACCTCGGGCATCGGTCAGCCCACCGGCCGGCTGACCGGCGGCGGCAGGCGACCTTCGGCGTCGTCGGCGGCGGCCAGCTCGGCCGCGCGCAGGAGCGACGGCACCGTCCCGGCATCGGTCCAGTGACCCTCGTAGACCGGGCTGTAGAGCCCGCCGTTGGGGATGTAGTGGTTGAGCACGTCGGTGATCTCGAGCTCACCGCGACCCGACGGCAGGAGGTGGCCGATCACGTCGAAGGCGTCTGGCCGCAGGAAGTAGACGCCGATCGGGATGAGGTCGCTCTTGGGCACCTCGGGCTTCTCCTCGAAGCCGATGACCCGGCCGTCCGCGTCCAGCTCGGCCACGCCGAACCGCTCAGGGTCGGGCACCCGGTAGAGCAGCGTGCCGGCGCCGAACGTGCCCGCCTCGAATGTCGCCGCGACGTCGGCCAGGGCCGGTCCGCGCAGGATGTTGTCGCCGAGGACGCAGCAGAACGCGTCGTCACCCACGAAGTCGCGGGCGAGCCCGATCGCGTGGGCGATCCCAAGGGCGCCCGGCTGGTAGCGGTAGGTCAGGTCGATCCCAAAGGCGGAGCCGTCCGCCAGCAGCTCGACGACGTCGCCGACGCTCTTGCCCCCCACGATGACCATCACCTCCCGGATCCCCATCCGGGCGAGCGTCTCGATCGGGTAGTAGATCATCGGCCGGTCGTAGATCGGCAGGAGGTGCTTGTTGGTGACGATCGTGAGCGGATAGAGCCGCGTGGCGGTGCCGCCGGCCAGAACGATGCCCTTCATCGCGGCGAAGCGTACCAGCGGCGCTCGCCCGACACGCCGGTGTTCAGGGCTTGGCCGTCGGCGCGTGGGTCGGGGTGAGCGCCGGGGTCGGCGACAGGCACGGCTGCTCGCCCTGCGGCAGGACCCCGCCCGCGCCGCAGTCGATCGGTTGCTGCTCGATCGGCGGCAGGCCACCTTCGTAGTCGGTGATGACGAGCAGGTATTCGAGCTTGTCGAGCGGCGCGGCCGGCATGAGGTATGCGGTCTGGACGACGTCGTTGGCGTCGCGCCGGACGTCGACCACCTGGCCTACGAGGAGGCCCTTGGGATAGGGCGAGCGGACGCCACCACCGAGCTCGATCCCGGCGGTCACCACCTCGTCGCCGACGGTGACGACCTCGCCCGAGTCGATCTGGCGCATGATCAGCACGCCGCCGAGCTGGCCGACGACCTCGCCGGTGGCGGCATTCGTGGTGAGCTGACCGATGACCGTCGACTCGCCGTCGGTCAGCAGGACGACCTTGGCGATGTCGGGGCCGACTTCTGTGACCCGGCCGGCCAGCGATCCGCCTGCGGCGACCGCCACGTCGCCGACCTCGATCCCGTCGGCGGTCCCCTTGTCGAGCACCACGAGCCGCCGGAACTCGGACGATTCTCGGGCGATGACCGAGCTCGCCACCGTCGTGTAGTCGAAGCCGGCCCGCAGCTGCAGCAGCGCGGTCAGCGATTCGTTCTCGCGACGGATCTCCTCGAGCCGGGCATTCTCGGCGCCAAGCCGTTCGTTCTCGGCGCGCAGGGCGGCGTTGTCGACCCGCAGGCGGTCGATCTCGACGATCGCGGCGGCCACGGAGGCGACGCTCCGGGCGACATCGTCGAGCGCGCCCTGGATGGGCCGGAACGCGAAGCCGATCCCGTTCTGGAACTCGCGCACGGACGGGTTCGACGAGAAGGCCATCATCAGCAGGGTGACGACGAGCAGGACCGTGAACACGATGCCCCGTCGGCGGGCGGCCTTGCTGGCGAGGATCGCGGTCATCTGGGTCCGCTCGAGGGCTGGGCGGGTCTCAGCGCGGTGGGCGCGAGTACGTCTCGGAGACGAGGACGCGCGCCATCTTGTCGAGGTCCTGGAGGACGACACCGGTGCCGCGGGCGACGCAGGTCAGCGGATCGTCGGCGATGTGGACCGGCATCTGGGTCGCCTCGGCGACGCGCCGGTCGAGGCCGGCAAGGAGGGCTCCGCCACCAGCCAGCACGATGCCCTGGTCCATGATGTCGGCGACGAGCTCCGGCGGGGTCTCCTCGATGGTGTCCTTGACCGTGTCCACGATCTGCTGGACGGAGGGCTCGATCGCTTCGCGGATCTGGTCCGCGCCGACCTCGACACTTCGGGGAAGGCCGGTCAGCAGGTCCCGGCCGCGGAGGGCGACCCGCTGGGCGTCCCATTCGCCGGGGTAGGCCGAGCCGATGGCGATCTTGATGTCCTCGGCCGTCCGCTCGCCCAGGAACAGGTTGTACTCGCGACGTGCGAAGGTGACGATGTCCTGGTCCATCTCGTCGCCACCGATGCGGATGCTGCGGCTGACCACGATGCCGCCGAGCGAGATCACCGCGACCTCCGTGGTCCCGCCGCCGATGTCGACGATGAGGCTGCCGGACGGCTCCGAGACCGGCAGCCCGGCGCCGATGGCGGCGGCCATGGGCTCCTCGATGAGACCGGCCCAGCGGGCGCCGGCGTTGAGCGCTGCGTCGCGGACGGCCCGCTTCTCGACCTCGGTCACGCCCGACGGGATGCCCAGCAGCATCCGCGGCCGGGCGATCGTGCCGACCCGGTCATGGACCTTGTCGACGAAGTACTTGATCATCTGCTCGGTCACGTCGAAGTCGCTGATGACCCCGTCGCGCAGCGGCCGGACCGCGATGATGTTGGCCGGCGTCCGGCCGACCATCCGCTTGGCCTCGGCGCCGACAGCCAGCACGCGCTTGGTCTTCGCGTCGATGGCGACGACCGACGGCTCGCTCATGACGATGCCGCGATCGCGGACGTGGACCAGGGTGTTGGCGGTGCCCAGATCGATCCCGATATCGCGGGAGAAGAGTCCGAGGATCCGGTCGAGCATTGAGATGGCGGGGTCCTTCGTTCGTGGCGTCGCGAGCGCGGGCGCCGCGGGTTCGAGCGGGTCGCGCGGAAGACGGGCTGGGTCGGGCGGGCAGCCGGGGCAGTATACCCGGTCACCCCGGCCCGACCGCCCTGGTCCGTCTCCCGAGGGGCCGGCGCCGGCGGCGACGGACGTGGCGCCACCCTCGTCGCGGCCGCGGCTGAAGGAGCCGCTGACCCGTGCCGGAAACCCCGACGCAGGCCCAGGTGGCTGGCAGTCACCACTGGGACGCCAAGCGGTCAGATCGGTAGCGAGGACCGAAGCCGGCGGGGTCCTTCGCCCTGTTCGTGCCGCCAGTGGTGCGTGACAAACACCAGCTCGTCAAGCACGCGTCGAGCAAGTGCTAGCGACTGCCTGTGGCTCAGTCCGCCGCGCGGGCCGCGCTCCCGGGCCGATCGAAGGCCACGCCCCGGTCGCGCAATGAGACGTACGCGTCGTGACCGATGACCAGGTGGTCGAGCAGCTGGATGTCGAGCAGGCGACCGGCCGCGAGGGCCTCGGCGGTCAGGTGCAGGTCGTCGGGCGACGGCGTCGGGTCACCCGACGGGTGGTTGTGGACGAGGATCACGCCCGCCGCGTTGAGCCGGACTGCGTCGCGGAACAACTCGCCGACGCGGACCAGCGATGCGCTGACGTTGCCCTGGTAGACGGTCACGATACGCAGCACGTGGTTCTTGGTGTCAAGCATGACGACCCGCAGCTCCTCGCGCTCGAGGCGGCCCATCTGGAGGATGAGCCGATCGGCGACGTCATGCGGCCCACGGATCGTCCAGCGCGCCGTCGGCCAGTCGGCGAGGAGCCGCCGTCCGAGCTCGAAGGCAGCCACGAGCTGGGCCGCCTTGGCCGCGCCGATGCCGTTGACCGCGGCGAGCTCCAGCTCGGTGGCCCGGGCGAGACCGGTCAGGCCGTCGTGGCGGGCGAGGGCGTCGGATGCGAGGTCGACGGCCGATCGCCCACGCGTCCCGGAACCCCAGACGAGGCCGATGAGCTCGGCTGCAGTCAGGCCACCGACGCCGCGCATCGCGAGCCGTTCTCGTGGCCGCTCATCGAGGGGCGTCTCGCGCACAGCCCGCCCGACGGTGGGTGCCCCGTCTCGGGAGGCTCGGGTCGGCTCGTGGGATCGGGCCACCGCGGCACCTCCGGGGACGACGAGTAGCGGTCAGGCGTCCCCGGGCCCGGATGACGGGAGCCCGCCGATTCCCCCCGCCATCCGGACCTCGAGGACGACGCAAAGCCTACCCACAGGCCCTCACCGGCGGCTCAACCAGGGGTGCATCGCGACTCATCCGGTAGCCACGGCCATCCCGGGTCAGATCGACTGGCGGACCGCTTCGGCCAGGACCAGCAGGATCCCGTTGAACGCGGCATGCAGCCCGAACGACGCCCAGATGGTCCCGCGTCGCAGGAAGATCCAGCCCAGCGCCAGTGCGACCGGAATGCGCGAGCCGAACCCCACCACGGCCAGGCCGAATGCCTCCCCCGCATCCGTCCCACCGACGGTCAGGACATGGGCGAAGGCGAAGACCAGCGCGGCGACGACCAGTCCGCGAGTCCGTCCGAGACCGCGGACCCAGGCGGTCGTCGCAAATCCCCGGAACAGGATCTCCTCGCCGAGCGGCGCGACGATGACACCGGCCAGCAGCGATAGGGCAAAGCCCACCGGTTCGCCGGTCGGTGGCAGTGGGCTGACCGGCTGGACCGGGAAGATCCGCAGCAGGAGGCCCGACACGAGCGCCGTGACGACGATGACCGGGACGGCCCACAGCGCGCCGCCGCCCATCTCGAGCAACGCGGTCGGATCCAATCGCTTGATGCCCATCGCTGCCCAGTCGAGGGCGCCGGTGTCGATGACCAGCAGGCGGACGAGCGCGACGTAGACCAGGGCCTGGATGGTGACCGAGAGGAGGGCCCCGAATGGACCGTCGAGCGGCACGCCCAGCGCGCCGAGGGGCAGCGCGATGGCGATCCCGATCAGCAGCGACAGGGGGATGGACGCCGCGAACACGAGCAGGGGCGACGGCCCGCGATAGGGCAGGATCGCGCGGACCCGCCGCTCGATCCCCTGCGAGCCGGCCCCCGCGATCAGACCGATCGACAGGAGCGCCAGGCCGACCACGAACAACGCGACCGAGGCCAGGCCGCCACCGCTGAGGACCCCGACGAGGACCAGCCCAAACCCGAGCAGGCTGGCCAGCCAACCGACCACGAACAGGGCCGGCGCCGAACGGCCGTCGATGGTGAAGATGGAGGCGCCGGGTCGGACGCCGGGCGGCGGTGGCGCGGACTCGGGCCCGTCCTCGTCGACGGGTCGTCCCTCCGCCGCCTCGTCCGGATCGTAACCGGGCGGCAGGTCGGACGAGCTCAACGCTCGGGGATCGGATCCTGCGCGGGCGCCGGGATCGTCGAAGCGGGCGCGGTCCGGATCGTGCCCGAGTGGCGAAGCGACGATGGCCGCGGCGTCGAGGTCGACGCGGCGGTGCTGGTCGGGACCCCGATCAGACCGGTCGCATCCTGACCGTGGGGCAGCGATTCCATGGTCGCGGCCGGGACCTCACGGCGCTCGAAGTCCTTGCCGCACCAGGCGCACAGCGACCAGTCCATGCCCACCAGCCGGCTGCAGTTCGGGCAGACCCGCTTGAGCCGCGTCCGGCAATTGGGGCAGATGATCCATTCGTCGTCGATCCGGCGCTCGCAGGTCGGGCAGTGGTGGATCGACTCGACCTCGGCGAGGAGCGCTTCCTCGGCCAGGTTGCGTTCCCAGACCTCGCCGATCTTCTCGTGGGGGCGGACGATCTTGTAGATCCAGACCGCGAAGATGAAGAAGATCGGGGTGAAGACGATGATCCCGGCGGCCGCGACGTAAAGCAGGATCGCGTTGTCCGACCGCTGCTGCATGTCGCGGAAGGCCCAGTAGGCCGTGGCCAGCCAGATGATGACCAGGTACAACCCGATCATCCTGATCCCGAACTGGACGATGTCGCTCTGGAAGACGCTGCTGAGCGAATCGCCGATCGATTGGAAGATCTGATCCATGCGCCTGCGTCGATGCCTCCGTGCGCCGGCCGGGCGGTTCAGGCTCGGTGGGGTTTCGTCCGGCGCAGTGTAGCAGGGGCCGTTCTGCGCCTCCCTCCGGCCGCCGTCGGGTCAGACGCGCGGGTTCGTGACCTGGTGACGGGACGCCCAGGTGGAGACCCCACCACCGATCAGCAGGGCGATGCCGCCAAGCGCCGTGACGGTGACGCCGACCTGGCTGCCGAGCGGGCCGAAGACATACGGCCAGGTCAATCCGATCAGCAGGCCACCCAGCCCGACGCTGACGACGGTCGACCAGATCCAGGCTGGGACCCGGGTGCGCAGGACGGCGAGCGCGAGGACTCCGAGCAGGCTCATGAAGACCAGTAGGTGCGTCGGGCCGGCCAGGCCCCACGTATCGAAGTAGCCGCCGGCACCGCCCGAGCCGATGACGATGCGCGACCATGGCAGGAGGAGCCCCAGCACCGACATCGTCGCGCCGACGATGACGAACCAGCCCCCGATCTCGGTGAAGCGTGCCGCATCGAGGATGGGCCGGGTCGCCGGGACCGGGTCGGCGGCCGGGGGATCGCCCTCGGCACGGTCCGTCGCGAGGCCGGACCCGAACCCAGCGCCCGCCCCGGCCGCGACAGCGGCGCCAGTCGTCGCCAGGCCCATGGTCGGCCGTCGATAGGCGCTGGGCGGCGGCGCCGGATCGCTGTCGTCCTCAGGATCGGGGGCCAGGTGGCGCAGGTACGGCCGGCCAACCAGCACAGCCGGCGGCTCGACGAGCGGTGTCCATGGGGTCGCTTGCGGCGTGGCGATGTCCGACGGCTCGAGGAGCGGGATCACGGCGGGCCGGACGGTAGAGCCGGCTGGGCCGGGTGGCTTGCCTCGCTTCATATAGGGCGGAGTCACCGACGGCGCCCCGACCGGTCGGACCGCGATCATCGCTGTTGCAGGATCGACCTCGGGCGGCGTCGGGATGGGCGCAGCCGGCGAGGTCGGGTCCGATCGAGCGGGCGGGGCTGGAGCGGCGCTACGCGCCGATGGGGTCGGCGCGACGGACGCCGGCTTGGCCGGCACCGCCTGGGCCGGTGCGGCTGTCACGATCGCCTGCGCGGCGGCGGATCGGGCGGCGACCATCGGCGGTCCGGCGCTGGCGGCAGGCGTCTTGGCGACAGGCGTCATTTCCTGCCTGGTGGCATTCGGTCGCCGACCCTGCGCGGCCGGCCTGACCGTCCCTGGCGTCGGCGCCGGATCGACGCTCGCGGCGGGGGGCGTCATCTCCCGACCACGTTGCAACGGTGGCGGGGGTTCCGCGGTCGGGACCCGCTCGACCGTGTCCTTCGACTCGAGCGACTCGGGCTCGGTGGGAGCGATGATGGGTGTCCGCACGGCACGTCGGCGGGCGCCCGTCACGGACGCGAGCAGGGCACCGCACGACGGGCAGGACAGCCGGCCATAGGCGACCGACTCGCCGCATTCGACACAATCCATGGTCGTGATGGTCATCGTGCACCTCGCCGTCGGGACCGGTCCTGGGACCGACCGGGCTACAGCGTCGCAGACGATCCGTCGGGCCGCCAGTGACCCGGTCGGCGGTCCGTTGACCCCCCGAACGTCCCCTCCCGCGTCACCTCCGCCACCGTCCAGATGGCCGCCCGCCAGCCGCACACGATGCTGACCAGCAGCAGTCCGACGATCCACAGGACGACGAACGCGACGACCGTCAGGAAGATCCGCAACGGGTCCGATGGACCACCAAGGACCGAGCCCACGGCCTCCCAGGCCGACGCGGCCGCCCTCGCGCCGGCGATCAGGACCGCGACCAGCACGAGCGTCGGCAGCCAGAAGCGGACGAGCGAGCGCACCGGGTGCCGGACCAGGTCCATCATCGCCGTCCGCAGGCCCGAACCCACACCGGCCCCGGTCAGGACGATCCGGCGGGCGGCGATCGCCCCGACGATCTCGGCGAGCATCCAGGCCGGCACGACCGCGATGACGACCTCGGGTGCGGCGAGCAGGACCCGGAACGCGATCGGCGTGGCGACGTCGGCGGGGTTCGTCAGCTCGCGATAGGTGACGAACACGAGCCGCACCGACCCGACGGCTAGAACCGCCCCGAGCGGCAGCGAGGCGATCAGCCGGGCGACGAGGACCCGCCCGGCGACACGAGCGGGACCGGGCCCGTCGGCGGCCATCCCGGTCCGACCGGATGCCGCGATGTCCTCATCGCCGACCACGATCCGGGCGCCCTCCGCCTCGAGCGCCGCTGCCAGCCAGCCGCCTGCCACGAGCCAGGCAACGGTGGCGATTCCGATCGCGCCGGCCACGATCACGAACTCGGGCGGGACGGTCCCGAACGCGATCGACGACAGCGTCGGCGAGATCGTCGTCCCGAGACCGACCGGCGTCGGCAGGACGACGATCGGCACGGCGACGAGCAGGATGCCACCCCGGATGAGGAAGGCGCCGAGGGCCAGCGGCCAGGTGACCGGCGTCGCCAGGGTCACCAGCAACGTCGCGATCAGCACCCCTCCCCGGCTCACGGCGCTGGGCTGGTCAACGCCCCCGGGCTTGGGATCGTGAGCTCGGGCGCGAGGACCTGGAGTCGCTGGAGTGCAGCCTGGACGAGCGCGATCTCGGCGCCATAGCGGGCGAAATCTCCGTCGCGAAGGGCGGTCTGCGCGAGCTCGAAATGGCGGTTGGCGTAGTCGATCAAGCCCGGCACATCGTTGGGTAGCCCGGCCCCCGGCGTCGGGGTGGGGATCGGGCTGCCGCCGGGCGCGGGCGTCGGTGTCGCGCCGGGTCCCGGCGATGGGTTGGGTGTCGGGCTGGGCACGTCGCCGCCCTCGGCCGCGAGGAGGAGCCGGAGCGCCTCATCCAGCGACTCGGCCCAGACGACCTGCCGTGGGGAGGCCACCACGATCCGCTTGAACTCCGGGAACGCGGAACCCGTCGACTGGAGATAGACCGGTTGGAGGTAGATCAGCGATTGGTCGAGTGGCACCACGATCAGACTGCCACGCACGACGTCGCTGCCGGCCTGGCTCCACAGCGTGAGCTGGGCGCTGATGATCGGGTCCTGGTCGATACGCGCCTCGATCTGGGCCGGCCCGAAGATGGTGGTGTCGGCCGGGAAGCGGTAGACCTGCACCCGGCCGTAGTTCGGGGCATCCGTGCGTGCCGCCACCCAGGCGATCATGTTCGGCCGGCCGGTCGGGACCATCGGCTGGAGCAGCAGGAACTCCACACCGGTCTCCTTGGGCAGCCGCATCTCGACGTAGTACGCCTCGGACGGCAGGGTCTTCTCGCTGGTCTGGGCCGGCACGGTCCACAGGTCGTCGCCGCGGAAGAACTGCTGCGCGTTGGTCACGTGGTAGCGCCCGAAGACCGCGGTCTGGACATTGAACATGTCCTCCGGAACGCGCAGGTGGGAGCGCACGTCCGCCGGCATCGCGTCGAGCGGCTCGAACGTGCCCGGGAAGACGCCCATGTAGGCGCGGATGATCGGGTCGTCGGGGGCGCTGACATAGAAATGCATCGTGCCGTCGTAGGCGTCGACGGTGATCTTGACGCTGTTGCGGACGTAGTCGAAGGCCTGGCCGCTGAGACCGCTGTCGACGTCCGTCGACGCGAACGACTGGGCATTCGGGAAGCGGTCCGACGTGGTGAAGGCGTCCTGAACGTAGAGCATCCGGCCGGCATCGTTGATGACCAGGTAGGGATCCTTGTCGAAGCTCAGGAACGGCGCGATCCGCGACACACGGTCATTGATCGAACGGTGGAAGAGGAGCTGACTGTCCGAGGTCACCTGGTCGCTGATCAGGAGGTCGAGGTCGCGGAACCGCGCCGCGAACAGCAGCCGGGTCACGGTCTTGTCGAGCGGGATCCCGGTGGTCCCCGACCAGCGCGTCTCGGTCCCGATCGATCCCTCGGCGTCGCTCTCGCCGGTCGGGTAGTCGAATTCCTTGCCCTTCGCCCCGACGATGACGTACGAGCTGTCCCGCTCGCCGAAGTAGATCCGCGGCTCGCTGATCGGCGGGGCGCCGGCCACCGACGCTGGCGGCAGGTTGCCGATGAGCAGCTTGGGCTGGCCCTCGCTCCCGACCTCGTTGACCGGCACCATGGCGGCGCCGACGCCGTGGGTGTAGTACAGCCGCTGGTTGACCCAGCCGACCGCGTTCGGGTTCTGGTCGAGCGCCAACTCGCGCGCCGACAGCATCACCTGGCGCTTGACGCCGTCGATGACGTACCGGTCCGTGTCGACGCCGGTGAAGTCGTAGTACTTGCGCACGGTCTGGAGCTGGTCGAGCGTCGTCCGCAGCGGCCGCGGGTCCCACAGACGCGCGCTGCGGAAGGTGTTCGCCTCGCGCTCGATCGCCGCCGGGGTCAGGGGCTGATCGCCGGTGAACGGGACATCGGACCAGCCAGCCAGGTCGTAGGCCAGCCGCGTCATCGCGATGTTGTTGCCGATGTAGCGCTCCTCCTGGGCGAACCGGTTGAGTTCGACCGTGAAGCGCTGGACGGCCTCCGGGTAGAGCCGGCCGATGACCAGCGAGGCCAGGAACCACACACCGATGGTCAGCCCGAGCGGCCAGAGCGTCCGGGTGAACGCCCCACCAACGAGCAGGGCGGCCGCGATCCCGGAGATCACGGTCAGGACATCGAAGGCCAGGAACTGGGCGTTCTGGTCGGTGAAGCTGACCCCGGCCGCGACGCCGCGGGTGCTGTACACGAGCTCGAACTTGTCGAGCTGGTAGCCGAACGCCACCGACAGCAGGAAGAGCCCGCCCAGGACCGCGAGATGGACACGGATGGGCGTCGAGAAGACCAGCCCGCCGCGCGAGGCACCGATGAAGTATCGGGCCAGGGTGAGGAGCAGGGCCGCCAGGACGACGCCGTTGAACAGCCCCTGGACCAGCCGCAGGAACGGCAGCTCGAACAGGAAGTAGCTGATGTCACGACCGAAGATCGGGTCCGTGACGCTGGCCGTCGCCGAGAACGGGACGCGGTGTAGGTAGAGCAGCACCGTCTCCCACGCGCCGGAGACCGAGCCGCCGATGAGCAGCGCGATGAACAGCGCCAGGCCGCCGATCGCCCAGCCGGCGAGCGGCGTCAGGTCGGGCATGTCGCCGGCCTCGAAGGTGATCGCCGAGGCGCCGCCGCTGCCGTACTGGTCGCGGCCCGCTCCGAAGCCCGAACGCTGCGACCCGCGCCGCTCGTCGGCAGCCTGAGCGGCCTGGTTGATCCGGTCCACGAAGCCGCGCAACGATCCCGGGCCTTCGGCCGACGGCGGCGGGGTCAGCCGGCCGGCCAGCGACACGTTGCCGAGCAGGACGGCGGCCGACAGCACGAACGCCCCGACCCCGAGCCCGAGCGTGGCGGTCAGCCGGGTCCAGAAGACGGAGTCGAAATGGACGCTGCCAAACCACAGCGCGTCGGTCCACAGGTCGATCCCGACGCTGAACAGCAGGAAGATCGCGATGAGCGCGACGACGATCGCGGCCAGGACGAACCGCCGGCCGGCTCGGGCCGCACGGCCCGGACCACCGTCGTTCGGGCCGCCGGGGCCGCGGCGCCGCGGCGGGCCGCCACGGCGGCGGTGGTCGTCGATCGACCGGACGACCGGGGGGTCGGCGTCGTCCGGCTCGTCCGGCTCGTCGGTATCGTCGGTCGCCTCGTCGGCATCGCCAGTTGCGTCGGCGTCGTCGGTCGCCTCGGCAGTGGCGTCGTCGTCGGGTTCATCGTCATCGTCGGACGGCCTTGACGAGCGGCGGTCGGGCGGTCGGTTCGCGTCGGGATCCTCGCCGCGCGCGACGGCCTCGCGCTTTCGCAGCTCGTTCATGAAATCGTCGAAGAGATCACGCATGCGAGAGCGAGTCTAACCGCCGCGCCCGATCAGGGCCGGTTGAGGCCTTCCAAGGCCCGGACGAAACCGTCAAGGACGGTCTCGGCGAGTTCGTTCGGTCGCATCGCAACGGCCCGTGCAGGCTCGAACCTGAAGGCGACGCGAACGGCCAATGGCACCCGCCACGGTCGTGAGTCGTCATCGGGTGGAGCGATGAGCCCGAGCCGCATCTGGAGCCGTCCGTCGTCCTCGAGGATGAGGCCGGAGAGCGCACCGCTGAGGGCCGGGCCCAATCGCCCGAGCGGCGGGTCCGGCGGCGGTCCGGCGGCCGGAGCGACATCGCGGAAGCTGACGACCCCATCCGCATCGGTCACCCAGGCGATCGCGAGCCACCAGCCGTCGGGGGCGTCCGATGGACGTGCCATCCCAGCCTGAAGCGTTCGGTCGGTGAGGCGGACCGGACGCTCGCGGATGAACGAGGGACCGGGGGCGGGCAGTCGATCGGGCACGTCCGCAGGATAGCCGGGGCGTGGGTCGGCGCCGGGGCGCTCCGTCGTCGGCGGACGGGATGACGCGCCAACCGGTCAGGCGGGCCGGGTCTCGTCCTCAGCGCCGGGGTCGGCCGGGGCCGCGGCCTCGCCGGCGGGAGCCGCGGCGGCGACGACCGGCGTGCCGGTGTCGAAGTCCACCGTTTCGGATGGATCGGCGACGAACTCGCCCTCGGCGATCGGCCGGACCTCTTCGGGCAGGTCGGCCAGACGACCCTCGACCACCGCCTCGGACAGCAGCGAGTCGGTCTCGGCCTGGAGGTTGGCGACGTCGGCCTCGAGCTGGAGTCGCAGGATCTCGCGCTGGACCTCGGGCTCCGGCGGCGCCAGCGCCCCGGGATCGGATGCGGCCTGCGCGGCACCTTCGTCCGGGTAGTCGCCACTGATCCACGACAGGAGCCGGTTGCGAGACGGGGTGGCCTTTTTCTCGCCGCGGAGAACGGCGAGATCGACGGCGGTCAGACCCGGGACCTCCTTCTCGTCATGGGAGATCAGGATCGCGCCACACGATGGGCAGATCGCCGTCGTCGGCGTGATCGCGGCACTACACCATGGGCAGACGGTATCGCCTGGGCGGTCCGCCGGGACTGTCGGGTCGGCCATGGCGAAATCCTACCGCGTTCGCAATGGGCTTCGATGGCCCATCCGTCATGGTCGGGTCAGGTAGCGGTCATTCCCATTCGATGGTGGCCGGCGGCTTGGAGCTGATGTCGTAGACAACCCGGTTGACGCCCGGGACCTCGTTGACGATGCGCGACGAGATCTTGCCCAGGACGTCATAGGGCAGCTTGGCCCAGTCGGCGGTCATCCCGTCCTCGCTGGTGACGGCCCGGATGGCGACCACGTTGGCGTAGGTCCGCCCGTCGCCCATCACCCCGACCGAGCGGACCGGGGTCAGGATGGCGAACGACTGCCACAGGCTGCGGTACAGGCCGGCCGCCTTGATCTCGTCGATCACGATCCAGTCCGCCTCACGCAGCGTGTCGAGCCGTTCGGCGGTCACCTCGCCGATGATCCGGATGGCCAGACCGGGGCCGGGGAACGGCTGGCGCAGGACCATCGCCTCGGGCAGGCCCATCTGGAGCCCGACTCGGCGGACCTCGTCCTTGAACAGGTAGCGCAATGGCTCGATCAGCTGGAAGCGCAGGTCGGCCGGGAGCCCGCCGACGTTGTGGTGGGTCTTGATCTTCTGGGCCGCCTTCGTCTCGGACGTCGCCGACTCGATGACGTCC
>JBBQVJ010000018.1:0-22473 GCA_038211705.1 Candidatus Limnocylindrales bacterium | reverse complement strand
CCGGCTTCGGCTCATCCGGCGGCTCCAGGCCGAGCATCTGCCGCTGGCCGAGATCCGACATCGGCTCGAGACGCTCGACGATGACGAGATCCGCGATCTCGCCGGCAGCCGACAACCGGACGCCCCGGCGGGGACGGCGCTTGAGTACCTGCGCTCGATCCTCGAGGATCCGGGGCGAGGTCCCGGGCCGGGGCGGACCGCCATGCCGGCGTCGCTCGTTCGCGCGGCCGCATCCCTGCCGGTCGCCGGTTCGACGCTGGCCGAAGCGCCGGAGGCTTACGCACCTGGCGCCGCGGTCACCGCCCCGGAGCCGACCGCTCCGCCGATCGAGCGATCCCAGTGGGAGCGGATCGTCCTGGCACCCGATGTCGAACTCCACATCCGGCGTCCGCTCACGCGGGCGCAGAACAAAGGGGTTGATCGCCTTGTGACGATCGCCCGCGAACTCCTCGAGGAGGACCGGCCATGAACACCACCGACACGACCTTCAGCGTCCGCACCGATCGACGCCTCATCCGGCCCAATGACCACAGCCAGCGGTTCCTGCTCGCCCGGATCGTGGCGCCCCGGGCCAGCACAGAGCGGGTGCGACCGCCGGTCAACCTGGCCATCGTGCTCGACCGTTCCGGGTCGATGTCCGGCGACAAGCTGCGCGTGGCCAAGACCGCCGTCGAGGAGGCGATCGCCCGTCTCCAGCCAGACGATCGGTTCAGCGTCGTCGTCTATGACGACAAGGTCGACGTCGTCATCGAGTCGACCGCCGCCTCGAGCGAGGCCAGGCGCGGGGCGGTCGACCGTCTGGGGTCGGTCGAGGCTCGGGGCAGTACCAACCTCGGCGAGGGCTGGCTGCGCGGCTGCGAGCAGGTCGCGAGCCACCTCTCGGGGCGCGGCGTGGACCGCTGCCTGCTGCTGACCGACGGTCTGGCCAACGTCGGGATCACCGAGCCGGGCGCGCTGGCGACCCATGCCGCGGAGCTGCGCGCCCGCGGTGTCTCGACTTCGACGTTCGGCGTTGGAAACGACTTCGACGAGCGGCTGCTCCAGGACCTCGCCGATGCCGGTGGCGGGCACTTCTATTACATCGCCGATGCGCCGCAGATCCGCGACGCCATCACCTCCGAGGTCGGCGAGACCCTCGAGGTCGTGGCCCGCGACGTCGCGCTCGAGATCACCGCTCGCGACGACATCCGGGTCGAACCGATCAGTCCGTACGTCGCACAGGCCCGTGGCAACCGGACGGTCGTCGCACTCGGCCACCTCGGCTCAGAGCAGGTGGTCGAGGTCGTCCTGCGGCTCTCGTTCCCGTACGGTCTCCTCGACCGCGAGACCGGGGCCATCGTCGCGCTGACCGATCGCGACAGCATCTTTGGCTCGGGTGGGATGGCGGCGAGCGGATCGGTCCGCCTGACCTGGACGTACGCCGACGACCGCGCCAACGACACGCAGCCGCGCGATGGCGAGGTGGACCGCGCGGTCGCCCGCAGCTTCGCGGCCCGGGCTCGCCAGGAGGCGGTCCGGCGAAACCGGACGGGCGATCTCGATGGGGCACGTCGCGCGCTCGATGCCACGGCCCGGCGGATCCGTGAGTACGCCGGTCACGACCCGGCGATGCGCGACCTGATCGACGAGCTCGGGCGCGAGGGGGTGACCTTCGCGGCGCCCATGGCCGAACCACGGCTCAAGGAGGCGCACTTCGCGAGCGCCAACCTGCTGCGCAGCCGCGATGCCTCCGGGCGGGCGGTCAAGCGCGGCTGAGGCGATGCGCTCGCGCACCATCGGATGCGGAACCGGGGTTCCCGAACCAGCCCGGCGGAATACGCTATCGCCAGATGCGACGGTCAAGGCCGTCCACAACGGGAGGAACCGCCGGATGCGCGACGTCGGCCAGACCATCACCTCGATCGATCGCACCCAGTACAGCTACTAGCCACTCGGTGCAGCCGCGGTCGCTCGTCGCCGCCATCGACCAGGGGACGACGAGCAGCCGCTGCATCCTCTTCGACCGGACCGGGCGACCGGTCGCCAGCCATCAGCTGGAACACACCCAGATCAGGCCAAGACCCGGCTGGGTCGAGCACGACGCTGCCGAGATCCTCGAGCGCGTGCGGACCTGCGTCCGTGTCGCGTTGCGGGATTCGGGCGCGGATGCCCGGGCGCTGGCCGCGGTAGGCATCAGCAATCAGCGCGAGACTACGGTCGTCTGGTCGCGCCGGACCGGCCGACCCGTCCAGCACGCGATCGTCTGGCAGGACACCCGGACGGCCGAGGCCGGCGGACGGCTGGCCGCGGCCGGGAACGGCGGTACGGACCGGTTCCGCGGCCTGACCGGTCTGCCCATCTCGACCTACTCGTCTGCCCTCAAGCTCGGCTGGATCCTGGAAGCCGGCGGCACGGAGCGGCGCGCCGCCGCGGAAGCGGGCGAACTCCTGTTCGGCACCATCGATTCATGGCTCATCTGGCACCTGACCGGCGGGGTCGACGGCGGCGCCCACGTCACCGACGTCACCAACGCCATGGACCGGGTGGCTCGTCGCTGGGATCCCGGGATGGACGCGTCGACCCGGGCCGCCGGGATCGCCCGCTGGCACAAGGGCGTCGAGCGGACGCTCGGCTGGGTCGATCCGACCGGCTAGCGCCCGTCGATCGCGCGGCTGTCCTGCTATGGGCTCCAGAACCCGGCCACGCCGTCGGCGACCCGACGCGCGTCGGAGCCATCGGCCTGGATCGCCATGAGCTGGGTCGTGCCGTCGTCGGCCACGACGGGGAGCGCCAGCGTCGCGCCGTCCGCGGACCAGAGTCGGTGGCTCAGGGCGTACTGGTCGAAGTAGGGGAGGACCTGGTTGACGAAGGTGTCCGAGACGCGGTAGGACCAGCGCGAGCGGATCGCCCCTGAATCGACATTGACGAAGACGACCCGGAGCGACACGCCGGCTTCGAGCGCGAGGCGTGGCACGACGGTCGTGGCCCGCCCGCCAGCCCGGGCCAGGACAGCGCCGCCGCCATCCGCGACCTTGTCATCGCCCGGCGCCGCGATCTGGATCGCGGCGATCGTCCGGCCATCGGGTGCCCAGAAGAAGCCGACTACGGGTCCGGCCATCAGCGTCCGCACCTGCCCTGTCGTCGCCTCCATCACCCGGAGCGGACCGACCGGCAGGGCCAGCTCCACGCCCGACTGCGCCGGCGCGATGAATGCCAGCTCGTCCGTTCCGGGGCCGAACTCGATCGCAGCCGCGCCGAAGACATCCACCGAGTATGAGTTGGCACGATCCCGCGTCTCGATGGTCACCTGCTCGGACGAGCCGTCCCCTGGTGTCACATAGCCGCGGAACCGGCCATCGGTCGTCAGCGCTGGGGCCCGGAAGCCGCCCGGATCGATGGCCTTCGGCTCCACAGTGACGCCGCTGGCATCGACCTCACCGAAGAAACCCCCAAGGCCTTCGCCGCCGCTGTGCACCAGCAGACGGCCCGGATCGGCCCATGCCCAGTACATCGGCGAGCCCTGGCGGATGACCGCCGCCTCGGCGCCGCCATCGGCCGGCACGGATCGCAGGGCCAGGCCGTCCGGTTCGTTGGTCAGGAAGGCCAACAGCCGGCTGTCGGGCGACCAGTACACGTAGAACGGGTCGCGATCCGCACTGCGGTAGACGATCGTCGGTTCGCCAACGGCGAGCCCGGTCGCCGGCACCGCGAAGACGTAGATCGCGATCCCATCGGTCCCTTTGCCGATGGCGGCGATCCGGGTCCCGTCGGGGGACCACGCCGGGAACAAGAAGACGATGCCCGGCTCGTCGTAGCGCACGACTGATCCGCCCAGGGCGTCGGTGGTCATGAGCCGTCCGTCGACAGCGACGATGGCCAGGCGCGACGCGGTAAGCGCCGCCGTGGCGACCGATGACGGGGAGGTGACCGGTGGCGTCACCCGGACCACGCCGCGCCCGGAGACGAAGGCGAGGAAGACCATCGCGACCACCAGCACCAGCAGGATCGCGACCGTCACGGCCCGTCGAACCCGGCTCGCCGGTACCGGGATCGGCGGACCCGGATCGTCGAACGCCGGGTCAGCCATGCGCACACGATACGGGACCTCGGCCGGACACAGTGTTGACCCTCCGATGTAGCATCGCCTCGCGCCGCGCTGCTGAGTGCCGCGGCCCGATGGAGGGTTTGTGCCACTGTGGCGACACGCAAGCGAAAGACCGTCTATCCGCCGGCCCGGACCGATACCAAGCCCGCCCCACGGGCCGGCGCGGGACCCGAGCCGTACGTCCGCCCGACGGTGGCCACGATCGACCTCAACGCCGGCAGCGGTCGGGCCGGTTTGTCGGTCGGTGACCGGGTCAGGATCGCGGGCGGTGGGCTGTACGCCGGCGAGGTGGCAGTGATCGAGAAGCTGACCTCGGGAGTCATCCCGGCAGCGCTCGTTCGCACCGAGGCGGGCCGCACCCGCCAGGTCCGCACCATCGACCTGGAGCCGATCGCCGCCGAGGGGTGAGCACGACCCCGTTCGCGATCGTCGGCGGCGGCTGGCGAGCCGAGTTCTACCTGCGTGTCGCGGCAGCGCTGCCTGAGCGGTTCCGGGTCACCGGTCTGTTCACCCGCGACGCCGTCCGGCGGGCCGACCTCGGCCCCCGGTTCGGGATCAAGACTGTCGGCACGCTCGCCGACGCAGCCCAGGACCACTATCTTGGGTTGTGCATCGAGCAGGCGGCCCGGACGGGTCGGGCGGTCAGCACGACCGGACACGTCTGGGACCACCACTCGAAGGAGGCGGTATGAGCAGCACACATGTCGAGGTGCCCGGTGGCCGCCTACGCGTCACCGACGAGGGCGCTGGACCGGCGGTCGTCCTGCTGCACGCCGGGATCGCCGACCTCCGCGCCTGGGATCCCGTGGTACCGCCGCTGGTGGCAGCCGGCTATCGCGTGGTCCGCTACGACAGCCGCGGCTACGGCGAGTCCACGACCCAGGACGTCGCGTTCTCTCGTCGGGCGGACGTCATCGCGGTGCTGGACGAGCTCGGGATCGGTCGCGCGCCGCTGGTCGGCAACTCGATGGGCGGCTCGACGGCCTTCGACACGGCGATCGAGTTTCCGGAGCGCATCGTCGCCGTCGTCGGCGTGGGCGCCGGGCTCGGCGGCTTCGAGGTCGAGTCAACGCCCGCCGAGGCGGAGATCCAGGAGGCGTACCAGCAGGTCGACAGCGCGGATCCGTTCGACCAGGACGCACTGACCGAATTCGAGGTCGGGGTCTGGCTGGACGGCCCTGGCCAGCCCAGCGACCGCGTCGAAGTGACGGTCCGGGAGCGCCTGCGCGAGATGGCCGGGCCGCTCAACACCCCGGACCGTGTCGAAGGTCGGCCGATCCCGCTCGATCCGCCGGCAAACGACCGCCTGGCCGACCTGCGCTGCCCGGTCCTGGCCATGGCCGGCCGGCTCGACTTCTCCGACGTGGTCCTGACCGCCGAGCACCTGGCGGCCGCCGCTCCGAACGCACGGGCCCTCGTCTGGGACGACGTGGCCCACATGATCGGGATGGAGCAGCCTGATCGCCTTGCGGCGACGATCGTCGAGTTCCTGGCGCCCCTCGATCGCTGGGGCTGACCGGCGCCGTCCTGAACCCGCCGATGCTCGATCTGGCCGTGACCATCGGGTTCTTCCTCGTGTTCACGATCGTCGGCACGGTCCTCTTCTTCCGGGCCGCCCGCAACCGCTGAGACGTCGACCGGGCGACGGCCACGACCGCCCAGGTTCGCCGGGCGGTCTCAGCGTCATCTCAGAAGCCGACCGCAACATCGACCTCGTTCTCTCCTCCGCGCGAACGCCGGGGGCCTTCGGATCGTGGCGACGACCTCCTCCCAGTCGCCCGCGATCGCCGGCCCCCGGCGTTCGATGTTCCGACGGGGTGGGGACCGCGATCCGGCCAGACCGACCGTCCGGCCCCCACCATTTGACCGGATTCGCGCACGGACCCACGCTACCGGCATGACCCGACGGCCCATGATCGGCGTCGGGGCCGTCGCGGTCGCCGTCGCGGTCGCCCTGGTGTATGGCCTGGCCTCACCCGCCCCGCAACCGCTCGATCGTGCCGGCAGCGCGCCCTCGACGGCCGATGCGAGGGCCGACGCGACGGCCACCCCACAGCCCACCCGACGCCCGATCCCGGGTCACGAGCTGTTCGGCTTCGTGCCGTACTGGGAGATGAACGGCGACATCGCGGCCCACCTCGCCAGGACGCCGTTGACCACCCTCGCCCTCTTTTCGGTCACCCACACCAAGACCGGCACGCTCAACACGTCACAGCTCGGCTACCAGCGGATCTCCGGTCCGCTGGGCAAGCAGATCATCCGCGAGGCGCACGACCGGGGCGTCGCCGTCCAGCTCGTCTACACGAGCTTCGGCCGGGCCAGGAACGCGCGTTTCCTTGGCTCGATGGCCGTCCAGGACGCGACGATCGACGCGCTCGTCGGCCTGGTCAGGAAGACGGACGCCGACGGCATCAACGTCGATATCGAACAGCTGGATGCCGAGCTCCTGCCTGTCTACGGCGCGTTCGTCGCGCGACTGCGCGAGGCGCTCCGGGCCAGCCACCCGGACGCCCAGGTCTCCGTCGCGACGGGCGCGGGCCCGAACGGCGCCCCGATGGCCGCGGCCGCGAGCGCGGCCGGCGCCGATCGGATCTTCATGATGGGCTACGACTACCACTACGCTCGCTCGGACGTCGGAGCATCCGCCCCGATGGCTCGACGCGACGGTACCGAGCGGACGCTCGCGTGGTCGCTCGACCTGTACGAGTCGCTTGGCGTCCCGGTCGGCAAGACCATCCTGGGTCTCCCGCTATACGGCATGCGCTGGCGGGTCGCCGGCCCGGAGATCGGGGCGACGCGGCTGGGCGACGGGGCGATCTGGGTCCCGGCCGACAACCCGAAGTTCCTGGCGAACCCACCCGCGCCCTCTGCGCTCGACCCACTCGAGGTCGTCGACTTCTACGCCGTCGCCCCGACGGTCAGCCCCGAACCCGGCGATTCGCGGGCGACCGCCGGCTGGCAGGCCATCTACGTCGACTCGCCGCGGACGCTGGCGCCAAAGCTCGCCCTCGCCGACGATCGCGGGCTGGCTGGCGCCGGTTTCTGGGCGATCGGCTACGAGCGCGGTCTGCCCGGCTACCGGGAGCTCATGAAGACCTTCATGGCCGGCAAGCTGGAGTAGCTCAGACCGAGGCGATGACCTGGCCAGCCAGCGCGGACAGCCCGACCACGACGACCGGTGGCACGCGCCCGGTGAGCAGCAGGGCGAGACCGACGCCGGCGACGGCGACATCGACCGGCGCGCCGACAGCGCTCGTCCAGACCGGTGTGTAGAGCGCCGCCAGCAGGATCCCGACCACGGCCGCGTTGGTCCCGGTCACGGCCCGACGGACACCCATCGATGTCCGCAGCCAGTCCCAGAACGGTAGCGCCCCGAAGACCAGCAGGAACGACGGCAGGAAGATCGCGGCAAGCGCGATGACTGCCCCGGGCACCCCGTTCGGGGCGGCGGTCGAGACCGTGCCGAGATATGCCGCGAACGTGAACAGCGGTCCGGGCACGGCCTGGGCCGCGCCGTAGCCCGCCAGGAACCGGTCGTCGCTGACCCAGCCGGGGTCCACGACCGTCGCATGCAGGAGCGGCAGGACGATGTGGCCGCCACCAAACACGAGCGACCCGGAGCGGTAGAAGCTCTCGAACAGGGCGACCGGCTGGCCATCGGCCACGCGGAGCAGCGGTAGACCGAGCAGGAGGGCCGCGAACACTGCCAGCGAGGCGATGCCGACGCGGCGCGAGATGGGACTCCGCTCCGGGCCTGCGGTCGATGGCGGCGGCGGTGCCAGCAGGAACCGGCCGATCAGGGCGCCGCCGGCGATGATCGCCGCCTGCGACAGCGGCGCGGTCCAGCCGAGGGCGACGATGGCCGCCGCCACGGCGACGGCCCGCCGGGGCCAGTCGGGCGCCAGGTTGCGGGCCATCAGCCAGACGGCCTGGGCGACCTCGGCGACCGCCGCGAGCTTGAGGCCGTGGACCCAGCCCGCGTCCGACAGGTCGGTGGAGGCCGTCAGGAGCCCGAAGGCGACCAGGATCGCCGCCGACGGCAAAGTGAACCCGAGCCACGCCGCGAGGCCGCCCAGCATCCCCGCCCGGCGAGTGCCGATGGCGATCCCGAGCTGGCTGCTGGCCGGGCCGGGGAGCAGTTGGCAGAGCGCCACGAGATCGGCGAACGCCGTCTCGTCGAGCCAGCCGCGCTCGGTGACGTAGGCACGCCGGAAATAGCCGAGATGCGCGACCGGCCCGCCGAACGAGGTCAGCCCAAGCCCGAGCGCGGCCAGGAACACCTCGCGCCGCGAGCCGCGTCCGGGGGCGGGGGCCACGTCCATGACGGGAGGCTACTCGGTGGCGGATACGTGACGGAAGCTCGACGCGCGGCCGATATCATGAGCGGCATCGTGACTGGAGCGGCGGGGGATCCCGGGGCGCAGCTGGTCGTCGTCGGTTCGTCGGCAGGCGGCATCGAGGCCCTGTCACGCCTGGTGGCGGGCCTGACCCCCGATTTCCCGGCGCCGATCGTCATCGCCCAGCACCTCGATCCCCGACGACCGAGCCACCTGGCCGAGATCCTCGAGCGTCACGCTACCCTGCCGATCCGGGTCGTCGAGGAGCGTGTCCGGCTCGAGGACGGGGTCATCTTCGTGGTCCCGTCGAACCGGCTCGTCGAGGTCGCCGATGGCGGGCTCCACCTCCGGCCGGCGAAGTCCGGCGCGATCGCGCCCTCGATCGACCTCCTGCTCACCAGTGCGGCCAAGGCCTACGGCGACCGTCTCACTGCCGTGATCCTGACCGGCACGGGCTCCGATGGATCGGCCGGCGCCTGGAACGTCAAGGCGGCGGGGGGCACCGTCGTCATCGAGAACCCGGCGACCGCCATGTTCCCGTCGATGCCGGCCTCGGTGTCGCCATCGCTCGTCGACGCGAAGGCCGATCTGGATTCCATCGCGGGTGTCGTGCTGAGCCTGCTCCAGGCCGGCGAGGGTGACCCCGACGCCCCGGAGGCCGAGGCGTTCCGGGCACTGCTGGACCGGATCCGCGAGCGCAGTGCGATCGACTTCAGTGCGTACAAGGCGGCCACCATCGTGCGCCGCCTGCGCGGTCGGATGAGTGCGACCCGGACGGAGTCGATCGCCGATTACGCCGCGCTGATCGAGCTTGAGCCGACCGAATACGAGCGTTTGGTCAGCAGCCTGCTGATCAAGGTCACCGAGTTCTTCCGCGATCCAAGGCTGTGGGACGCCCTACGCGACGAGGTCATCCCGGGTCTTGTCGCTGATGCCCGGCGCGCGGGCCGCGAGCTGCGCATCTGGTCGGCCGGCTGCTCATCCGGTGAGGAGGCCTACTCGCTCGCGATGACCGTCGCGGAGGTCCTCGCCGATGACCCAAAGCCGCCGGCGGATGTGCGGATCTTCGCGACCGATATCGACGCCGCCGCGATCGCCTTCGCCCGGCGCGGCATCTATCCGCCGGGGGCGCTCAAGAGCGTCCCGCCCGAGCTCCGAAACCGCTATTTCAGCAAGTCGGGCGCGGGCTTCGAGGTCGTCAAGCGCCTGCGCTCGACGATGGTCTTCGGCGAGCACGACCTGAGCGCCCGGGTCCCCTTCCCGCGGATCGATCTGCTGCTCTGCCGGAACGTCCTGATCTACTTCACGCCGGCGCTCCAGCGGGTCGCGCTCGAGACGTTCGCGTTCTCGCTACGGGCGAACGGGCGTCTCGTGCTCGGGCCGTCGGAGACGGTTTCCGTGCTCCCTGCGCCGTATGATGAGGAGCATGCACGGCTCCGGATCTATCAACACGTGCCCGGACATCGGACGGTCCCCCGTGGCTGGCCAAGGGTGGTCGCCACGCCGCGAGAGCTAGGCGTCCCGCTGAACCGCGCGATCCACGCCACCAGACGCGACGCCGCGATCGCCGGCGCCCCGGCGGCCCCGGTAGACGCGATCCTGCTCGGGCTCGACATCGGCGTCGTCGTCGTTGACGAGCAATACGACATCGTCCGGATCAACACCGCAGCGCGCCGCGTGCTGGGCATCCATGGCACGGCTTCGACCAGGACTTCGTCCATCTTGCCGATGCGCTGCCGTCGACCGCGATCCGGAATGCGATCGAGGCAGCCCTCAAGGGCAAGGCCAGCACGGCCATCTATGAGATCGAGTCGGTCGATGTCTCGACCGACGCGCCTCGCCACATCGAGGCGACCGTCCGCCCGCACGAGCGCGACGGACGGACCATCGGCGGCGCGGTGATCGAGCTGACCGACGTGACCCGGATCGAGCGCGAGCGCCAGGGATACGAACGGATCCGCGAGCGACTGGAAAAGGCGGCGGCCCGCAACGACCGCCTGCTGCGGGCCAACGACGAGCTGACCGCGGTCATCGCCGAGCTTCGGACGGCGAACGTGGCGATGCTCCGCTCGAGCGAGGAGGCGCAGGCCGGTCGCCGGGAGGTCGAGACCCTTAACGAGGAGTTCCAGGCGACCAACGAGGAGCTCGAGACGCTCAACGAGGAGCTGACGGCCACCGTCGAGGAGCTGCGGATCGCCAACGAGGACCTGGCCGCGCGGACCGAGGATCTGCGGCTCAAGGCGGTCGCGATCGAGGACCAGAAGCGCGAGACGGAGGAGGAGCACGACCGCATGGGCTCCATCCTGTCCAGCATCGGCGATGCCGTGGTGGCAGTGGACCATGACGGGCGGACGGTCGCGACGAATGTCGTCTACGACAGGCTGTTCGGCGGACCGATGGCCCGGATCCGCCTGGAGGACGTCGCCGGGCTGCCTCTCAGGCCGGAGGACATGCCGCAGCAACGGGCGGCGCGGGGGGAACGATTCCGCGTCGAGTTCGCGGTCAGCGACGCCAGCGGCAACCGTCGCTGGTACGAGGCGGTCGCCGAGCCGTTGACCGCGAAGGACCGGACCTGGGGTGGCGTGGTCTCGATGCGCGACATCTCCGAGCGCACGATGCGGCTCAGCCTCGAGCGCCTGGTGGCGGCGGCCGGGCACGAGCTCAAGACCCCGACCGCGGCGATGCACAACTACCTCCAGCTCGTACAACGGCGGCTGGTGAGCGGCGACGTCAGCGATGCCGCCATCTATGCGGCGCGCGCCTCGGTCCAGGCCCAGCGCCTCAGTGATCTTGTCGAGCGGCTGTTCGACATCAGCCGCATCCAGACCGGCCAGCTCGAGATCGTGGCCGCGCGGGTCGACCTGGCGGCCATCGTGCGAGAGGCGACCGAGGTGTCGTCCGTGCTGCCCATGGCGCCGGTCATCCGGTTCTCGGCGAAACCGGCCTCGCTGATGGTCCTGGGCGATGCCGGCCGGCTCGAACAGGTCTTCCTGAACCTGCTGACCAATGCCATCGAGCACGCCGGCGGGTCCGACGCCATCGATGTCGCGGTCCGTCGGTCGGCTCGATCCGCCGTCGTCGTGGTCCGCGACCACGGCGCCGGGATCGCGGATGAGGAACTGTCGACCGTCTTTGAGGCGTACACCCGGCTCCGCCGTCCGAAGCGGGCTGCCGGGCTCGGGCTTGGGCTGTTCGTGTCGCGCGAGATCGTCGCCGCCCATGGCGGATCGATCACGGCCACCTCGCGGCCCGGCGATGGGACGACGATCGCGGTCCGGTTGCCCGCCCTGCCGAGTGTGGCGCGGAAGGCGGCCGCGATGAGCACAGCGGCCAAGACCGCGCGCACGACCCAGACGGCGGCCCGGCCGCGCCCGAAGGCAGCGACCGCTTCGTGATCCGGCTCGCGATCGTGGAGGATCACCCGGCCCTGGCCGATGGTCTGGCGACCCTGCTCCAGGGCTCGGCCGATGTCCGCGTCGTCGGGACGGCGCCGGACACCACCCAGGCGGCGGCGCTCATCGAGCGCGAGTCGCCTGACGTCGTCCTGTGCGACATCCGGCTGGCCGATGACGACGACGGGTTCGACCTCGTCCGGCGCTACGCGCCGAAGTCCGCCTTCATCATGCTGACGGTCGCCTCCTACCCGAGCTACCACGCCCGCGCGGTCGACCTCGGCGCCAGGGGCTATCTCTCGAAGATGGCGTCGGTCGACCAGATCCTGGATGCGATCCGGCTGGTCGCCAACGGCGGGACGGCCTACCCGAGCGACGCCCGTCGGCTGGCCAGCGAGGCGCTCCGGCTGCCGACGCCGCGCGAGCTCGAGATCCTCGCCCTGGTCGCGGAAGGCCTGTCCAACGTGGAGATCGCGGACCGGCTCTCGCTCCGGGTGAAGACCGTCGAGAGCCAGCTCCGGCGTCTGTTCGACCGCTACGACGTCACGAGTCGCACAGCCCTCGCCCGGGTCGCCGTGCGACAGGGCTGGATCGACGAATCACGTTAGGCCGGGGCTCGCCCGACGAGCGCGAGTTTTCATCCTCGCGTGTCACCGGCGCGAAGCCTATCTTCCGGCTACGAAATTGGAAGGGTCGACCATCCACCCCGCCCCTCCGGGAAGTGTGTCCCCTTCGAATCTCGTAGCCCCTCGTCACCGGACGATCAAGATCGGATGGCGAGGGGTTAACCTTGCCGGTCGCGCGCGCGCCGACCCCAGCCGCCTCGTCAGGTGGCGCGCCGACCCCGGACCGCCACGTCAGGCGCTCGCGCGCGCGGCCACGGGCTCAACGGGGTCGCCCTCGATCGTGACCCGCGGGATCTGGCGCCACGATGACGACCTCGCCCGTGGCGTCAGCCGCCGCGAACGTCAGCAGCCGCCCGCCTTCATCCTCGAGGTCGGCGCGGATGGCGCGCCCGACGTAGCCGCGTTCGAGGACCGGCTGGATCGCGGCCACAGCCAGAGCGCGTCGCGCGCGGTGACGAGGTGGATCGTGGCCCGCATCAGCGAGGTCCGCACCGCTCGCCGTTCGAGGATCGCGTCGGCGAGGGTCTCGGGCCGGAAGGCGTCTAGCCGTGACCAGAGCCCGACGTAGGGTGCCAGCGGTGCCTGCGCCTGCATGCCGACCAGGTGCTCGATGGTCGCTTCGGTGGTCAGCGACCCGCGCTCCAGGAGGAGTTGTCGTGCCAATAGGGCGCGGTTGAGGGCGCGAGGTCGCAGCATCCGGGCGTCAGCGGACGGGCAGGATCAGGGTGAAGCGCCCGTACCACTCCTTCTTCGAGACGCGATAGCCCGGCGTGTACGGATCGTCGGCCTTGCTGTCGGTCTCGTAGTAGCGCTGGAAGCGCCACTTGTCGGTCATCGTCGAGCGAAGCGTCGAGTACTTGAGCGGTTTGTTGACCGCCAGCGACGACCGGAGCGGGTCGGAGAGGTAGAAGCCGGCGACCGAGAACGCGTCGGTGTAACGGCCCGTCGCGTCCCTGGCGAACGGATTGCCGGCCAGCCCGTAGTAGCCCGTCAACATCTGGGCATGGCCACCCCGCCAGCCGAGCAGACCGACCGGCTTGCTGGTCCGGACCAGCGCCCGGACGGCGGCCTTCATCGCGCCATCGAACGAGCTGTACGAGTAGTCGTCGTAGACCCGTGCCCCGGCCATGAGGGCCGCCGGGCCCCAGCCGTAGTAGTTCAGGGCATTGCGCCAGCCATGCGGATCGGATCCGTAGCCGCCGGCCATCGTGTCGTGCTTGCGTTCCCAGGCCAGGATCGTGTCCCGGATGGCGCCTGAGTTGGTCACCTGCCAGCGGAAGCCGACCCGGCCGACCGACCGCATCGAGATGAAGTTGAGCATGGTCCGGACCGACGTGGCGGTGCAGGCCGCCCAGTTCGGATCCTGGTACCGGAACCCGGTAGCCCAGAACAGGTTCATCGAGCGAGGGGCGACGACGGATGGGATGAACGGCGCTGGCGTCGCGATCGGCGCCGGGCTGGGCGTCGCACTCGGGGCGGGGGTCGGGGTCGCGGCCGGCGTCGTCGCCGTCGGAGCCGGGGTCGCCGTGGGGACGGCGGTCGGTGTCGAGGTCGGTGCGGCCGTGGGGACCGCCGTCGGCGTGGCGGTCGGGACCCCCGTCGGTGTCGCGGTGGGATCGGCGCTCGGCGGCGCGCTCGGTGGGGCGGAGGCCGGTGGATCCGCGGCGAAGACGGCCGATGGCAGACCGATCATGACGAGCCCGGCGGCCAGGACGCTCGTGAAGACGAGTCGCCGGAGCGTGGCTCCGGAGGTCGATGACGTCGCGGATGGTCGCATGGCCGCCACCACCATAGGGCACCGCCGTCGCCCGGCCCATAGCACGAACGTACGGCTGACCGGGCGCCGTAGAGCGCGGAGCGAGCCGGCCCAGCCGATCGCTCTGGGGAGGCGCTGCTGCTCGCAGGCCAGGCCGGCTTCGGGCGGCCATCGGCGTCCATGGCCTGATCCGGCTATCTCAACCTGAATCGACCGGCGATGGTCCCGCGCTCGGGCGCTGGGGCCACTGTCACGGATTCGACGACTCGCCACCGACCTGTTCCGCGAGCTGCCGCTCGGCGGTCGTCTTCGGGACGAGCCGCTGGGCGATCTGCTCGCTCTCGGCGCTGAGCTCGACCAGGCGGGGGTCGCTGGCACCGAGTCGGGCCTTCTCGACCTCGATCCGGGTGAGGCGCGCGGCATCGGCGGCGATGTCCTCGGCCGTCGCGCGCAGATCGTTCTCGAGCTCAGACATGGCCGTCTCCTTCTGATCCCCGGGTGGGGCTGGGGGTCCAATGGCCGTCTCGGTAGACGTACCAGATCTTGTGTAGCTCGCCATCGAGGTCGCGTGCCCGGACGACCGCTTCCGGATACCGCTCGCGGAGCCGGCTTTGGAGTTCGGCGGGCGACCCCGTGCCGTCATCGGCCGTCTCGACATAGTCGACGAAGGCTGCGTCGTCACGCGGGTTCACGATCAGCGTCCTCGACAAGGCGCGCTTCCTCCGGCATCGACTCGTAGTCCACCATGGCCGAGGTTGCAGAACCGTTTCGGAACGAGCGCGATGGGCTGAAGCCACGCGATGGTTGGCGCCGAACGCTTGCTCAGCGTCCGGTTCGGAGCCTGGAATCGAACGGGCAGACCGGCCATCGACCGACCCGCCGGTTCGGCATCGGGACCTCAGTGGCTCATTGGACCGTCAGGGCGCGGATCATCCCGAGCTCTACGTGTGGCTTCCCCGTCGCCGGGTCAGGTACGAAGCAGACGAATGCGTAGTTCCCGGCCGGCAGGTCGACATCGAAGGTCGCGGTCGAGTTCGGGGCGATCGCGCTGATGCCGCCGACGTCGGACCACGGCGGCGGCGCGGGGACCGCGCTGGGCGCCGGCGCGGCCGTCAGGGCCTTGATCGCCGATTCGACCGTGACGCCGTCGTTCAACTTGACGATGGTTGCCTCGTGTGGCTGCGGACCATTGTTGGTGACGCTGACCGTGTGCTTGCCGGAGGAAAGCGTGTCGAGGTCGAACGTGAAGTCCTTCAACGTCAGCTTGCTGTCGCCCGCCGGAAGCGTCGCGGTCGAGGCTGTCCCGGTGACGGTCAGCGGGGCGATCATGCCCTTCGCGAAGTGCGGGATGCCGTCCCTGCCCCGGATGAAGCAGATGAACGCGTACTGGCCCGGTTCGAGGTTCACGGAGGACGTGCCGGTGGCGCCCGGCGCGACGCCGTTCGGACCGCCGGAGAACGCGACGAGCGCCAAGGCGGCGGCGCCAGTCGGGTCACCGTTGAGCGCGACGACGACGTCGCTGAGCGTCTTGCCGTCGGCGATCTTGACCAGCTGCGCCTGATGCTCCTCGGCGCCGGCGTTCGTGAGCGTGATCGCCGTGACGCCGGCCTCGACGGACGAGGGCAGGTCGAAGCCGAAGTCCTTGCCGGTCACCGGCAGCGTGCCTGAGGCCGGGGCGGCCTCGGTCGTGGCGACGCTGGCCTCGGTGCTCGGCGCAACGCTCACTCCGTGCTCGGAGCCGCCGAGCTGGCCGCCGTTGGCCCGGCGACGGTCGGCGAGCCCGACGAGGACGTCCCGGCGCAGGCCGCCAGCAGGGATGCGCACGCCAGGATCAGCAGCGCAGGCAAATGTGAAGCTCTCATCTCACCCTTATCTCGCTAGTGCTAGGACAACCCGCCAATCCTGACGTGCCGCCCGTCACCGACCCATGGAGCCATGGTCGCCGGACATTGCAGCGGATTGCAGTCGGCGGTCGCACTTGCGCCCACACCACACGAAAGTCGCGATCGACGGATCGCCTTGGCTCGTCAGCTCGCAGGATCGCTGCCCGAGGCAGCCCGGATCCGAGGGCGGGCTGCCGTACCTTCGAACGCGACGCAGCACGACCCGTCAGGTGGGGTGAATGACGCGGCCAGGCCAGGGTCACCCAGGCCTTCGACCACGCCTTGGGCCCAGGCGACGTTCATCCCGCAGGTCAGCTCCCGATGGCCGCTGGCGAGTGCGTCGTACGGGCAGTTCCGCAGGCAGATCCGTTCATCGGCCCGAGCGATCTCGGGCACATATCCGGCGCGCTTGAGGAGGTCGAGGAGCGCGGTTCGGAGCTGACGGTGGGTCGGCCTCGCTCCAGCGCGCCGACGAGCCTCGAGCCCGGCATCCGTGCCCCGGGCGCGGGCCGCATCGGCCAGCGCCTCGTGCCCGGACACGCCCGAGCCAGCATCGACCCACTCGAGCGCTTCGGCGAGGATGTCCGCCGCCCGCCCGTAGTCGCGCTGCGGGAACGACGCCTCAAGATCGCGGTCGGCGAGGCGGTAGAGTTTGGCCGGACGGCCCGCGCCCGGCCCTCGACGCGTACCGAGGCGTTTGTACTCGGTCTCGAGCAGCCCACCCGCGACCAGTCGATCGAGATGGAACGCGACGAGTTCGCGACTCAGGCCGACGGCCGCCGCCGCCGCATCGCGACCCACCGGCCCGTGGCTGGCGACGACGAACTCGTAGAGTTGCCGGCGCTTCGGCTCGTCGAGCAGCGCGATCGCGCCGACCGGATCCGCGGGAGTGACCGACCCTGTCATGGCCGAACTCTATCAGAAAGGATGGTTACGAAAAGAGTTGACATCGGCGGTCCGCGCTGTAAGGATAACGCCCATTACCGTTACAGGTACCGGCGCCGGACCACCAACCCATTCGAGGTAGATGACGATGACTCAGTCCAGCTTGTACGAGCGGCTTGGTGGCGCATTCGCCATCGCGGCCGTGATCGATCACTTCAGCGATGCGGTCGTTCGCAACCCGATCGTCGGGCAGCAGTCCGCGAATCCCGCGCTCCGTGAGTGGCACACCAACAACCTCGGGCGGCTGCCCGGGCTGAAGTTCATGCGGACGCTGTGGGTCTGCGCCGTTTCGGGTGGGCCATTCGTGTACTCGGCCACCGCTCCTGGGAGTACCGACCTTGGCCTCGAGGAAGCGCATCGCAACCTCCGGATCTCGCCGGACGAGTTCGACGAGGTGGCTGCGGAGCTCGGGCGCACGCTGGACGCTGTAGGTGTGCCCGAGCGCGAGAAGGGCGAAGTCCTGGGGGCGTTCGCGGCCCACAAGGACGAGGTGACCGAGGGCTACCGGGCCGTCGCCTAGGCTGGCCTGGCAGGCCAGACACCGGTCCCTGGACGCGTTCGTTGCCGATGGTTCCGTGCCGCACCGCGCGCGGTCGATCCAGCTTACGAAGTGATCCCGGCGAGATCGCGACGCCCAGCCGGCTCGCGGCGGCTGCACTTGCCTCGCTGGGCGGGTCGCCAGCCGACCGAAGGCGTGACCCGTTTCGCGAGCTCGCTTTGGACCAGCGCATGGGTCGACGGCCTGGGGCGAATCGGAGGCAGACGATGCGATCGAGTACGAATGCTTCATAGCCCTTGACGGGACCGCGGTGGAACCATGGAGCCCTGCCTACCGGGGTCGAGGACCTGCCGCAATCGGAATCTGGACACCGCCCAAATTGAGACTTCGCCGGTTCGCCCTTTTCCTCGTTCCATTGGCGCTCGTCGCGTGTGCGGCATCAGGCCCGTCTGTCGTCGCCGTGCCCCCGAGGATCGGCGGATCGGGACTCCTGGTTCGTCTGGACGTGGGCCAGGAGGACTTCGGCCTGGGCCGGCACAGCGCTGACTACCTGACCGACGGCACCGTGATCCGCTGGAAGACCGGGACGGGCTGCGGAATTGGCCAGCCATGCGGGACACAGGAGCGCAACACCTTGACTGCCTCCGGACTGACTGCCGTCCGTGCCATCCTGGCCGAGGACGGTGACCTGTTGGCCGTGCCGAAGGTGGTCGAGCGCCAGATCGCGCCCGGCAAACATCCGCTCTACTATGGCGACACCATCGACACATTCGTCCTGGAACGGCCCGACGGGACACGCTACACGGTCCAGGTGCCAAGCACGACTTCCCGCGATGCAAGCACGTGGGTCGAGGACCCGGCCATCACTCGCTTGAATGCCCTGGCCGACGCGATGCTTCACCCTGAGACCCTCGGGGCTGGCAGCCTGGCGGATCCGGCCTGGACTGCCTGCCAGCCAACCGCGACAGCGCTGATCGTCCGGCTGACTGCGGCAATCAAGCCCGTGCCCTTCGATGGCCCATTCGGTCCCGATATCGAGAAGACCGGCTGGCCCTTTGTCGGTTCACCCGACACCTTCGGGACAGCCTTCGTTCCAAGCGTCTTCCACGACAACTACTTCATCCCCGAGCCGGGCTCGACATTCCGGTGTGCATTCCTGGCCAGTGACGGCACCCTTGAGGCAATCACCAGTCTCCCGGAAGCCGGCGCAAGTCTCGCCCGCGGCTACCTCGTGGCCGGCGGTGTTTGGGGAAGCAGCGGCCTGCGCTGGGGCGACGACTTGGACTTCTCGATCCGAGCCGTCGCGCTCCTGCCTGAGGATATCGCGGGCTCCTGCTCGGATGCCTTCGCCTACTGACTCACGGGCACGATCACGGCCGTTCGTGGTCGGTGCCCGAAGACTCAGCATCGTCGCTGGAGCTGAACCCCGTGCGAGGTGCTGCCGCGTCCCATGATCAAGAATACTCCCATGGAGTATTGACAAAAACTTGACAAATGGGGCTTCAGAGGCGCATGCTACCGACTGATCGGGCTTGTCAAGACTTGACAGGCCCACAGTCATGTTCGGGTCCAGGAGGCGCTGTTTGGCGGTCGGTGTCGCAGCCGAAGTGAAGAGCAAGCTGTCCGTCGTCGATGTCGTCGGCGAAACGGTCAGCCTGAAGAAGGCGGGGAGCACCTACAAGGGTCTCTGCCCGTTCCACGGCGAGAAGACACCGTCGTTCGTCGTCACCCCGGGGCGTGACAGCTGGCACTGCTTCGGCTGTGGCCTGGGAGGCGACATCTTCAGTTTCGTCATGCAGCGCGATGGCGTCCCGTTCCCCGAGGCCCTCCGGACCCTCGCCCAGCGGGCCGGCGTCGAGATCGACGAGCGGACCAAGCGTGAGGACGCCCACCAGGCGCGGCTCCGCCAGGTCCTCGACAGCGCGATCGCCTTCTACCATGCCGTGCTGACCAGTTCGAAGGCCGGCACGACCGCGCTCGAGTACCTTCACGGCCGCGGGTTCACGGACGAGACCATCGAGACCTACCAGCTTGGCTGGGCACCCGGTGGCTGGGACCAGATGACCCGCGCCCTGGCGGCCAAGCGCGATGTCCGCCCCGACGAGCTCGTCGAGGTCGGCCTCGCATCGCCGCGTCAGACCGCCAGGGGCGGCGTCTACGATAAGTTCCGCTCGCGCGTCCTGTTCCCGATCCGCGATCAGAACGGTCACGCTGTCGGGCTCGGCGGGCGCCTGCTCGAGGGCGATGGACCGAAATACCTCAACTCGCCGGCCACGCCGCTGTTCGACAAGAGCCGGACGCTGTACCTCATCGACAAGGCCAAGAGCTCGATCCGCAAGACCGGCCAGGCCGTCATCGTCGAGGGCTATACGGACGCGCTGATGGCCCATCAGGCCGGCTTCGACAACGTCGTGGCCAGCCTCGGTACCGCGCTCACGCCTGGCCAGGTCGCCCTGCTGACCCGATATGCCTCACGGATCGCGCTGGCCTACGACGTCGACGCCGCGGGCGAGAAGGCGGGCACGCTCGGGGTGACCGCCCTGGCCGGGCTCATCGGCCAGCTCCAGGGCGACACATCGGGGGTCAAGCTCGAGGATGTCAGGGTCGCGCGGCTGCCCGACGGCAAGGACCCGGACGACGTCGTGCGCGAGTCGCCGGCCATCTGGGAGGCGGCCATCGCCAAGGCCAAGCCACTCGTCGAGTACCTGATCGATCATCACGCCGGGCGATTCGACCTCAAGACATCGTCCGGCCGGATCGGCTTCGTCGAAGCGGTCATGCCGGCCATCCGGGAGATCGCCGACCCGCTCCGTCGCGACGAGGCGCTCGGCGAGGTCCGGCGCGTCTCGGGCGTCGAGGAGCGCGTGCTTCGCCAGGTCCTGGAACGACCCGCCCGCAATCCCATCGCCCAGGGGCGGCCGGGGAGCGACGGACGGAACGGCGACTCGCGGATGAGCGCCCACGCGGTCCTGTCCTCGCCCGACGCGCTGCCCATCAGCGACATCCTGCGGGCCATCACGCCGGTCGAGTCGGAGCTGCTCCGGCTCCTCCTGCTCGTCCCCGATGAACAGCTCCGGGTCGTCGACGAGGTCGGTCCGGACCAGCTGCCGAGCGAGGTCGCCCGCGAGCTCTTCCGCGCGATCGTCTTCCAGCGGGCGCCGAACGACCAGGGGGTCTACCCGCCGTTCGACGGCGCGGCGCTCCTGCTCGCGCTCGACGATGAAACGGCGGCACTTGCCAGGGCGTTATATGCCAAGCCGGGACCGGATGCCCGGGGGCTCGACCCGGCCCATCTCGACTACGAGATCACGCGCCTCCTGCTCGAGCTCGAACACGACCAGCTGCGGGATCGAAGCGACTACAACGAGGCCGCCCAGGGAGAGGCGGAACGGGCCGACGATCGAGAAGCGATCGCCCGACTGATGCTCGAACGACGACTGATCAACGAAGCGCGCCTGTCACTGGACCGGCGCCGAGACCAGACCCGGCTGCTCGCCAGCCACCGGAGGTAACCATGTCCGCAGATCCCCTGGACAAGCAACTCGTGGAAGCCGTCCTGTCGCGACCCCGTCGCGCCAAGGCCGACCTCGAAGAGGCCAAGCTCGCCGGTCTTCGCCCCTCGCGCCCGAAGGCCGGTGGCGTCGCCGTGGCCGGCGACGATGATGACGACGAGGATCTCGATCTCGGCCCCGAGGTCGCCCAGGACGGCGCCGACGTCGGGATCGTGGTCGTCGCCGAGGACGGCGCCGCCGACCCGACGGCCAAGCTGCCGGCCGACGCGCCGGCGAAGCTCGATCCCAAGGAGGTCGAGGAGCCCTCGGCCGAAGAGCTCGAGGCCATCTCGGCCGACATGATCGGGATCGACGACCCGGTCCGGATGTACCTCAAGGAGATCGGCAAGGTCGCCCTGCTGACCGCCGAGGAAGAGGTCGTCCTGGCCACGGCCATCGAGCTCGGCGAGCAGATGGTCGAGGCGCCCTGGAAAGGGATCGTCTCGCTCCACGAGTGGACACTTCACGACACGGAGCGCAAGACGCGCACGACGAAGACCCAGCATCGCCTCCCGTTCGGCGAGGAGGCCCACGACCTCGTCCGCCGAGCGATGTCGGACAAGGGCACCAAGGCCCTGCTGACCCCGTCGCCCGACTTCCACCTGGTCAAGGCCGGGCGCGATGCCCAGTCCGACGGGACCAAGGAGCGCCTCAAGGAGGCGAAGAAGCTGGTCCACACCCACAACGAGGGGCCGTCCGTCGAGACGTTCCTGCCACTGCTCGATTGGGCCTTCCTGGCCGTCCACAACGGCGACCTCGACTCGCGCGACAACATCGGGTTGCGGGCGATCTCGGACTGGACCCGCGACGATGTCGCGTTCCCGGCGCTCGAGCGCTGGATCCTCGCCGGCAACGACGCGGACCTGCTCAAGCGGATGGGCTACGACCCGGAGGTGCCGCTCAACACCAAGCTGCGTGACCGCAAGGGCACCATCGTCGTCATCGGCCGCGATGCGCGCGAGCAGCTGACGTCGGCCAACCTGCGGCTGGTCGTCTCGATCGCCAAGAAGTACATCGGCCGCGGGATGTCGTTCCTCGACCTCATCCAGGAGGGCAACATCGGGCTCATCCGGGCGGTCGAGAAGTTCGACTACGAGAAGGGCTTCAAGTTCTCCACGTACGCGACGTGGTGGATCCGCCAGGCCATCACCCGGGCCATCGCCGACCAGGCGCGAACGATCCGCATCCCGGTCCACATGGTGGAGACCATCAACCGGCTGATCCGCGTCTCGCGCGGGCTCCTCCAGGAGCTCGGCCGCGAGCCGACGGTCGAGGAGATCGCCGAGGCGATGTCCAAGGGCCAGGAGGTCCAGGTCACGCCCGAGAAGGTCCGCGAGATCATCAAGGTCTCGCAGGAGCCGGTCTCGCTCGAGACCCCGATCGGCGAGGAGGAGGACTCC
>JBBQVJ010000017.1:0-22577 GCA_038211705.1 Candidatus Limnocylindrales bacterium | reverse complement strand
GACGAGGCCGAGGACGCGGTGCAGGAAACGTTCCTGCGAGCGTGGGATGCCCGTGCGAGCTTCGATGGCAGCGCGATGGTCCGGGCGTGGCTGTACCGGATCGCCACCAACGTCTGTCTCGATGCGCTCCGGCGTCGATCGCGGCGGCTGACGACGATGCGCAGCTTCGCAGAGGTGCCCTGGCTCCAGCCGTATCCCGACACCCTCCTCGACCGGGTCGCCCCGAGCACGGACGAGCCGGACGCGGTCGTGGTCGAGCGCGAGACGATCGAGCTCGCCTTCCTGGCCGCCATGCAGGTCCTGCCGCCCCGCCAGCGCGCGACGCTGATCGCGCGCGACGTGCTGGGCTGGCCGGCAAGCGAGACCGCGGCCCTGCTCGAGATGAGCGTGGCCGCCACCAACAGCGCACTCTAGCGCGCCCGGGCGACGATGAGCGACCACCTCTCGACAAAGCGTTCGGAATGGTCGACCGGCGAGCCGAGCGACGAGGAGCAGGCGCTCCTGGCGCGCTTCATCGATGCGCACGAGCGCTTCGAAGCCGCGGCCGCCATCGCCATCTCCGCCGAGAGCCTGCGGATCACGATGCCGCCGCAGCCGTACCTCTTTGAGGGGCTTGCCTCGATCGGGCCGCTCATCGAAGGGGCCCCGCGCGAGGGCGAGTGGCGTCTCCTGCCGACCCTGGCCAACCGGATGCCCACGGCCGCGAGCTACCTGCGCAAGGCCGGCGACAGCCAGTTCCGGCCGTTCAAGTTCGACGTCCTGCGGATCGAGCACGGGAAGATCGCCGAGATCACGACCTTCGGGCCGGAGCTGTTCGGGGTCTTCGGGCTGCCACCGACCGTGCACGCCTGAGCCCGCTCAATTCGCCTTGTGGTACATCCGCTCCATCGCTTCCGCCGCGTCCTCCGCGGCGTCGATGGTCTCCTCGAGCAGGTTGTAGAGGTCGCGCCACTTGATGACCTCGATCGGCGGCAGGTCGTCCTTGAAGAGCCGAGCGACCGCCGCCCTCGATAGGCCGTCGGCCTCGTTCTCGAGCTCGTGGATCGAGTCGAAATGGCGCTCGAGGTCCTTGAGACCGTCGAGCTTTCGCAGCGCTTGTGCCAGCTCCACCCCCTGGGCGTCGATGATGGCCGCCAGTCGCCGGGACTCCGGCGTCGGCGCGCTAACGCCGTAGATCACGAACGTCTCGGCGATCGCCTGGATCCCGTCGACCACGTCGTCGAGGCGGGACACGAGCTCATGGATATCCTCGCGATCGAACGGCGTGACGAACGCATCCTCGAGCTTGCGTGTGACCTCGCGGTCGATCTCATCGCCGCGCTTCTCGAGGGCTTGGATCTCGGTGACGCGTTCATCGAGCCGGTCGTACGCCTCGACCATCGCGTTGAGTGCGGCGCCCGCCGCCTGGAGGTTGTCGCCGTCGGCGATGAACAGCTCGAAGAACATCGGATCCCTGGGCAGGAGATGGAAACTCATGGCGGTGCCTCCGGGTGGTCGGGGTCTGTTCGGTGAGAGGTCATGACAGGCCGATCGCGGTGAGCGCGAGCCATGCGAGTGCGGCCAGGATCCCGGCCGCCGGCAGTGTCAGCACCCAGGCGATGAGGATCCGGCGCGCGACCCCCCACCGGACGTGACGAAGGCCCTGGCTCGAGCCGACACCCATGATGGCGCCCGAGATGACCTGGGTGGTCGAGACGGGCATGCCCAGATGCGCGGTGCCCAGCAGGATGGTCGCCGCGGTCGTCTCGGCGGCGAATCCGTGAACCGGTTCAAGCTTGGCGACCCGCTGACCCATCGTGCGCATGATCCGCCAGCCCCCGACGGCCGTCCCCAGCGAGAGTGCCGTGGCCGATACGAGGATGACCCAGACCGGGACCTCGAAGGTCGGGATGACGCCGGCCGTCAGCAGGGCCAGGGTGATGATGCCCATCGTCTTCTGGGCATCGTTCGAGCCATGAGCGAAGGCCATGAATGCCGCCGAGAAGATCTGCAGGCGCCGGAACCGCCTGGCCATCGGCTTTCGCTTCGAAGAGCGGAAGATCCAGTACAGCGCGATCATCAGGGCAAAGGCGATGAAGAAACCCAGGACCGGCGATGTGAACATCGGAACCAGCACCTTGTTGACGATGCCGTTGATCTTGAGCGCCCCGGTCCCGGCGGCCACGATGGTCGCCCCGATGAGACCGCCGATGAGGGCGTGGCTGCTCGAGCTCGGCAGGCCCTGCTGCCAGGTGATGAGGTTCCAGGCGATCGCGCCGATGAGCGCAGCGGCGATCACCACCTGGGTCGTCGTCGCCTCATCGACCAGACCGTTGGCGATCGTGCTCGCCACTGCCGTCCCTGCGAAGGCCCCGATGAAGTTGAATGCGGCGGCCATGAGGATGGCGTAGCGCGGCGCCAGCGCCCGGGTCGCCACCGACGTCGCGATCGCGTTGGCGGTGTCGTGGAACCCGTTGACGTAATCAAATACCACGGCCAGCAGCACGACGACGACCAGCATGGCGGTGACGCCATCCACGGATGCGACTCTCCTGGGCAGGGGTTCGGGCGCTCCGTTTGGCTCAGGCCCGGGAGCCGGGTCATGGTACGACGTTGACCCAACGGAAAGCCGGCGTTGATGTAGGCCCCGCATCGTGGTGGCATGCCGTTCATCGCTCGCGAAGCCGGACAGGGGGCCGTTGAAGCGCCCCGGTCCAGCGCGAATGCGTCGAACGGTGGCGCCGCGCGATCCGGGGATCTCCTCCCGTCGGGTCGCGCGGCCGGTCTACCGCGGGCACAGGCGCCGCACCGGGTGCTGGCGCTCGATGCCCTGCTCGTCACCCGCACGCTCCGCGACCATCCCCGCGACGCTGACCCTTGGGGGGAGTCGGCGTTCGCGCGGGAGGTCGATCTGGTTCGAGATCAGCTGGCCCCGATCCGGAGCCGCCGGGCGCTGGCAGCCTCCTTCGAGCGCGAGTCGTTCCGGCGGACACCGCACGACGGTGCGGTCGAGCCGGTCGTGCTCCGCGCGCCGCGGGTCGCCTATGCGCTGCGCTGGCTCGAGCTCGGTGACGGGGTGACCCGAAGGGGATGGACAAGTCTCGTCGCCGGACGCGACTGACGCGTCCGAGGAGTCGTCCCCGCTATCCTTCGCGGATGCGTCTCTCAAAGCTTTTCTTCACGACCCTCCGCGACGACCCCGCCGATGCCGAGATGCCGTCGCATCGGCTGCTCGTCCGGGCGGGCTATGTCCGGCAGCTCGGTTCGGGTATCTACTCGCTGTTGCCGCTGGGCAAGCGCGTCAACGATCGCGTGGAGCAGGTGATTCGCGAGGAGCAGAACGCGATCGGCGGCCAGGAGCTCGAGATGCCGGTCGTGCACCCGGCTGACATCTGGCGGGCGAGCGGTCGCTATGACGCGATCGGGCCGGAGCTGACGAGGTTCAAGGACCGCAACGGGCGGGACATGGTCCTGGCGATGACCCACGAAGAGGTCGTCGGCCTCCTGCTGGCCGATGTCATCCGCTCGTATCGCCAGCTGCCTCAGCAGGTCTACCACTTCCAGACCAAGTGGCGCGACGAGCCGCGCGCGAGGGGCGGCCTCATCCGGGTCCGCGAGTTCGTCATGAAGGACGCCTACAGCGCCGACCGCGACCAGGCGGGACTCGATGCCAGCTACGAGGCGCAGTACGGGGCCTATGTCCGGACCTTCGAACGGCTTGGGCTCGAGACGGTGGTCGTCGCCTCGGACGTCGGGATCATGGGCGGTAGCCAGGCCCACGAGTTCATGGTCCTCAACCCGGCCGGCGAGGACGTCCTCGTCCTGTGCGAGAGCGGGCACTACGCAGCCAACCGCCAGGTCGCGGTGATGCCCAAGACGCCGGCCGCCTCGCCGACCGAAGCGGCCCTCCCGCTCGAGGAGGTCGCCACGCCGGGCACGACCACGATCGTGACGCTCGCCGCATTCCTGGGCGTGGGCGCCGACCACACCGCCAAGGCGGCTTTCTTCGTGACCGGCGACGGCCGGCTCGTGACGGCCATCGTGCGCGGCGACTACGAGGTCAACGAGACCAAGCTCGGCAATGCGGCCAAGGCCGTCGGTGGGATCCGGCCGGCGACGGTCGAGGAGATCCGGGCCGCCGGGATGGAGCCCGGCTACGGGTCGCCCATCGGCGCCCACGACACGGTCGTGGTCATCGACGATCTCATCGAGCGCTCGCCTAACCTCGTGGCCGGCGCGAACCGCGAGGGCTTCCACTACCGCAACGTCAACGCCGGGCGCGACTACGGCTTCGATGTCACCGCCGACATCACGAACGCGCAGGAGGGCGACGCCTGTCCGGTCTGTGGCGAGCCGGTCATCCTGCGCAACGGCATCGAGGTCGGCAACATCTTCAAGCTCGGCACCAAGTTCACCGACGCGGCCGGGGCCACGTATCTCGGCGAGGACGGCGTCGCCCACCCGATCGTGATGGGCTCGTACGGCATCGGCGTCGGGCGCAGCACCGCCTGCATCGTCGAGGCGCACCACGACGACAAGGGCATCATCTGGCCGGCCGAGGTCGCGCCCTACGCCGCTCATCTCGTGTCGATCGGCGGCAACAAGGAGCCCCGCGTCAACGAGATCGCCGAACGACTCCATGAGATCGCGCTCGAGGCCGATCGCGAGATCCTGTGGGATGACCGCGACGAGTCGCCCGGCGTCAAGTTCACCGATGCGGAGATGCTCGGCATGCCCTGGATCCTGACCGTCAGCCCGCGTTCGCTTGCGGCGGGCGGCATCGAGGTCACCGAACGGGCCACGGGCGATCGGTCGACCCGCCCGATCGAGGACGTCGAGGCGCTGCTCAGGACGGGCTGAGATCCTCCGGAACCTCGCTCGCGAGGGCAGCCCGGACTTCGGCCAGCTGGTCCTGACTGAGGCTCGTGCCGTCGAGCGAGATGACGGCCTCGCCGGACTCGTGCAGGTCGGCGGCGAGGTCCTCGGACGACACCGTCGCGCCGGTCACGACCTCTTCCTTGTCGTCCATCCGGCTGATCGCGAACGTGACGCCGGGCGGGATCGAGGCGGTGATGCTCACCTCGGAGATCCGGTACGGCGACAGCTTCTCGCGCAGCGAGCCGTTGGTCATCTCCTGGAGCGCGGTCGACTTGATGATCAGGTCGGCCAGGACGCCGGGGTCGATCCGCTCGACGACCGTCGAGACGCCGCGTCGGGCGGCGCCCAGGGCTGAGCGTGCCTGCTGACCAAGCTTCTCCTGGGTCGCCGGGTCGGCGGCCGTCTTGGATGCCATCCCGGCCGCGACCTGGGCCTGTTCCGCGGCGGCGGCCGCAGCCTCCTGGGCGCGCTTGAAGAAACTCATGCGCGGAGTCTAGCGAGCAAGTCGCTCGCTGACCACTAGGATTTCGCCTGTGCCGCCACGCCCGCCGCTCCCCGCCGACGACCTGTACGCCCGGCTCGAGATCGCCGTCGACGCGAGTCCCGAGGTGGTCGAGCTTGCCTGGCGGTCGCTGCTCCGCCAGCACCACCCCGATGTCGCTGGGCCGTCCGGTCTCGAGCGCTCGAAGCGGATCAACGTCGCCCACGACTGGCTGAGCGATCCGGACCTGCGCGAGCGCTACGACCGCGAGCGCGGGATCCGCCGGTCGGTCCGCGACACGGCCGGTCGCGATCCGCGACGCGATGGACGCGAGGCGGACCGACCGATCCGTCCCCGGCCCGTGGACCCGGCCGAGACCCTGGCGCGCTTCCTGGATCGGGTGGCATCGCTGGGGCCCGACGATATCGACCGGCTCGCGTGCGCGGAGCCGGCACCGATCGCCTTCGGGGCGACGATCGCCCGGTTCCTGCCACTCGAGCAGGCGGCCGCCCTCGGGGCGATGGAGCGGGCGGTCGCCGACTGGCTCGATCCGGCGGCCGCCGCCCGGCCCGGTGTGCGCGACGCCGTCGAGAGCTACGCCACCGAGCTCGTCCTCGGCGGCTTCCTCGACGAGCTGCTCAGCGAGCCGTTCCGCGAGCGGACAGGCGAGCGCCTGACCCGAGGCTGGGACGCCGCGGTCGGCCAGCCGCGGTATGGCCCCAACGGCGACGCGGTGCAAGCGCTCATCGCCCGGCTGGCGACCCTCGACCGGGAGGCGGTGCGAGCGCTGGCGGCGACGGCCAGGCGATCCGGTCTTGACGACGGGGCGCCCGACCCATGGCCGCCGGGCACGTCGCCCGAAGACGACGAGGCGCTGCGGGTGTCGTCGATCCTTGCCGCCGCTGACGCCGCGGCCGCGGTCCCCGATGTCGACGACCGCGCGACGCTGGTCCGGGCGCGTCGCGCGGCTGGCCGCCTTGCCCATCTGCTCGTCCTGCGCCATGCCTTCGTGCCATCGGTCTTCGCCTCGCTGACGAAGCCATGGCGGCCGCGTTTCCTGCCCGACGATCGGCCCGCGGCAAGGGTACGTCGGCCCGGTCGCGGCTGAGGCCAACGGCCGGCGACACGCCGTCCGCCGGCAACCGCGCGTTGTGCGATGCTCCGGGGCGTGGAGGCGTGGCTGGTGGCGATCGTGGCGGTCATCTCGCTCGCCGTCGTCGGCACCGTCGAGCTACGCCAGCGCCGCACCATCCGGGCCATCCGGCGGGCCGCGGCCGTCCCGGCAGCGGGCGACCCGGTCGCGGCGGTGCGGGTGCTGGCCGCCCGGGTGGTACGCCTCGACACGGCTCGGGCCCGCGAGGCTCATGACCGCGCCGAGTTCGTCGAGGCGCTCAGCCAGGGTGTCCTGACCCTCGGTGGCGACGGCCGGATCGTGGGCACCAACACGGCGGCCGGCCGCCTCCTCGATCGCGCTCCGGGAACACTGCTCGGCCAGACGCTCATGGAGGTCTTCATCGACACCGGGGTCGAGACCGTCGCGACCGCCGCGCTGGAGGCCGGTTCAGCGACCGGTGAGGTCGCGGTCGCCGGGGCGGATGGACCGAAGCTCGTGATCCGTGCCCGCCGGGCACCGGCCGGCGGGCTGTGGCTGGTCATGGAGGACGTCTCCGAGCTACGTCGGCTGCAACAGATCCGGACCGAGTTCATCGACAACCTCTCGCACGAGTTGCGCACCCCGCTCACGACCGTCAGCCTGCTGGCCGAGACCCTGACCCGCGACGCCGAGGCGGCCGGCGACGCGGTGCCGGCCCGCATGCGCGACCGGATCGGCAAGATCGAGATCGAGACCGGTCATCTCGTCCAGATGGTCAGCGAACTGCTCGACCTGTCGCGGATCGAGAGTGGCAGCGCGCTGGGGCCGCTCGAGCCGCTCGATCTGGGCGAGGTGGCCAGCGAGTCGGTCGAGCGCCTGCGCCTGTTCGCGGATCGCCAGGGCGTCACGCTGCGGGTCGAGCGGCCGCCGTCGGTGCCGCCGGTCCGGGGCGATGCGGCCCGGCTCGGCCAGGTCTTCGTCAACCTGCTCCACAACGCCGTCAAGTTCAGCCCAGAGGGCGGCGAGGTGGATGTGACCGTCACCGTGCTCGGGCACGAGGTCGAAGTCGCCATCGCCGACCACGGGGTCGGCATCCCGCGCTCGGCGCAGGCCCGCATCTTCGAGCGCTTCTACAAGGTCGACCGGGCGAGGGTCCGGGGCGAGACCGGCGGGACCGGGCTTGGCCTGGCCATCGCCCGGCACATCATCGAACAGCACGGCGGCCGGATCTGGGTCGAATCGCGTGAGGGCGTCGGCAGCACGTTCTCCTTTTCGCTGCCGATCGCGCCGCCCGCCGCCGCACCGCCGGCCTGACCGCGCGGCACGACTCGACCTGCCACCGCAAGGAGCCCGATGGACCCGCTGCACGTCGCCACGCTCAACATCCGCAACCTGGCCGACCGCTGGTTCGAGCGGCTGCCGCTCCTGCTCGCGGACATGGCGGCGCTCCAGCCCGATCTGCTGGGGCTCCAGGAGGTGGTCTACCCGATGCAGCAGGACCGGCTCCTCGGCGTGGCCGGGGAGGGACGTTACGACGCGATCCGCGGCTGGGCGGGCCGGCCCGAGTACGGCAACAGCCTGCTCATGCGCGAGCCCCTGGCCGCCGCCGAGGTGGAGCGCGTCGATCTCGCGCACGACCGCTCGGCGCTTCGCACACGCATCGCGCTGCCCGGTGGCGCCACGGTCCTCGCGGCGGTGACCCATCTCCATCACCTCGGCCCTGACGAGGCGGTCCGCGATGCGCAGACGGCCGTGCTCCTGGACTGGCTCGCCGAGGCACCCGAAACGACGGCCACGATCCTCATGGGCGACTTCAACGCGGACCCGGCCGAGCCGAGCCCCGTACGCCTGCGCAACGCCGGGTTCCTGTCCGCCTACGAGGCGGCCAACGGCACCGAACCGGCGGTGACCTGGCCGTCGGGGCTGATCGCGCCGGCGATGGACACCGATGGCGATCCTGGATGCCTCGATTACATCTGGCTGCGCGGGACGGTTCGGGCGACGTCGGCCCGACTCGTCTTCGACCGACCGGACCCCGAGGACGCGACGCTCTACCCCAGCGACCACCTGGGCATCGCCGCCATCCTGGAGATCGGCTAGGTCGATGGCGACCCGAACCCTTCGACTGGCGCATCGCGGCGACTGGCGCGGCGCGCCAGAGAACAGTCTGGCGGCGCTCATCACGCCCCTCGCGCTGCCCGCCTGCGACGGGCTCGAGTTCGACGTCCGGGTGTCGGCCGACGGCGTGCCGGTGATCCACCACGATGAGACCTTGCAACGCGTCCACGGGCGGCCGGAACGGGTCGACGCGATGCAGGCCGTCGCGCTCGGCGACCTCGGCATCCCGACCCTCGCCGAGGCACTCGTCGCGATCGGTCGGCAGCCGTTCCTCGACATCGAGCTCAAGGTCGATCCAGGCCCGGTCGTGGTCGAGATCCTGGCCGCCGGACGGGGGCCCGGCCTATCGCGGGCGGTCGTCTCGTCGTTCGACCCCGCCGCGCTGCGACGGATCGGCCAGCTCGCCCCGTCGTGGCCGCGCTGGCTCAACCGCGAGAAGCTCGACGATGGCACGGTCACCGACGCGCTCGCCCTGGGCTGTCGGGGCGTCGCGGTCGGATGGCGCGGACTTCAGGCGGAGCGGGTCCGGGAGGCGCAGGCGGCGGGGCTCGATGTCGCGGCCTACACGGTTCGCCGCCGCTCGACCTTCGATCGGCTGGCGGGGCTCGGGCTCGTCGCGGTCTGCGTCGAAGGCGCAGCGCTCGATGGCTAGGTCGCCCGCCTATCCTGTGCGTCGCGGAGCATGGAGGGCGGCGTGACGGATCGGGCGGACCTGGTGGTCATCGGGGCGGGGACGGTCGGTGGCTGGGCGTCGGTCTTCGCCCGGGTAGACGGCGTGGGGCGGGTGATCGTGCTCGAACGAGAGCTGGCCGGGATGGGCGCCTCGTCACGGGCGGCCGGGATCGTGCGGGCCCAGGGCGGCACGCCTGCGACGGTGGCGCTGGGGCGCTGGTCGGTCGACTTCTACCACGGTCAGGCGGCGGCCTATGGCACCGATTCGGGCTTCACGGAGTATGGCTACCTCATCCTGGCCGTCACCGACGACGACGAGCGGGCGGGGCACGAGCGCGTGGCCATGCAACGGGCCAACGGGCTCGATGTGACCTGGCTCGGCCCGGAGGAGGCCGCCGCGACGGCCGTCACCCTGGCATCGACCGGTCACCGAGGCGGCAGCTACGTCGCGACCGACGGCGCGATCGATCCGCCGCGCAACGTTCGCGCCTACTCGCTCGCCATGCAGGCGGCGGGCGTCGAGCTCCGCGAGCGAACGGCCTTCACCAGGTTGCGCACGACGCCCACCCCGGGCGGCGGGAGCCGGGTCATCGGCGTCGAGACCGATGCGGGCCCGATCGACACGGAGCGGGTGCTGCTCACGGGCGGGCCGAGCCTGCGCGGGGTCGGACGTCTGGCCGGGGTCCGAATCCCGGTCGGGGCGGCCCGCCACACGGTCGCCGTCCTCGAGCCGGCATCGGCCTTCGCCATCCCCCGGATGCCCATGGTCTTCGACATCGGCCAGGGGCTGTACTGGCGGCTGGAGGAGGGCGGCCTGCTCTTCGGCTGGAGCAACCCGGGCGAGATCCCGGGCGAGGCGACCGCCATCGATTGGGCGTTCTACGACCTGATGCGCGCCCGGCTCGATGTCCTCGTCCCGGCCACGCGCGGGCTCGACCTGCGCAAGATCTGGGTCGCGACGATCGACTACACGCCGGACCACCTGCCGATCGTCGGTCCCGCCCTGGATTGCGGCGGCCGGCCCATCGAAGGCGTGACGGTGGCCTCGCCCGGCGGCCACGGGATGATGTGGGGTCCAGGCGTCGCCCGCGTCGCTGCGGACCTCGTCGTACGCGGAGGCACGACGCTGATCGACGCCTCCGAGATCGGGCTCGATCGCTTCGACGCATCAGGCCGGAGCCGGGCCGCGACCGACCCGATCGCCCTGCCGTTTCCTGCCAGCGCGGACGACGACGAGGCCGGGATCACGGCCGGCTGAGAAGCCCGGGTCAGCGCTCGGGCTTGAGGAGGTCCGGCGGGACGAGCCAGCGCAGCACGCCGGCCCCGGGCTCGAGCGGGCGATCGACGTCGATCCGAGCGAGCGCGCCCTTGTGCATCGGCACGCGCGAGGAGCCGACGAGCTGTCCCAGCACCTCGCTGAAGTCGGGGTCGTGGCCGACGATCACCGGTCGGGCCGGGTCGCCGGCCTCGCTCAGGAGTCGCTCGAGGTCGGCCAGATCGAAGCCATCGGCCAGCCGAGTGTCGAAGGCGAACGGGAGCCCGAGATGCTCGGCCACGATCTCCGCGGTCCGCGCCGCACGGAGCTTGGGCGAGGTGATGATCGCGTCCGGCTTGAAGCCGACGCCGGCCAGAAAGCGACCGAGCCGGTCGGCCTGCGACTCGCCCTTCTCGGAAAGCGGTCGGACCTCGTCCGGGCCGTCCCAGCCCTCCGGGTTGCCGGCGTGAGCGTGGCGCAGCAGATGGAGTTCGGTCACGGTGCGGAGAGGGTACCCGTTCGGGCCGAGATGGGGATGAATCGCTGGATCTCCTCGGACAGATCAGCCAGGACGGCCCGGAAGACCGCGAGCCGTTCGGGTTCCGTCCCCTCGACCGCCGCCGGATCCTCGTGATCCCAGTGGAGGCTCGAGTGGACTCCCGGGAAGACCGGGCAGCTCTGGCGCGCCTGGTCGCAGACGGTGATCACGTAGTCGAACGGCTGCCCGAGAAACTCCGACACCGATTTCGATCGCGCCCATGACGGATCGATCCCGGCCTCGGCCAGGACACGGACGGTCAGTAGGTTGATCCCCTTCGGTTCGGTGCCGGCGCTGTGGACATCGAACGCGTCGCCGCCGTGGTGGCGCAGGAGCCCCTCGGCCATGACGCTCCGGGCCGAGTTGCCGGTGCACACGAAGAGCACGCGGGTCGGCGCCGTCATCACGGATTCAGATCTTCGACGTCGCCGGTCACGAGATAGACGACGTCCTCGGCGATGTTCGTCGCCCGATCGCCGATCCGCTCGACGTAGTGCGACGCGATGATGATCCGGGTCCCGCGCTCGACGTTGGCCGGGTCGGCCCGCATCAGCTCGACGACTTCGTCGAAGGTTGCGTGATATAGCCGGTCGATCTCATCGTCCTGGACCGCGATCTCGCGCGCCTTGACCGCGTCGGACTCGACGAGCGCCAGCAGCACGCCGTGGACGAGGACGGCGGCCCGCTCGGCCATCTCGGGCAGATGGACGTAGCCCTGGAGCGGCGGCTCCGGCGCGAGCTTGACGACGGCCTTGGCGACCGACGCCGCGTGATCGCCCATCCGTTCGAGCTCGTAGGTGACGTGGTCGAGCGTCAGCAGATAGCGCAGATCCCGCGCGACCGGCTGCTGGGTGGCGATGGTGACCGAGATCAGCCTCGAGACGCCGCGCTGGGCATCGTTGATCGCCGCGTCGCCCTGGATGACCGTGAGGGCCAGCGACGCGTCGTGGCCGACCAGCGCGCGGCTGGCCTCGCGGATGGCCGTCTCGACGAGCGCCCCCATGCGCAGGACGCCGTCGCGGATGCGCGCCTCCTCGCGGTCGAGCGCTTCGCGCGCGCCGGGCGTTCCGATCCCCGCGGCGGCCCCGGCCCCGGACGTCGGCGCGGCGGCCGCGTCGTGGAGCAGGTCGTTGATCTGTGCGTCCATCTCGCTCTCCCCGGTCGGCTGGTCGGTCATATCGGCACGTCCTTAGCCAAACCGACCGGAGACGTAGTCCTCGGTCAACTGCTGCTTCGGGTCCGTGAAGATCTGGACCGTGTCGCCCTGCTCGACGACGTAGCCTGCCCGGTCGTCGGCCATGTTGAGAAAGACCGTCCGGTCCGAGGCTCGCGCCGCCTGCTGCATGTTATGGGTCACGATGACGATGGTGTAGCGCTCCTTGATCTCGGCCATCAGCTGCTCGATCTGGAGGGTGGCCCGCGGATCGAGCGCCGAGCACGGCTCGTCCATCAGGATGACGTCGGGGTCGGTGGCGATAGCCCGGGCGATGCATAGCCGCTGCTGCTGCCCGCCCGATAGGGATAGCCCGGACTGCTTGAGCTTGTCCTTGACCTCGTCCCAGATGGCCGCTCGACGCAGGCTGCCCTCGACGAGCGCGTCGAGATCGCCCTTGAAGCCATTGAGCCGCGGGCCGAAGGCGACGTTGTCGTAGATCGACTTGGGGAAGGGGTTCGGCTTCTGGAAGACCATCCCGATCCGCCGCCGTACCTCGACCGGATCGACGTACGACGCGTACAGGTCCTCGTCGTGGTAGAGGATCTGGCCTTCCACGCGGGTGCCCGAGATGAGGTCGTTCATCCGGTTAATCGATCGCAGCAGCGTCGACTTGCCACAGCCCGATGGACCGATGATCGAGGTGATCCGGTGGATCGGGACGTCGAAGGTGATGCCCTTCACCGCCCGGAAGGTGCCGTAGTAGAAGCTCACGTCGCGCAGGCTGATGATGGCCGCCGCAGCCGTCTCGCCCGGCGCCGCGCTGACTTCCGCTGGGTCGGGCACGGGCGCGTGGACGGCCTTGGCCGCGGCGGGTGGGGTCGGGTCCGTGATGGCGGATGTCATGGCATCTCCCTGGTCGGCGGCCGGGTTCCCGGGGTCCGGTCGGTCATCGGTCACCACTGGCGGCTGTATCGGTTGCGCAGCAGGACAGCCGCGGCATTCGCGATGATCGTGACCGCGAGCAGGACGATGATGGCCGCCGAGGTCAGTGCCTGGAACTCCTGCTGCGGCCGCTTCGCCCAGTCATAGATGATCGCGGGCAGGGCCGTGTACGGCCCTGTCACCAGGTCGCCCAGCTGGCCGGCGGTCGAGAAGGACCCGAGGACGGCGCCGATCAGGATGAGCGGCGCAGTCTCGCCGATCGCGCGCGACAGGGCGAGCACCGTGCCGGTGAGGATGCCTGGTGCGGCCGCCGGCAGGATGAGCTGGCGGACGACCTGCCAGCGCGACGCACCCAGCCCGAACCCGGCCTCGCGAAGCGCGCTCGGCACGGCCCGGATCGCCTCCGCCGAGGTGATGATGACCAGGGGCAGGATGAGCACGGCGAGCGTCAGGCCGCCGCTGATGACCGTCTTGCCGTTGCCATCTCCGAGGCCCGCCAGGAGGCCCACGAAGACGGTCAGCCCGAGGATGCCGTAGACGACCGACGGGACACCAGCCAGGTTGCGGATGTTGATGTCGATGAGCCGGGCGAACCGGTTGTTGGCCGAGTACTCCTCGAGATAGATCGCAGTCATGATCCCGATCGGGAAGGCGCAGATCGCGACGATCACGACGAGCATCGCCGTTCCGATGAGGCCCTGCGCGACGCCGGCCTTGGCCGGGTTGCTCGACAGATCGGAGGTCAGGAAGTCGACCCCACGATCGACGAAGACCGGCAGCCCCTTGGAGAGCTGTGATCCGACGAGGACGGCCAGCACGGCCAGCGAGAAGAGCAGTGCCAGCAGCAGCGCGCCGGCGAAGACGAGGCCGGCGACATCGATGCCCTGGCGGCGGACGGATCGCGGCGGCGCGACGACGATCGAGGGGGCGGACACCCTTGGCTCCTAATACTTCTGTCGGGTGCGGCGAACGAACGCGTCGCCCAGAACGTTGAGGCCGAGCGTCGCCAGGAACAGCAGCAGACCGAGGAAGAACAGGCTCTGGAAGGCCGCGGTCGCTCCGGTCACCTGGTCGCTGCCGGCCGCCAGCGAGACCATCGCGCCGGTGAGCGTCTGGCCGGGTCCCAGCGGATTGAAGGTGAACAGCGAGCCAGCGGTGGCGCCGGCCGCGAGGGCGACGACCATCGTTTCGCCGATCGCCCGCGAGACGGCCAGGATCATGGCCGCCACGATCCCCGAGATTGCGGCCGGCACGACGACCCGGACCGAGGTCCGGAGTTTTCGAGCGCCGAGGCCGACCGACGCCTCGCGTAGGGCGGCCGGGACCGCGCGCATGGCGTCCTCGGAGATGGACGCGACAAGCGGGATGGTCAGGATCCCGACCCCGATTCCGGCCGCCAGCAGGTTGAAACCCTTGGCCCCGGTGAAGATCGCCTGGACGACGTTGGGGCTGATCCAGGTCAGGGCGAAGAAGCCGAGGACCACGCTCGGGACCCCGGCCAGGATCTCGAGGACGGGCTTGACGATGCCGCGGACCCGGGGGCTCGCGTACTCAGACAGATAGATCGCGCTGCCGAGCCCGATCGGGGCGGCGATCGCCATCGCCACGACCGCAACGATCATTGTTCCCACGACGACGGTCGATATCGAGAACTGGCCACGCCGTGGGAACCAGCCGTCGGCGAATAGTTGCGATAGCTGGATCTGGGACAGGAACGAGATCGCCTCGAAGATGAGTGAGAGCACGATCCCGACGCTGATCAGGATCGAGACCACAGCGGCCGCCAGCAGGACGGCGCGGATCGCACCCTCGTTGCGGCGGCGGTTCGCGGTGCCGCGCAGACGACTCCCTGGAGCCGGCGTGCTGGCCGCAGTCATTCGCCCACCTCCGGTGCCTTCGCGCTCATCTTGCTGGCTCGCTCCAAGTGTACGGTCGGGCGGAAGACGAAACCGGCCGGACCTCCGAGCTGGTCCGGCCGGTTCGTGGAGGAGAGAAGGCTACCTGCTGGCTTCCCAGGCGGCTCGCGTCGCGTCGAGCGCGTCGGCCGGCAGGTTCACGTAAGGGATTGTCTTGAGGACCGTCGAGATCGTGTCGGGCGCAAGGTAGAAGTCGACGTAACCGACGACGGCGGGGTTGGCCTGCGCCTTGGCCTTGTTGACGTAGATGTACAGGCTGCGCGACAGCGGGTACCTGCCGTCAGCGATCGTTGCGTCGGTCGGCATGACGCAGGTGCCGTTCGGATCCTTGGCCACCCCGAGTTCCTTGATGGTGTCCTTGTTCTCCTGGGCGAACGCGAAGCCGACCCAGCCGAGCGAGCTCGGCGAACCCTGGATCCCGGCGATGATCGCGTTGTCGTTGGCGCTGGCCACGTAGTCGGGCCGGGTCGCGGCCTCCTGCGGGGGCGTCTGCTTGTCGGCGATGGGCTTGATCACCAGCTCGACATAGCTGTCGTAGGTGCCCGACTCTTCGCCCGGGCCGGTGATCGACAGGTCGGTGTCTGGGAAGACCGTGTTCGAGCCCAGCGACTTGGCCATGGTCGTCGCCGATGACCACTTGTCGAATCCCTGCGACTGTGGCCCGGTCAGTGCGTACAGGTCGGCGAACGACAGGCACGTCACGTCGGCGTTGTCGGGCGAGGTCATGACGGTCATCCCGTCGTAGGCGATCTTGAGCTCGGTGTACTCGATGCCGGCGGCCGCGCAGGCGGCGGCCTCCTCGTCCTTGATCTTGCGAGATGCATCGCTGATGTCGGTCTCGCCCTTGCAGAATGTCTTGAAGCCGTCGCCGGTACCGGGACCGGTGACCGTGTAGTTGAAGCCTGCGTTGGCCGACTTCACCAGCTCGGCGACCGCAGTCGAGATCGGTTCGACGGTCGAGGACCCGGACACGTTGATGGTCCCGGTGATGGCCGCAGCGGAGGGCGCTGCACTGGTCTCGCTCGACGCCGCGGTCGTCGGCGCGGTCGACGCGGCCGTGCTTGGGGCCGTGGACGGCGCGGTGGACGAGCCGCCGCTCGAGCACGCTCCGACGAGCAGCGCGGCAGCGAGCGTGAGCGTCCAGAGACGCTTTGGACTGGATACCATCGATGATCCTCCTCGAGTGCCGCGCCTTGCGCGCGGGTTCATATATGCCTGATAGGCGTCGCGATGACAGCGTCAGCGTCGGCCCACGCGGTCAACGGCCCATTGGTGCCCTGTTACCGCTTTGTTAACGGGGTTGCGTCAGCCATCGGGTCAAGGCGGTAGCCGAAGCCGCGGATCGTCAGGAGGTGCGTCGGGCGGCGCGGGGTCGATTCGATCTTGGCCCGCAGCCAGTGGACATGGACGTCGACCGTCCGCGTGTCGATGGCGCGACCGGGATCCCACGCGAGGTCGAGCAGCTGACGGCGGGTGAACGCCCGACCGGGGTTCGCCGCGAGGGTCGCCAGGAGCTGGTACTCCTTGGGCCGGAGCGGGATGATCCGCCCGGCACGTCGCAGCTCGTGAGCCCTGAGGTCCAGGACGGTCGACTCGGCGACGAGCAGACAGGTGTCGCGTCCCGCCTGGGCGACGTCGTCGGGCGTGTCCGGCTCGAGGTCGAGCGTGCCGGTCGCCGCCGTTCGGGACGAGGGGCCTGCAGATCGGGCGGCCCGCTCTTCGAGTCCGAAGATAACCGCCTGTTCGGCCGTCGGTTAACGGGGCGTTAAGCCTCGGCCGGGGACATCGCTGCCGAGGATAGCCGTGCCGCGGTGGCCGCGCACCGGCTAGCATCGACGACGTGCCTGCCACCCGTTCGGATCGGCCCCGCGGACTCCTCATCGCCGCCGAGGGCCTCGATGGGTCGGGCAAGTCGGCCGGTCTCGACGCGCTCGGCCGGTGGCTGGAACGGAAGGGACGCCGGGTCCATCTCGTGACCCTCGAGCCGTCACGGCTCGTCGCCCGGGCCGCCGATGGTCCGCGTGGCCGCCGGGCCCTCACTCCGCGTGTCGCGGCACTCCTTGCGGCGTCCGAGACCGCCGACCGATTCGCCGCCGACATCCGCCGCCCGCTGGCCCGCGGTCACATCGTCCTGGCCGACCGGTATGTCTGGACCGCGGTCGCGCGCGAGATCGCGCGCGGGCTCGACCCGGCCTGGGCCGCGGCGCTGTACCGGTTCGCCCGGCCACCGGATCTGGTGCTGTTCCATCGCCAGGAACCGGCCGCGGCCCTGGCCCGCGCGCTCGCCACGCGTCCGGCGCCGGTCGCGGCCGAGGCGGTCGCGTTGGCGTATGGCACGTTCCTCGAGCGACTGATGGCCGCCTACGAGCGGCTCCTCGACGAGCCCGGATCGGGCCCGTGGCCGGTGCGCTCGCTGGTGCTCGATCCACGGCAGCCCGCGATGGCCCGGACAGAAGCGGTGCGCGACGCCGTTCGCCCGCTTCTCGGGGGCGGGCGCGGGCGGATCCCGACGGCGGTCCAGCCGTGGCCATGACCACGACGATCGCGCCGGCCGGTCCGGGGGCTCACGGCGAGCCAGGCTTCCTGTTCGTCCTCGAGGGCATCGATCGCTCCGGTCGCTCCACCCACGTCCGGCGGCTCGAGGAGCACCTTCGCTACCTCGGTCGAGGCGTTACCCGGACGTCCCTCGCGAGCTCGCTCCTGAGCGGCGACCTGATCCGGAGCGCGAAGCGGGACCGACACGCGGACCCCACCGAGACGGCGCTGCTGTATGCGGCCGACCTCGCCGAACGGGTCGAACAGGTCATCCTGCCGTCGCTGCGAGCCGGCCTGGTCGTCATCGCCGATCGGTACGCCTGGACGCCGATGGCGCGGGCCGAGGCCCGCGGCGTCGACCCGGCCTGGCTTGCGGCGCTCTTCGCCTTCGCGCCGGCGCCGGACGCCGTCCTGTTCCTCGACGTGGACGCCGCGTCATCCGCTCGGCGGGCCGACGATCCCGATCCCTACGAGGCCGGGTTCGACCTCGAACTCTCGGCCGACCTGCGCGAAAGCTACCGCCTCTTCCAGGAACGCCTGTACGCCTGTTTCGACCGCTATGCCGGGTCGGCCGCGTTCACCCGGATCCCCGCGGCGGCCCCGGTCGAGCAGGTCGGTCAACGACTCCTTCGCACGGTGGACACGGTCATGGCGGGAAGGGGCGCCACGGCCGCCCCCGCGCCTCGATCGTCGGGTCGTCTGGCGTGACGCGGATCATCCACCTGTCGGACTTCCATTTCGATGGCTCGGCGGAGCTGCGTCGGGCCCTCCGGTCGCTCATCGACGCGGCGATCGCGCGCGAGCCCGATCTGGTGATCGTCACCGGCGACCTATCGCACGACGGCCGTCCGGACCAGCTGGACGAGGTGGCCCGCGAGCTGTCCCGGTTCGGGGCGGTGCCGCGCGTCGTCATCCCGGGCAATCGCGACCTCGAACCATCGGTCGGGCCGCCGGGTGAGGCACGACCGCTACCGGTCGATTCGGATCTCGACTACTTCCTCGCGCTCGAACCGGCGCTGACACTGGGGTTCGACGAGGGGCGGGGCGACCCGGACGACCCAGACGCGCCCGCCGCGACCGTCGGCGATCCGGAGGCGACGTGGGTCGCGCGCTTTGGTCCGGTCGCCGCCGTCCACCGCATCCCCGAGGTGCACGTCGTCGCCGTGAACTCGACGCCGCGGCTCCGGTCGGAGGCGCTCGAGATCGCCGCCCGCCGGATGCGCCGCGCCGCGCCGGGTGCGCTCCGGGTATTCGCCCTCCACCACGGCCTGTTGCCGGTCCCGGGCCGAAAGCTGCGCGAGGGCGATCTCACCAACCGGGCCGGCGATGTCCTGGCGCTGCTGGCCGACCTGGGCGCGGACCTGGCACTGCACGGCCACATCCATCGGGCGAACGTCTGGCAGCTGTCCGACGGGCGGGGCTCCATCGTCATCGCCAGCGCCGGCGCGCTGGTCAATGATGGTCGGCGCGACGCGAGCTATCTCGAGGTGCTTGCCGAGCATGGCACACTTGCCGTCTGGCGACGGTCCGTCTCGACCGGCCGGCCCACGATGTTGTACCAAGGCGCGCTGGCTGCGCGACGTTGAACGGAGGTCGATCGATGGCCAAGCGTGGCGACGGCACGAAGGCAGCGGCCGGCGCGGTGATGAGCACCCTGTCCGACGTCATCGGGGATGCGAAGGATGCCGCGGGACCCATCTCCAAGAGTGCGGCGAAGGAGTACCACAAGCTCGAGAAGCGCCTCGCCGCCGCGCGCAAGACGGAGACCAAGCGGCTTAGCCAGCTGGCCGGGGCGCAAGGCACCAAGGGTCGCAAGCAGGTCGCGAAGCGCTCGAAGCAGGCCGCTGAGGCGGCGAACGAGGTCAGGTCGCTGGCGGCTCGGTTGGCCGCGCTGGCGGGCAGTGCCGCAGGTGCGGCTGGCGACGCGGTCGGCGGGGCGGCGAAAGGTCTCGGATCGGCCGCGGTCCGCGCCGCCACGGTCCTGACACCGGTCCAGGCGACACCGACGCCGGCGGCTTCAAGGCGAACGGCTCCGACCGCGAGGCGCCGGACCACGACGGTTCGACAGGGGGTCTCGAAGGGGGCGACCGCGAGGCGAGGGACGGCCGCGGCGTCCGGGACGGGGACGAGGCGTTCGGCGACCACCGCGCCGGTCGCTTCGACGCGATCCACCACGACGAAGGCCGCAACGGCGAAGACGACCACCGCGAAGCCCCGAAGGACGACCGCCCCGAAACCTCGAACGACGACAGCTGCGAAGGCGACGACGACCGCGGCCGCCGCGGCCAAGACGACGACCTCGGGGCCTCGACCCGCGACCAGGGCCTCGACGTCCGCGCGCGTGACCACCGCGAAGCCCGCCACGGCCAGGAAGCCGACGGCGAAGGCTGCCCCGACCAGGAAGACCACCGCGACTTCCACGCCACGACGGCGCACGACGGCGCCCAAGGCGGCGAAATCGACACCGGCTGCCGGCGCATCGATCGCGCTGCCGCCGACGACTGATGGAGCGGCCGCGACGACCGGCCCGGTCAGCGCCACGCCAGCTGCCAAGCCGGCTGCGACGCGCAAGCCCGCCACGAAGCGCAAGCCGGCGACTCGCCGCAAGCCCGGCGCGAGGACATCGCGCCAGCCCGCAGCCCGGAGGTCGCTTCGTCCGGCAGGCCCAGGGACTGACGCACCGCCCTCCTGAGCCGGCCACGGACGGCGGAGGGACCAGATCGCCGCTGGACGGCCGACCCGTGGTCGGCGCCTCGGTCGATCTCGGCTCGAATTCGGTCCATCTCCTTGTCGCGGTCGTCGCTGGTCACGGGCTCCGGTCGCTCGTCGATGAGTCGGTCTTCCTCGGTTTGGGCTCGGCCGTCGCCGAGCGGGGGTATCTGGGTCGGGCGGCGCGCGGCGAGTTGACCGCCACCCTCGTCCGCTATGCCGAGTCGGCGCGTCGTCTGGGCGCCACAGCCGTCACGTTCCTGGGCACGGAGCCGATCCGGCGCGCCGCCGATGCGGCCGCGATCGTCCACGAGGTCGTGACGGCCTCGGGCGCGCCGCTGCACGTCGTGTCGCACGAGGAGGAGGCGTTCCTGACCATCATCGGTGTGACCGAGGGGATGCCCGTGACGAACGAGACGCTGGTGGTCGATGTCGGTGGCGGGAGCTCCGAGTTCGCCGTCGTCGATGCGATGCGCCCGCCACGGGCGGTCGGTCTCCGGCTGGGTTCGGCCCGGCTGACCGATCGATTCGTCCGCCACGACCCGCCCACGGCGACCGAGCTCGCGGCGATGCGCGATGCCGCCGCCGAGGCCATCCGCGACGCCCCCCAGGCGACGCCCGCCGAGCTCGTGGCCGTCGGTGGGACGGCGTCGAACCTGGTCAAGGTCCTGCCCGCCGCGATGCTGGATCGCACGTTGACCCGCGAGCGGATCACCGAGATCCAGTCGATCCTGGCCTCCGAGCCCGCGGCGGCGGCCGCCGAGCGACACCTCATCAACCCGATCCGGGCCGCGATCCTGCCCGCCGGCGGTGCGATCATGGACGCGATCCTCGAGGCGTACGGGGCCGAGCGGATCCGTGTCTCGGAATCCGGCCTGCGCGAGGGGACGATCCTGGCCGTCGCGCGAGCGGGGCCGTCATGGCGCGATAGGCTGCCCGAACTCGCCCACGGCTGGCGCGTGTAGCGGGAGTCCTAGCTCGCTGGCCTGGAGCTGCCTGGCCTGGAGCTGCCTGGCCTGGAGCTGCCTGGGCCTGGAGCTGGCTGGTCCGTGGCCGGCCGGTTGATGCTTGAAAATCGCGATCTCGAGCAAGGCTTTCGAATTGATGCCAATGGGCGGCATATCGCGTGGGCGCGCCGAGGATGTCGGAGGCTTTATGCCGTCTATGGACATACCCGATAGATAAGCGCGCCGGCGGGCCATTTCAAGCATCAAGCGGTGGCCGGGGAAGCCCGCGGCTGGGGCCAGACACCCTGACTACAGCCCCGCGACGACCCTTCCGAGCGTGCGCCGGAACGTGACACCAGCGACGCCGCGCCAGGGCGCCCCGATCGTCCGTCGAAGGCGGCCGACCTCGCGCTCGCGACTGACCAGGTAGCGTCCGATCGCGGCGCCCTCGAGCGGCGACAGCTCGCCGACGTGCTCGACGAGGAACGTGCGCGCCATCGAGGCCGAAACGTCGGCATCGTTCATCAGCCCGAGATGATCCTGGAGCGCCGTCACCCGGGCGATCAGCGGCGCGGCGTCGTCACCCAGCGCCTCGCGCACGAACTCCAGCGTGTAACGCAGCCACTTGCCGGCGATCCGCAGCTCGTGGAGGGTCTCGACATCGGCCCAGCGCAGGACCGGTTCGTATCCGCGGACCTGCTCGTAGGCGGACCAGATCCGTGACGCCGCGGTATCCCGCACGCGATGCGGCTGGGTCGGCCCGACCGGGACGACCGATGCGCCCTCGGTCCGAACGAAATCGCGGTAATCGTCGACCCAGCGCCGGTAGCCGTCCGAATCGAGCTCGCGGATGAGCAGCACCCGCGCGTCGTCGCGATGCTCGCGCCAGTCGGTCAGGAGCGGCTCGAGGGCGCGCTGCTCGGACACCGGCAGGTCGGCTCGGTAGGCGTCGGCCGCCTCGAGCAGGACATCGAGGTCGCGGACCGCGCCCAGCCGCGCGGCGATCTCGCGCAGGCCCTTGCGATAGCGCCGGGTCCGTCCCGGCCGGAACGACGCGCCGAAGACGCGCCACGCCGCTCGCTGCCGACGGGTCGCGACCCGCATCGCGTGGAGGTCCTCCTCGTCCTTGCCCTCGCGGGTGCCGGCCTCGCGGGCGAGCATCCGGGCGAGGTGGAAACGCATGACCTTCCGCCCGGCCTCGGCCACGTGGTCCTCGGCGGTGACCCCCGGCGTCTTGCCGACGACGAGGTGGGTGTCGGTCGATACGGCCGCGTCGACGGCCTCGCGGACGACGTCCGAGGACGTCGGCGCGAGCGCGGGGTGCTCGGTGACGCTCGGCGGGCGATCCGGGCGATCGC
>JBBQVJ010000016.1:0-22929 GCA_038211705.1 Candidatus Limnocylindrales bacterium | reverse complement strand
GTACGGCTAGGCGGGACCCCACCCCCACTCCTACGCTCTGCCACACAGCGGGCCGGACCCTACCCCTGAGCACCACAGGGACCCGAACCGTCGAGATAACGTGCAGAGCGAGGCTACAGACCACATGGCATCGATGGCCGTTAATGAACTGGGACCGATGCTCACCGCGACCGAGGTTGCCGACATGCTTCATCTGCACGTCAACACGGTGAAGCGGTTGGGCGATCGCGGCGAGCTCCCGTTCTACCGCGTGTGCAAGCGCGGCGATCGCCGGTTTCGCCTGGACGACGTCATGAAGTTCCTTTCGCAGAACCGCTGACCCTCGCGGGTCACTCGGCCGGGCGACCGGCCCGAACCCGGATCGCGCGCGCAGGAACTCGGCAAGCCGGGGCAGGATCCGCTCCTCGTTGACTGCCGCCCCCTGAGGCGCCGACCGTGCGAACCCCAGGCTGACCGCCTGGACCTGTCAGATATGCGTGGGCGGACTCGTAGTCACCGGATTCGCTCGAATCGCCCGCCTTCACGGGTTCGATCACGCTTGGACCGGCGCTAGAAGCGTCCAGATCGGGCTCGAAAGCCGACTACCAGTCCCCGGGCGCATAATTGACCGTCGATCCCCACAACTGGGGTCGGCGAAGGCCCCCGGGCGGCAAGCGCGCCCGACTCGAGTCCCTAGGCGCGCGGCATCGACGCGAGCGTTTCCCCGAAGATCTCGACCGCCTCGGCGATCTCAGCGGCGGCCACGTCGAGCGGCGGGATCCAGCGCACCACCTGGTGCTGCGAGCCACAGGTCAGCACGAGCAGGCCGGCATCGGCGCAGGCCGCCATCAGCAGGTCGGGCAGCTCCCCATCGGGCTCGTGGGTCGCGGCGTCGCGGGTGAATTCGACCCCGACCATCAGCCCGATCCCGCGGATGTCGCCGATCCGGTCATCCTCGGCGGCGACCTTGGCCAATCCGGTGACGAGCTCCGCGCCACGAGCGACCGCATTCGCCACCAGATCCTCGTCACGGATCGTCTCGAGGACCGCCAGCCCCGCGGCGCATGCCACGGGGTTCCCGCCGTAGGTCGAACCGTGCGCGCCGCGTCCCCAGCGCTCCTGGAGCGCCCGGCTGGAGACGACGGCCGAAAGTGGCAGGCCGTTGGCGATCGCCTTGGCCACGCACACGACGTCCGGGACGATCCCGGCGTGTTCGAACGCCCACATCTTCCCCGTCCGGCCGTAGCCCGACTGGACCTCATCGGCGATCAACAGGATCCCGTGCTCGTCGCACAGGGCACGCAGCGCCTGGAGGAACGCCGAGGGCGCCGGGCTATAGCCGCCCTCGCCCAGGACGGGCTCGATCAGGATCGCCGCGACCGACGCCGGCGCGACGACCGTTGCCAGGAGCGATCGAAGAACGCGGAGCGCCGCCGCCGACGCCGCCTCCTCGTCGCCGTCGAACTCCGGATAGGCGGCAGGATAGGAGGAGAAATAGACGCCGGGCAGCAGGGGGTCGTAGCCGGTCCGGTAGTTCAGGTTCGAGGTCGTGACGCTGGTCGCCCCGAACGTCCGGCCGTGGAACCCGCCACGGAACGCGATGATCCCCGGCCGGCCGGTCACCCGACGCGCGAGCTTGAGCGCGCCATCGATCGCTTCGGAGCCGGAGTTGAGGAACAGCACCGAGTCGAGCGGCTCGGGGAAGGTCGCCGCGAGTGCCGCCGCCATCTCCGAGATGGGTGCGCTGAAGCCGATCGCGTTGACCGGACCGATGAGCCGGTCGACCTGGCCATGGATCGCTGCCGTTACCCGCGGATGTCGATGGCCGAGTGCGGTGACCGCGATGCCATTCGCGAAGTCGAGGTAGGCGCGACCATCGGTGTCGTACATCCGGTGGCCCTCCCCGTGGCTCCAGGTCCGCTCGAAATAGCGCCCCAGCACGGGCGTCAGGTTGCGGCTGGCATCGGGGGTGGTCACGGCAGGTCTGGGCTCCTGGGTCGGTGGGGCCGGTCGAGTATACGAAGGGTCGCGCGGCCGAGGATGGCAGGCGCGGTCGCGGGAGGGGGTGATGCCCCGGCGCCCATGACCGGCCCGGCCCGCGTACGATGCGGCGATGGTCGATTTCACCCTCACCGAGGAGAACAAGCTCGTCCGGGAGGCCGTCCGGGCCTTCGCCGACGCCGAGATCCTGCCGTACATCCGCGACTGGGACGAGAAGGGCGAGGTCCACCGCGAGGTCTTCGCACGGATGGGCGAGCTCGGCTTCCTCGGCGCCCCGATCCCCGAGGCGTACGGCGGGGCGGGGATGGACTACCTCAGCTTCGCGATCCTGTGTGAGGAACTGGAGCGTGCCGACACTTCGTTCCGTGTCGTGCAGAGCGTCCACGTCGGGCTCAACTCGCTGGCGCTCCTCCAGTGGGGCACCGAGGAGCAACGCCAGCGCTGGCTCGTCCCGCAGGCGCGTGGCGACAAGCTCGCCACGTTCGGACTGACCGAGCCGGGCGTCGGCACGGACGCCGGCAACCTGGCCACGACTGCCCGGCGCGACGGCGAGGCCTACCGGCTCAACGGCCAGAAGATCTGGATCTCGCTGGCCGACCTTGCCGACCATTTCCTGGTCTTCGCCACGGTCGACCGCAGCAAGAGGCACAAGGGCGTGACCGCGTTCATGCTCGAGCGCGGCATGGCCGGCCTATCGACCGGCACGCTCCACGGCAAGCTCGGCATCCGGGCCGGCAACACCGGTCTGATCAACCTCGATGACGTCCCGGTCCCGGTCGAGAACCGCATCGGCGAGGAGGGCGAAGGCTTTCTCGTCGCGATGAGCGCCATCGACCAGGGCCGGTTCACGGTCGCGGCGGGTGCGGTGGGCCTGGCCCAGGCCTGTCTCGACGCCTCGGTCCGGTATGCCCACGAGCGCCACACCTTCGGCCAGGAGATCGGCCAGCACCAGCTGGTCAAGCAGATGATCGCCAAGATGGCCGCCGGTACCGAAATGGGCCGGCTCCTGGTGTGGCGGGCGGCCTGGCTCAAGAACCAGGGCCTGCGCAACACCCGCGAGACCAGCCTGGCCAAGTGGCACGCGACGGAGCACGCCGTGCAGAGCGCCCTCGACGCCATCCAGGTCCACGGCGCAAACGGCTACTCCAACGAGTTCCCGGTCGAGCGCTATCTGCGCAACTCGAAGGCGGCGGTCATCTACGAAGGCACGAGTCAGCTCCACACGCTCATCCAGGCCGACTACGCGCTCGGCTATCGCGAGGACCGGCGGATCCGCTGCGAGCCCTGGCCGGCCCAGGGCTGGGAGCGACCTGCCAGGTGATCCGGTGAGCGGCCGCACCGGTCGGCTGCCGGTCCCTCCCGCGCGAATAACGCGAGTCCTGCTCGCGATCATCGCGCTCGGGCTCCTCGGCGCGACGGCGTTCGGCCTGTGGCACGTCGTCGTCGGAGGTCTCGTCAACGGCAACGCGCGGGCCGCCGCGTTCGGCGCGGTCCTTGCGCTGGTGGCCGGCGTGACCCTCGCTGCCGGTGTCTGGCTCAGCCATCGCCGGCGTTCTGGCGCGAGCTGAGGGACCGGTCGTCAGGGCCTGGATGGGCGGTTGGCGGCCGCGATGCCGGCCGTGCCGGGCGGCACCGACCCCGTCACGGCGGCGGCACCGGGTGATCGCATCCGGCCACGGGCGGTGACGATGAGGGCGACCGCGAAGACGATCACCGCGCCGGCGATGATCGTCCGCGGGTCGATCGGCTCGCTCAGGATCAGGGCGCCCAGGATGACCGCGACGACCGGGTTGACGTAGGCATAGGTGGCGACCAGCGGGAGCGGCGCGACGCGGAGCATCCAGCCGTAGACGGTGAAGGCGAGCAGGCTGCCGACCACCGTCAGGTAGACCAGCGCGAGGATCGATCCGCGCGAGACGCCACCAAGGTCGAGGACGGCGAGTTCGCCCGAGGCAAGGGCCATGACGCCCAGCACCAGACCCCCGAGGAGCATCTGGATCCCGGTCGCGACCAGCGGCCTTTTCGGCAGGACCGCCCGATGCGAGGCGAACAGCGAGCCGCTCGCCCAGGCGATGGGCGAGATGATGATGGCCGCCAGGCCGAGTGGGTCGAGCGCGCCGGCCCCTCCGAATGCCGAAGGCCCGATGAGGATGCCGACACCGACGAACCCGACCACGACCCCCACGATGGCCAGCGGCGGAAGGCGCTCACCGAGGAAGACCCGGCCGAAGATGGCGACCCAGACCGGCATCAAGCCGACCAGCAGCGCGGTGATGCCCGACGGCACCGTCTGCTCGCCGAAGGCGACCATCCCCATCCCGCCACCGAGCAGGAGCGCCCCCACGATCGCGCTGTCGCGCCATTCGCGCCTGGTCGGCGGCACGAAGCTGCGTCGCTCGCGGGCGATCGACCAGGTGAGCAGGATCAGGCCGGCGAGAAGGAAGCGGCCCGACGCCATCGCGAATGGCGGGATGGTCTGGACGGCGACCGAGATCCCGAGATAGGTCGAGCCCCAGACCACGTACAGGACCAGCAACCCGATCCAGATCCGCGCGCCGCGGGGTACACGGACCGCGACCGGCGAGGTGACGGCAGGCGACGGATTTGGCATAGGGGAGTGGTCCAAGGTCGGAGTGTACGGGGCCGCCGCCGGCGGTGTCCAGCCCGGTTATCGGCGGATCCGGATGGAGCGTAGCCGCCACTCCCCGGGCTGCCGGCCCCTCGCCCCAGGGCTTCAGGCAGCCATCGCTCCCGAAGCGGGGCGGCACTCGCGGCACGGCCGGTAGCCGGCCGCCGCGGCCGATTCGAGCGACCGGAACGGGACTCGGTGGGCCGCCGTGATCCGCCTGGCGGCGTGGCAGGTCGGCAGGCACACGACGTGGGTCGTGTCCGAACCAACGAACCGCTGTCCGGTCCGGGCGGCCGACTCGAGCGCGTCCGGATCGAGTCCTTCGGCGGCCAGGATCTTGCGCTTGTTGGCCGGTCCGCCAAGCGAGTATCGACCGATCGTCCCGTCCGAGCGCACGACCCGATGGCACGGCACGATGAGCGGTACGGGGTTATGGCCGAGCGCCGTCCCGACCGCCCGGACCGCCTTCGGCCGGCCGATCTCGGCCGCGATCCAGCCGTAGGGCCGGACCTCGCCGCGCGGGATCTCGAGCGCCTTGTGCCATACGTCGCGTTCGAAGTCGGTATGACCGCGCAGGTCGAGATCGATCCGGACGCGCCGGTCGCCGGCCAGGCGTCGGGCCATCGCCGAGGCGAGATGGTCCGGGAGTCGGTCCATCGCATGTGCCGGGCGCCCGGTCCGGGCCACGTGGTTCGCCTCGAAGGTGGCATCGTCTGGCGCGGCCTCGACCGCCGAGACGCCCAGCCCGTTCCAGGCCACGACGAGCGGCCCGATGGGCGAGTCGAAGCGGGCGTAGCGGTCGGCCAGGCCGACATCGGCCAGGATGTTCGGGGCGAGAGTGCTGGGGGCGTGGACCAGTAGCACGCCCATGGCCGCCTCCAGTTCGCGATCGTCGATGGTCATGCGGTCATCTCCTCGCGCTCGCGCCGCTGGGCGGCCTCGAACGCTGTGCGCAGCAATGCCAGGCCACGGTGGACCTGCGCCTTGACGGTGCCCTCGGGTCGATCGAGGGCGATGGCGAGCTCGGGGTAGCTGAGGCCGTCCACGTGCCGACGCACGACCGCGGCGCGATAGGCAGGTGGCAGGCTGAGCAGGAGACCGGCCCATGCCTCGGCGGTCGCCCGATGGGAGCTGATGGCGGCCGGCCCCAGGGCCTCGTCGCCGCGAGGCTCAAGGTCGCCCGGCAACGCCATGTCCAGCGAGAGGGTCATCTTCGACGCAGCCGGCCGGCGGCTGAGACGCGAGCGACACAGGTTGAGCACGATCGTGGCCAGCCAAGGTCGGAGGCGCAGCTCGCGGATCCGCGCCGGGTCGTAGCCCGACAGGGCGCGGTAGGCACGGACCAACGCGTCCTGGGCGGCTTCCTCTGCGTCCCGCGGATCGCCGAGCATCCGCAGGGCGATCGAGTAGACACGATCCTGGTGGGCCAGCACCAGGCCCTCGAACGACGCATCGAGGTCGTCGGCCAGCGCGGCGATGAGCGGCTCGTCGGTATCCATCGAACCCCAGAACCCCGAACCCGCCCCGACCGTTGCGATGATGGTCAACGGGTCCACGTACGGTACCCGGCCGACACCCATCGCGAGGTCCGGCCATGCGACAATCGAGCGAGGATGGCGCTCGACGATCGCTTCGACGACCTGATCGCCAGTCTCGGCGGTTTCCACCGCACGTGGCTGGTCTATCTCGGCATCGAGCTCGGGCTCCTGGCCAGGATCCGGGCGGCCGGGCCGGCCGGCATCAACCCGGAGGAGCTGGCGGTGGACGCCGGCTGTCGTCCGGCCGCCATCGAGGCCTGGGCCTGGGCGGCCGACGCCCACGACCTGGTGACCCTCGAAGACGATCGGCTGACGATGGACGAGGACGTCGCGATCGTCCTGCTCGACGAGACGCGGTCCGAGTATCTGGGTGGCCAGTTCGTCCACGCTACGGTCGCCTCGCTCGACTGGGGCGGGATGGTCGACTTCTTCCGCACCGGCGAGCCGATCCGCGAGCGCCCCGACCGATATCGGCTGGCCATCGAGCGTCTGACCGGGCAGGACATCGCGGTCTTCTTCCAGGAGGGGCTGGCCGAGCTGCCACAGCTCGTCGCCGACCTGTCGCGCGGCGGTCGGGTCGTCGATGTCCATTGCGGTGGCGGTCGATGGCTGATCGCGATGGCCCGAAGGTTCCCTGAGCTCGAGTTGGTGGGCGTCGAATTCGAGGGCGACTCGGTCGCCCGGGCACGGGCCAAGGTCGAGGCGGCCGGCCTGGCCGATCGGATCTCGATCCGGCAGGCCGGGGTCACCCAGCCGGGTGAGCGGGGCGAGTACGACCTGGCCTACTTCCAGTACGCGCTGCACCAGCTGCCCGACGTACCCGCGGTGCTGCGCGCGGCCTGGGCAGCACTCCATACCGGCGGACGATTGATCGTGCTCGACTGGCCGTTGCCCTCCGAACGCGACGAGTTCCGGACGCGGCACGGCGAGCTGATCGCCGGGGTCCAGCTCGACGAGTTGTACCAGGGCACCGCGCTCGCAACGCGCGAGCAGTTCCTGGCCTGGTTCGCCGCGGCTGGGCTGCCCGAACCGACGACCATCGACCTCCCGTCCGGCGCGTCGCTCTTCCTGGCCGAGCGGACCTGATCGCTCCTGACGGTTAGCCGCCGATCGTGATCGTGCCGGTCATCCAGGGATGGACCGTGCAATGGAACGGGTACCTGCCGGCGGTCGAAAAGACGAGGCCATCGAGCTTGCCGGTGGCGAGGGTCTTCGTGGCACAGCCGCCATCGACGGTGGCGTTATGCGGCTCGAGACCGCCATTCTTGAACGTGATCGGCTGGTCGACGGCGGCCTGGATGGCCGCCGGCTTGAACTCGTACTCGCCGATCGCGACGGCAACCCCGCCGGTATGCGAGGTCCGGGCGCAATCGACCCTGGCCAGCGGGGCCGACGGCGCGCTGGGCGCGGACGCGACTGGCGTGGCCGAGGCTGTCACTTCCTCCGAGGCCGTCGCGGCCGGGCGATCACTCGGCACCGGGGTGGACGCGCTGGCACCGGGCACCGCCGCCGTCACGCCACCGCTCGAGGTGCAGGCCGCGAGCAGGATCGCGGTCATCGCCAGTGCCGAGATCGGAACCCTCGCCATCCCATCCTCCTCCTGCGCAGGGCCGCAGGGTACGCCTCATGGCCCGGGTCCGGCCCGGCGCGGCTATCGTGTCGCGGATGACGACCCAGCGCGGTCCCCAGCCACAGGCCAGCCGCCCGGTGGACCCTGAGACGATGCGCCGGCTGCTGCTCCACGAGGCGCGCGTTCATGCCATCCCCGGTCGCGACCTGCGCGATCTCAGCGATTCGATCCTGCTCCACGACCCGGTCGAGCGCGAGCCGTTCTGGAACCGGCTCGAGGGACTCCGCTGGCCGGACGAGTCCGATGCGTTCGATCGTCGGCTGACCGAGATCCTCGTCCTGTTCGCGTCGCTCGGGCGGAGGCCGCACATCTGGTCCTCACCGCTCCATGATTCACCGGCCGATCTCGCGGCCAGGCTGGGGTCCAACGGGTTTCGGGACATGGGTGAGGGCAACCTGATGAGCCTCGCCGATCCGGGACCGGCCAGCGCCGCGCAAGCGGCGCCGTTGCCGGCGGGGGTCGAGGTCGATCGGCTGGGCGATATCGCGGGCCCGGGCGCCGAGGCGGCAGCGAGTGCCATCGTCGATGTCCTGATCGACGCCTTCGAGGTCGATGTCGATCGCCGCCGGTCGATCGAGGGTGAGACGCTCGCCGCGCTGTCGCACCACTGGTTCACCCACTACCTGGTCCGGGTCGAGGGTCGCCCTGCCGCGGTCGCTCGGCGGGCGACGTTCGATGGCGCCACCTACCTGTCGTCGATCGGGACGGCGGGCTGGGCCCGTGGCCGCGGGCTGGCCAGCCTTGTGACCCGGCTGGCGTCGGCGGACGGCCTCGCATCGGCCAGCGACTGGGTCTACCTCGGCGTCTTCGCCGACAACGCCAGTGCGATCGGCGTGTACGAGCGTTCCGGGTTCGAGCGGGTGGGGGAGTCGTCCCCCGACATGCTTCTCTTCTGATGACGGCCGATCCGCTCGAGCGCATCCGCGAGGCGCTCGCCTGGGCCGGCGACGACGGGGAGCCGGTGGCCATCGGCTGGGCGACCGTGGAGCTCGATCGAGCGGCCGACGAGCTCGCCCAGGCGTTGGGCACCACGTCCGACAGCTTCGTGCCGGCCGCCGACTCGTCGGCGCTCGGCGCGCGTTGCCGGGTCGCATCGGCGGCTCTGCCCGGGGGGGTGGCATTGGCGATCCTCGAGCCGTCCACGGAGGGACGTCTGGCGGCGACGCTCGCTCGTGTCGGCGAGGGGCCGGTCGCGGTGTGGTCCAGGATCGGGCAGGACCTCGCGCGCGACGACCCGGCCGCCCGTCCCGGACCGTTCGGGCGTGAGCGGCTGGTGCCAGGCGGGTCGGTCCACGGCCCGCACCGGTTTCTCATCGGGACCGCGACGGGTACCATCCGTCCATGACCGACCAAGCCACGATCCTCTTCCGCCTCGCCGCGCCGGCCGATGCCGACGCGATCGCAGCGATGTTCACCGATGAGGGCTACCCGGCCGGGCCGAGTGACATCGTCACTCGCCTGGAGCGCTTCGCGACCGCGGAGGCTCGGGTCATCGTCGCCGAGCACGAGGGCGCCCTCCTCGGCTTCATCGCGATCCACGCCCTGCCACGCTTTGAGCACGACGACTGGATCGTCCGGATCGTCGCGCTCGTCGTCGACGCTGGCGCGCGTGAGCGTGGCGTCGGTCGGGCGCTCATAGCCGAGGCTGAGGGCATTGGCCGCGAGCTCGGCGCCGCCTTCATCGAGCTGACCGCCGGCCACCACCGGCCGGAGGCCCGCCAGCTCTACGAGTCGCTCGGCTACGACGCCTCGGTGACGGCCTACCTGCGCAAAAAGCTCTGACGAGCGGTTTCCGATCGATGCAGGCCGACGGCACGCTGGCCTCGCCGCGCGCGGTCGCTGCCGACCCGGTCGTCCGCGTCCGCGGGCTGGTCAAGCGCTATGGCGACATCACGGCCGTGGACGGGATCGATTTCGAGGTCGCGGCGGGCGAGATCTTCGGGCTGCTCGGCCCGAACGGCGCCGGCAAGACGACCACCGTCGAGATCCTCGAGGGCCTCCGGGCGCCCGACGGGGGCGAGGCCATCGTCCTCGGCGTCGATGTCGCCAAGGGCTCCGACTCGCTCAAGCCCCGGATCGGGGTCAGCCTCCAGACCGCGTCGATGTATCCCAAGCTGACGGTCGTCGAAGTCATCGACCTGTTTCGCAGCTTCTACGCCACCGCTCGTCCCACCGACGAGCTCGTCGATCTGCTGGAGCTCGGCGAGCGTCGCGATGCCCGGACCAAGGATCTCTCGGGCGGGCAGCGGCAGCGGCTGGCGGTCGCGCTGGCGCTCGTCAACGACCCGGAACTGGTCTTCCTCGACGAGCCGACGACCGGCCTCGATCCGGCGGCGAGACGCGCCCTCTGGGATCTGATCCGCGACCTCAAGGCCAGAGGCCGGTCCGTCCTGCTGACCACCCACTACATGGAGGAGGCGGAGATCTTGTGCGACCGCCTCGCGATCATGGACCACGGTCACATCCTCGAGATGGGCACGGTCGATGAGCTCATCTCCAAGCGTTTCAAGGAGCGGGCCGTCCGGTTCGACCGGATCGACACGATCGGGGACGAGGTGCTGGCCGGCCTCGCCGCCGTCACCTCGGTCAAGCACGACGACGAGGCGATCCTGCTCTACTCGAGCGATGTCGCGGCCACGGTCGGGGCGCTGCTCGGCCTGACCGAATCGCGCGGCATCGAGCCGCAGAACCTGGGCATCCGGCGGGCGACCCTCGAAGACGTCTTCCTCGACCTGACCGGTCGGGCCTTGCGCGACTGACCGGAGGGATCGAACCGATGCAGGCGCTGCTCGCGCTGACGCGGGCCAACATCCGGAGCTACACCCGCGACCGCGCCGCGGTCTTCTGGACGATCGCGTTCCCGCTCGTCTTCATCGTCCTGTTCGGGTTCATCTTCCAGGGCAGCGGCGCGGCCCGATTGACGCTGGGCTGGGCCGACGACGACAAGTCGACGGCGGCGACGCAGCTCAGAGCCGGCTTCGCGGCGCTCGACGGGGTGACCCTGGTCGATACCACGCTCGAGGATGCCAAGTCGCAGATGCTGACCGGCAAGGTCGACGGGATCGTCGTCGTCCCGGTCGGGTACGGTGCGTCACTCGATTCCGTCGCTGGGGGCGCCGCGGCGCCGGCCCAGCTAGAGGTCTTCACCGATCCCTCACGGCCGCAGCTGGTCGGCTCGATCTACCAGGCCGTCGGGACCGTGCTGGGCGTGGTCAACCTCGGCGGCCGCCCGCCGCTCGTCGTCCCGAGTCCGCAGACCGTCCAGACAACCAACATCAACGCGATCAGCTACTTCGTGCCCAGCATGCTCGGGCTGTCGATCATGCAGGTCGGCATCTTCGCGGCCATCCCGCTCGTCGCCGATCGGGAGAAGCTCATCCTCAAGCGGCTGGCGGCCACGCCGCTCCGGCGCTGGCAGCTGGTCGGCTCGAACGTCCTGATGCGCGTGCTCATCGTGTTCACCCAGGCCATCATCATCGTGGCCGTAGGGACCGTCCTTTTCGGGGTCGAGGTGACGGGCAGCCTGTTGCTCGTGGCCGGCTTCGTGACCCTCGGCGCGATGGCCTTCCTGGCGCTCGGCTACGTCATCGCCTCGTTCGCCAAGACCGAGGACGCGGCCAACGGGATGACCTCGATGATCCAGTTCCCGATGATGTTCCTGTCGGGCGCCTTCTTCCAGATCGACCAGATGCCCCAAGTCCTCCAGGTCGCGGCGCGCATCATCCCGCTGACCTATCTCGCCGACGCGCTCCGCCAGGTGATGGTCGGTGGGGCGGCGTTCGCGCCGTTGTGGGTGTGCGCCGCGGTGCTCCTCGGCTGGCTCGTGGTCTGCTTCGGGATCGCGGCGCGCAAGTTCCAGTGGCAGTAGGCCGGTCGCCTACCAGCGCTCCTCGCGGACCATCTCGTCGAGGTCGCGCCGACCGCCGGGTCGCGGCGGGGCGGTGAGCTCGGAGGGGTCGGCCGGGTAGCCGAACGAGAGCAGGTACTCGCAGCGCTGGTCGTCCGGAAAGCCCAGGATCTGCCGGACCAGGGCATGTTCGTAGACGGTCGCCGGGACGCTCCCGATGCCGAGCTCCCACGCGACGAGGACCATGTTCTGCGCCGCCCGCCCGACATCGAACAGGATCGACAGGGGCGCGTCGGGCGCCTGAGAATCGGGGGTCACGAGCGCGATCGCCGCGGCGGCCCCGGCCAGGTGGCCGGCATACGGACCGACCGCCGCGAGCTCCTCCAGCCGACCTCGGTCGCGGATGACGATGAACGTCCAGCGCTGGAGGTTCTTGCTGCTCCCCGCTCGGCGGCCGGCGCGCAGGATGCGACCGAGGTGGTCGGGCTCGAGGGGGCGGTCGGTGAAGCGCCGGACGACGCGGATCTGCGCGATGGCGGCCCAGACCGGGTCCGCATCCGGATCCGGATGGCTCACGGTTCGCCGGCCGGGACGGTCGGGATCCCGGTGTCGTCATCGGATCGCGGATGGCGCGTCGCGCTGGGCAGGGCCACCTGGGCCAGCGTCCGGATGCCACCCGGCGTTGCCTCGATCGCCGCGAACCGCCCGTCGCCGTCGGGGATCCGCTCGGCTCGGACCGCGGCGGCCAGGTCGCCGGCCGTTTCAGGGTCGACCGGACCGCCGAGCGCCCGGGCGAGGAATGTGGCGACGGTCCGCCGATACCCGGCGTCCTCGTACAACCACGAATGCTGACCGCCGGTCACCAGCAGGGTTTCCACCGGGGCCGCGGCCGGGTCGTCGGATCGGCCGGCCCGCGCCGCCGCCGCAAGCCGGCCCATGTGGGCGGGCGGGACGACCGTGTCGCCGTCACCGTGGGCCAGGAGGACGGGTCCGGCGTATCGACCGATCGCGGTCGCCGCGCTGACATCGGCGACCCGATGACCACGCGGCCGCAGGTAGACGCGCGTCGTCAGCCAGGCCAGCGGGTAGGCGATGGGATCCGGGATCGGCAGCCGCGCGAGACGGAACGTCTGCCGGGTCAGGCGGTACGGATCGGCCGGAGCGGAGGTGGCCACGACCGCGGCCACGCGCGGGTCGGCGGCGGCCGCCAGGATCGCCCCGATGGCGCCCATCGAGTGCCCCGAGACGGCCCCGATCGTCACTTCCGGCCGGTCCAACAAGGCCCCGAAGGCTGCGAGCGCATCCGCCCCGAACTCACCGGCACTCAGGGGCAGCGCCTCGGGCGCGTTCGAGCCGTGACCTCGCACGTCGAAGGTCAGGGTGTGGAAGCCGGCCGCGTGGAGGAAGACCGCCATCGGCAGTGTCCGGTCCCGCGCGGACTCCCAGCCGTGGACGAGGACGATGCCGGGGCCCGGTGCGCTGTCTCGGGCCGGGATGAACCAGGCCGGCAGGAGAACGCCACACGACTCGATGAGCATCGATTCGAAGGGCAGGCCGAGGGCCGCCGGAGTCACCGTTGGCGGATTGCGGCGCGGGTACCCGGCGCGCATGCGATAGGCGAGCGCGAAACGATACGCGAGCCCGAGCGGCGCGAAGGCGGCCGCAACGGCGATGCTTGCACGGCGTAGGTTCCCCATCCGCTTAGGGGACGACACGTGGGCGTGGCTGTCAACTCGGTCGCCAGATCGGCTTCCCACGACGCCCAAGCGAATCCCTCGCGCTGCCCTACACTCGGGTCGTATGGCCAAACGAGATTCGCGTGATGTGCTGGGGGTGGAGCGGGGTGCATCCCCGACCCAGATCAAGGCCGCCTGGCGTCGGCTGGCTCGGGCCAACCACCCGGACCTGACCGGCGACGACCCGGCCGCATCACGTCTCGCCACGCGGCGGATGGCCGAGATCAACGACGCGTACGCCGCCCTGACTCGCAACGCCGACCGGCCGACCCGAGGCGGTTCGGGCAGCGACGACACGCCGTTCGAGCCCGGCGTCGTTCGCCGTCAAGGCGGCCCGCCACCACCCAAGCCGACCCGCCCGGTCACGGCCCGGGTCGACATGAGCGGCGTCTATCAGCCGCGCAACCAGGCGGTCGGCAACAGCGCCGGTCGAACGCCGCTGTCGGGCCAGCCACCGAAGGCGACCAACATCATCAGGAGCGAAGCGCCGCGCGCATCGACCCCGACCGGCCCGACCACGCGCGGCCGTCTGCGGCATTTCCGCCGACCACCCGCCCCCTCGCTGGCCGAAGCCGAGGCGACCGTCATCCCGTTCGGCAAGTTCCACGACCACACGCTCGGCCAGATCGCGGCGTTCGAGCCGTCGTACATCGACTGGGTCGCGGGCACGGTCAGCCATGATCCCGACCTGGTCAGCGCCGCCCGCGTCATCCAGGCCGACATGGACCGTCGCGGGATCGCCCGCCGGATCCACCCGACCAACGATCGGCGGGGCCGCTCCGCCTGACCGACCGGCCGCCCGACCCCGGTCATCGTCGCCCGGAACAGCGAGATCGCCCCCCGATACCGGGAGGCGACCATGACGCGGATGAAATGTGCGGATGACTGCTGCCGCCCCGACGGTCACCAGGCCTGTTGGCCGAAGACCAGTTACTCGGCTCGTGAGCTGGACCCGGGATCCTTCGCCCGAACCTTCCTCGGTCGAATGTCCGTATCCAGTTCCGTGACCGACGCCCCAGGGACTTCCCGGATCGATCGCGGGGTGGCGTGGCCAGAAGGTACGCCACCGCCGTTCGGGAGAGCAATGGCTCCCTTGTCCCTGTTGCGCGCCGTCGAAGGTCGGGCGCACCCGCGCACCAGACCCGGACGCACGTACCAGGTGCCGGGATGCACCGCCCCCGAGGGCGCCCGCGTTCGTTCGCGGATACCCTGTGGCCATGCCCCGGCTCTCTCCGATCGGCCCGCTGCTGCTCGCCGCCGCGCTGCTGACGGCCGGCTGTGGCGGTGGGACGGCGCCATCGTTCGTCCCCACTGGCGCGTGTTCGACCGACGGTCGAGCTCCAGGCGCCTATCCGGATCTCGAGGTGCTCATCCCCAAGGTCTTCATGGGCGTCGCGCCGGGCACGCTCGATTCCGGGCGGAACTGCACGGTCACGAACCTCGGCGCGCTAGCCTCGCTCGGTATCGATGAGGTGCGCTTCGCGGGCGGGACATGGTCGTTCGGGGCCGAGCGGGCCGCGGTCCTGGCGGTCTTTCGGACGCATGGCCTGACAGCCGAATCGCTGGCCGCCTTTTATGCCAAAAGCGCGCGCGCGGCGGCCCGGACCCAGGTCCTGGCGACCTCGGCGCCGATGATCGACGGGCGGCAGGGCCGGCGCCTCGACACCAAGACCGGGGAGCGGCTCCAGACCGTGGTCGTCTGGCCGGCCGTCGAACGGGACCTGGTCAACGTCGTGATCACCAACGACCTGCCCGACGCCCGGATCCAGGACGCGATCGACGCGTTCGGGGGCCACTGATGCTGCGCTTCGTGATGCGCCACGGCCTCGTCCGACTCATCGGTCGGCGGGCGGTGCCGGCGATGATCGTGTGGGATGTCGCGGTCATGGCCAACAAGGCGCGCCAGATCCCGATCGTCGACCGCGGGCTGCGCCGGGGCGCGGGCGCGGCCCGCCGGCGCATCGACTGGCTCGCCCTGAACCCGCGTCTGTATCGACGGCCGGGCCGGCCGTCGCGTCGCCGCCCCGATCCCGACGCACGACCGCCCGGCGATGACCACGTGCTAGAGTCGGCGCCATGACCGATCGATCGGCCGAGTGGGCCGCTCGTCGCCGCGCGTGGGAGGCCGAGCGACTTGGCCCAGCCCTCGAGCGAGCGCCGGAGCGCCGCGAGCGCTTCTCCACCATCGGCGACACGACGATCGACCGGCTGTACGGGCCGTGGTCCGCCCCGGACGACGTCGATCCGCTGCGCGACATCGGCTTCCCCGGCGAGCCACCGTTCACCCGCGGGATCCATCCGACCGGCTACCGGAGCCGCCTCTGGACGATGCGCATGTTCGCCGGCTTCGGTGCGGCCGAGGACACCAACGCCCGATTCCGCCAGCTCCTCGAGGCGGGTCAGACCGGACTGTCGATCGCCTACGACATGCCGACGCTGTACGGCTACGACAGCGACGACCCGGAGGCCGAGGGCGAGTTCGGGACGTGTGGCGTCGGCGTCTCGAGCCTGGCCGATATGGAGATCCTGCTCGACGGGCTGCCGCTCGATGCGGTCTCGACGTCGATGACGATCAATTCTCCGGCCGCGCCGATCTGGGCGATGTACATCGTGGCCGCTGAAAAGGCCGGCGTCCCGCGCGATCGGCTCGAGGGCACGACCCAGAACGACATCCTCAAGGAGTTCGTGGCCCAGAAGGAGTTCCTCTTCCCGCCGATGCCGTCGATGCGCCTGGTGACCGACACCATCGAGTTCGGGACCCGCGAGATGCCGCGCTGGAACACGGTCTCGATCAGCGGCTACCACATCCGCGAAGCGGGCTCGACGGCGATCCAGGAGTTGGCCTTCACCATCGCCGACGGGATGGCCTACGTCGAGGCGGCCCTTGCGCGCGGGCTCCGGATCGACGACTTCGCGCCCCGCCTCAGCTTCTTCTTCAACAGCCACTCCGACTTCTTCGAGGAGATCGCCAAGTTTCGGGCCTCGCGTCGGATCTGGCACAAGCTGATGACCGAGCGCTACGGTGCCGAGAACGAGCGATCGGCCTGGATGCGCTTCCACACCCAGACCGCGGGCGTCTCGCTCACCCCGCAGCAGCCGCTCAACAACCTGACCCGGGTGGCGCTCCAGGCGCTGGCCGCGGTGCTCGGCGGGACGCAGTCGCTCCACACCGACGCCTACGACGAGGCGCTCGCCGTCCCGACCGCCGAGGCCGCCCTGCTCGCCCTCCGGCAGCAGCAGATCATCGCCGAGGAGAGCGGCGTCGATGCGACGGTCGATCCGCTCGGCGGCTCGTGGTTCGTGGAGGCGTTGACCGACGAGACCGAGGCCGCCGTATGGCGCTATCTCGACGAGATCGACCGACGCGGCGGGATGGTCGCGGCGATCACCGAGGGCTATCCGCAAAACGAGATCGCGGACGCCGCCTATCGCTACCAGCGCGAGTTCGATGCCGGGCAGCGACGGGTCGTCGGCATCAACGCCTACATCGATACCGCCGAGCGGACGACGATCCCGGTACTGGCCGTTCCGCCCGGCTCCGAGGAGCGCCATCTCGCCCGGCTCGAGCGCACGCGCCGCGAGCGCGACGCGGGCGAGGTCGAGGCGGCGCTGCGGGACCTGCGCGAGACGGCGGCGAGGCCCGAGTCGAGCGAGACCAACCTGATGCCCCATTTCATCCGCTGTGCGGCGGCCTACGCGACCCTCGGCGAGCAATGCGCGGTGCTGCGCGAGGTCTTCGGCGAGTACCGCGAGCCGGTGGCTGTCTGATGTATCTCGACTCGCTCGAATTCCTCGAGGAGGAGCGCGACGCCTGGGCGCCATACGAGCCGCTGGCCGACCTGACCGACGAGCAGCTGGCGGTACCCGTCGCCGACGCCCACGGCTGGTCGGGCCGCGACCTGATGGGTCACTTGCTCGCCTGGCAATCCCAGGCGTTGCAGGTCGCCACAGAACTGGCCGTCAACGAAGCCAGCCCGACCAAGACCCGCGCGGACGCCGATTGGGAGACGCGCGGCGGTGAAGTCATCAACGCCGAGATCGATGCCGAGTGGGCCGCCTTGCCCATGGCCGAGCTGCGCGATCGGTTCGGCACGGTCCCGGGCCAGCTGCGCGGGTACCTCACGGTCGTCCCCGAGACGCGCTGGCTGAAGCACGGCGATCACCAACGCTTCTTCCACGACGAGACCACCGGCCACTACGAGGAGCATCGCCCCGATCTCGACGCGATCCTCGCCGCGGCCCGCGCATGAACCTGCGCGTCCTGCTCGAAAAGGAGGCCGCCGAGCTGCCCGGGACGGAATCCTCGAACGGGCCCGACGGGACCATCACCTGGTCCCGAACCGGCCGACCATTTGCAACCGCCTCGGCCGACGGCTCCCACGCGGCATTCGCGCTCGACCCAGCCGTCGCCGACGCCGCAGCCCGCACGCCGGATGTCACCCCCTCAGAGCGAGGCCCAGGCTGGGTGACGTTCGATCCAGAGGACCTGGACGACCACGCCGCCGACAGGGCGGTCGCCTGGCTCGCCTCGGCCCACCGAAGAGCCGAGCCACGCAACTAGCCGGGCCGGCGATACGGCTCACGAATCAAGACGACCCCGGTCATGGGACCGGGGTCGTCTTGGCGTCGGAACGGGGTCAGTCGGCGGGGGCCTCGACCTTGGCCTCGACCGGTTCGGCCTCCGCGACCACCGCGTACTCGGCCAGATTGAACGTCTGCTCGAGCTGCTCGAGCGGCCGGAACCCGACCACACCCTGCGGCTGCGAACCCGGCTTGAAGAACGCGATGACCGGGATGCTCAGGATGTTGAAAGCCTGCGAGAGCCCGGGGTTGGCGTCCACGTCGACCTTGACCACGTCGACGGCGCCGTCGTACTTCTCGGCCAGCTTTTCCATCTCGGGTGCGACCATCTTGCACGGCCCGCACCACGCCGCCCAGAAGTCGACCACGGTCGGGCGCTCCGACTTGAGCACGAGCTCCTCGAAATTCGCGTCGGTCGCGATCTTGATCTCCGCCATGAGGATTCGATCCCCTTTCTGTGCGCGACCTAGCGCGCGATGTCCTGGATGAGTCGATAGGCCTCGAGGACCCGCGGGTCCGCGAGGCGGTAGAACACGGTGCTGCCGTCGCGTCGGGTCGTCACGAGACCGGCGCTGCGGAGGACCGCGAGATGCTGGCTCATGTTCGGGACCTGGCAGCCGACCCGCTCGCTGAGGTCCGTCACGGACAGCTCACCGATGGCGAGCGACTCGAGGACACACAGGCGCTTGGGGTCGGACAGCGCGCGACCGACCGCGGCGTACCGCAATCGCTCGGGCTCGGCCGAGACTGGGAGGCGATCCAACATCCACGGAATCATATCAACGCTTGCGCAAACACGCAAGTAGAGGCCGTCGCGACTGGGTGCCTCGTTCCGTGCCGCTCGGAATGCCGCCGGCCCGACCCGGGGCGCCATACTCGCCAGGATGTCCGAATCCGATCATCTGGTCACCCTCGACGAGACACTTGCGGCACGCGAACGCATCGCCGGCCGGGTCCATCGCACGCCGCTGCTGACCTCGATGACGGCCGCCAGCTGGACGACGGCCACCACCGGTCACCGGCTGCGCGATGACCGGCTGTACCTGAAGGCCGAGCACCTCCAGAAGACCGGCTCGTTCAAGCCGCGCGGGATGGCGAACCGGATCGCCACGCTGCCGGATGCGGCGAGAACCAACGGCGTCATCACGCTCTCGGCGGGCAACGCCGGCCAGGCCTATGCCTGGGCCGGGCGCACGGCTGGCGTGGCGGTGACCGTGGTCATGCCCCAGGGCGCTGTCCGCTCGAAGATCGAGGCCTGCCTCGGCTATGGCGCACGTGTCGTTCTCCACGGCACGCACGTCGGCGAGGCCCTGGCCGAGCTGGAACGGCTGCGCGATGCCGAAGGCCTGGAGTTCGTCCATCCCTTCGACGATCCCGCCGTGATCGCCGGCCACGGGTCGATCGGTCTTGAGCTCCTCGAGGATCTGCCCGACGTCGATGTCGTGGTCGCCGGTGTCGGTGGCGGTGGGCTCGTCTCGGGCGTCGCGGCGGCACTCAAGGAGCGGCGCCCGAGCGTTCGCGTGTACGGCGTGGAGCCCGAGAAGTCGAACGCGATGAGCCTCGCGCTCGAGCGGAACGAGGTCGTCAGGATCCAGCCCGAGAGCGTGGCGGACGGCCTGGGCGCGCCGTTCGCCGGTGTCTGGACGCTGGCCATGTGCCGGCGCTACCTCGATGGCATCGTCCTGCTCGATGACCCGACGATCCTGGCGGGGGTGCGCTTCGGGGTGGAGCGACTCAAGCAGGTCCTCGAGCCGGCCGGAGCGGCGGCACTGGCGGCGGTCCTCGCCGGCCGTGTCGAGATCCGCGACGGCGAACGAGTGGCGGTCGTCCTGTCCGGTGGCAATGTCGAGGTCGGACGGCTGGGCGCGCTGCTCGAGGGTGCCGGTCCGCTGCCCGGAGCCGCGGGATGACCGAGGTCTCGGGTCCGCCCGAGCCCGAGCCACCGAGCCCGGAGCCCTCGCCGCCCGCCGTCGAGTCCACCCGCCGCCTGCTCGGGGCCAGCTTCGATCTGCTGACCCGGACCTCTGACGACATGCGGCGCGCCTCGTTCTACATCGGCCTCATCGTCCTTGGGACCGTCGGGCCGCTGGCGCTCGCGAGCTGGGCGCTCGAGGTCGTCTCGCTTCATCTGACCGCCCGGGAGCTCGAATCGCTCCTCGGATCCGGGGCGGCCGCCTGGCTCGGCTGGCTTGGCGCGCTGGCCGCCGTGGGCCTGGTGGTGGCCGCCATCGAGAGCCGGGCGATCGCCTCGGCCATCCTCGGCAGCCACCAGGCCGGGCGACCGATCACCGTCCGATCGTCGCTGGCTCGCTCGCGGATGGTCTTCTGGCGGGTCATCATCGGCTCGCTCATCGCCGCTATCCCGGTGCTCGTCGTTCAGGCGATCCTGAACGCGGGGTTCGAGCGCGCCCTCGGCCGCCAGACGGATGTGTCGGTCATCTCCTCGTCGCTCGCCGCGGCCTTGGCCGGTGCGCCGTTCGCCTACGTGCTCAGCGGGATCGTGCTGGGCGACGTCGAACCGTTCGAGTCGACCCGCCGCTCGATCCGGGTCTTCCGGGCGCGCAAGGCCGCGGCGGTCCTCGTGGCGGTCTTCGAGACGGTGGCGACGCTGTTGGTCGCCGTCGGGCTGACCGCCGGGCTCGACATCGCGATCCGGGTGTTTGGGTCGCTCGGGCTCGGGTCGGGCTCGGGGCCGGCGGGGTTGGTCCTGATGACCCTCGGCGTGGTCGCCGGCGTCTTCGCCCTCGGGACGCTGATCTACACGGCCTATGCGATCGTCGTCGCGCCACAGATCGTGATGTTCGTTGGGCTGACCCGGGCCACGATGGGTCTCGACCATGTCCGGCCCGGCGGCGATCGCGATCCGACCGTCATCCGGCCCGGCCAGCGTGTCTTCCGCTGGATCACTCGGCCGCTGCTGGCCGGGGTCGTCCTCGGGGTCCTTGGCCTGGTGGTCTTCGTCGGCGTCCTGATGACCGGCTGACGCCGCTAGTCGATGCCGAGCTCATGGAGCCGGTCGTCGTCGATGCCGAGATGGTGGGCGAGCTCGTGGATGACGGTGATCCAGACCTCGTCGGCCAGCTCGTCGGGGTCCGCGAAATCCGCTTCCAGGGGGAGGCGGAAGAGGGTGACCCGGTTCGGGATCGGGGTCCAGTCGGCGCCCCATTCGATGCGCGGCACGCCCTCGTACAGGCCGTACAGCGTGTCGTCGGGCTGCACCTCGTTCTCGCGCCGCTGCTCGGCCGACGGTTCGTCCGCGATGACGATGGCCACCTCGTCGAGGGCGCTCGCAAAGGGCTCCGGGATCGCGTCGAGGGCGAGGCCCACCAGTTCATCGAATGGGCGATGACTTGAACGGGAACGAGGGCTGCGCGACCCGCGGCGGCGTTTGACCATGGCGCCCGTATCCTAGGGGCCATGGAGCCCTTGCCGCCGCCGGACCCGGCCGCCGAGCCGGAAGGGTTCGTCGTCGAGGTCCAGCCCGGCGACCGGATCCATTTCCTCGACTGGGGCGGGCCGGCGACGACCGGGAAGGCGAGCTCCGGCGTCCTCCTCATCCACGGACTGTCGGGGACCGCCTGGGTCTGGGCGCCCGTCGCGCGACGCCTCCGGGCCGTCCGCCAGGTCGTGGCCCTGGATCTGCGCGGGCACGGCCTGTCCGATGCCCCGACCGAGGGCTACGACCCGCCGACCTTCACGGCCGACGTCCTGGCGGCCGCCGAGGGTTCCGGACTGCTGGCCGACGCCGGCGACCGGGTCGTGCTTGCCGGCCATGGCTTCGGGGCGATCGTCGCGGCCTGGGCGGCGACCGATCTCGGCGAGCGGTGCGCGGGGCTCATCCTCGTCGACGGCGGCTGGGAGTCGATCGAGCGGGCGACCGGCCTCGACGTCGAGGAGTTCCTGCGCGGGCTCGACGAGCCACCCGAGGTCATGCGCTCCATGGACGCGTTCCTGGCCGATCGGAAGGCGTTCGATCCGGGCACCTGGGATGCCGACCAGGAACGGGCGGCGCGTGCGTCGGTCGTCGAGACGCACGCCGGCAGGGTCGTCCCGGCGACCCGACCCCATGCCCTCGAGGCGAGCGTTCGGGCGATGTTCCGGTACGACCCGATCGAGACACTGGCCGCCGTCACGGCGCCGATCGTCGCCTTGGCCGCGGCCGATGACGAGACCGGTTCGCGGGGGAAGGCGCTGACCGCCGCGTCCGACGCCCGGGCCGCGGCGGGTCGGGGCCGGATCCGGGCCGCGTCGTTCGGCCACGACGGACACAATCTGATGCGCTACCGTCCGGAGTCGGTCGGGGCGGCGATCCTGTCGGTCGCCGGCGAGGCCACCGGTTAGCGCAGAGGGGTCGGATGCAGATCGTCTATTCACCGGCCCACCTCGGGCACGACATCACCGTCGAGACCTACATGGGTTTGCCCATCCCGGCCAACGAGGTGGCCGAGCGCGCCGAGAGGATCCGGGCGACGCTCGAGGCCGATGGCGGCTTCCCGATCCTGGCACCGACCGAGCACGGCGAGGACCCGATCATCGCGGTCCACGATCCGGGGCTCGTCCGGTTCCTGGAGGTGGCCTGGTCCGAGCACCGCGCCCAGGGCCTCGACCGGCCGTTCCTGACCGCGGACACGTACCCGAACTGGTCGATGTTCGAGGGGATGTCGGCCGAGGCGCTGGTCCGTCTGGTCCGCGAGCCGGTCCACGCCGCCGGTCGGGCGGGGTTCTGGGGTCTCGATTCGGCCGCGCCGCTGGTCGCCGGCACGTACGTCGCGGCACGGGCGGCGGTGGACGTGGCGTTGACCGCGACCGACCTCGTGCTGGGCGGGGCGTTCGCCGCCTACGGGCTGTGCCGGCCGCCGGGCCACCACGCGGCGCGTTCGATGTATGGCGGGTATTGCTTCTTCAACAACGCCGCCATCGCCGCCGAGGCGATCGTCCGGGCGACCGCGTTTAATCTGCTCATCAGTAAATAGTTGTGTTAATGATGG
>JBBQVJ010000015.1:0-22964 GCA_038211705.1 Candidatus Limnocylindrales bacterium | reverse complement strand
TGGACTTCCGGCGATCCGGTGTCACCTTCCTTGGTGGCAAACCCGGTGATGATCTCCTGCTTCTCTTCCCGCGCGAGCGGCACTCGTTCCTCCGAACACGACGTTGTGACGTGATGTCTTCCATTTGTATGACCGACGGATCGTAGCAGGCTCGGCCTCATGCGGCAAACGCTCATGCGGGACAATGGCCCCATGCCACGCTTGGACAGGATCTACACGAGGACCGGCGACGAGGGCATGACCGGCCTGGGTGGCGGCCAGCGCGTTCCGAAGGATTCCCAGCGGGTGGAAACCTACGGCACGGTCGATGAGCTCAACTCCCAGATCGGCGTGGCGCTTGCGACCGGGCTGTGTGATCGCCTCGCGGCGGAGCTCCCGCTGATCCAGAACGAGCTGTTCGACCTCGGGTCGGATCTCGCCACGCCGGCGACGAGCCAGGCACGTCATCCCGTCCCGACCATCGAGCCCCGCCACATCCAGAAGCTCGAGCGGCTGATCGACGAGTTCAACGAGATCGTCGGGCCGCTGACGAACTTCCTACTGCCGGGCGGGTCGCCGGGTGCCGCCCAGCTCCACGTCGCTCGGACGGTCTGCCGCCGGGCCGAGCGGGCGGCCACGACCCTCGCCCGTGACGAGGCGATCGGCGCGACCGCCCTCCCCTACCTCAACCGCCTGTCGGACGCCCTGTTCGTCATGGCCCGCTACGAGAACCACGAACGGAACGTGGCCGAACCCCTCTGGAGGCCCGGAACCTGATGTCGTTGCTGTCGAGGATCAAGCGAATGTTCTCCGGAACACCGGACGACGCGCCGGGCGACGCGCCCCACGACCACCTGGACGAGTTGCCATCACGCCATGAGCGCCGCGAAGCGGGCCGGGAACGCCATCACGAGACCGGGGGGCCGGCGTGGGAGGCCAGCGACCGGATCGAGGAGCCGCCCGGCGCGGGCAAGAAGAACCCCGACGCCGCCCCGGAGATCCTCGGCGGGAACTGAGGGGGGTCCGTCTGTCCTGCGATCGGGCGACGCCGGCGCGTCAGGCGTCGCCCAGAACGACCGTCGCCCGCCCCTTCGAGAGCTCGCCGAGCAGGGACGCGTCGCCGCCGATGATCCGGAGCCCGAACGGGACGCCATCGACCGTGACCGGGTAGTCGCCATCGGGCGGCAGCGCCACCGGCAGCGCGAAGTCCAGCCGGGAGCGCCCATCAACGGCGCCGCCGATCGAGCCCGTGATGCTGACCGGCCGGCCAAGGAGCTGCGAAGCCCCAGCCAGATCGCCAGCCGCGATGCAGGCGCGGATCGACGAGCTGCGGACGTCCCCGCCATCGACCGTGAAGGTCGGCACGACGACGACATCGAAGCCGTCGCGGCCGCCAAGCTCGGCCAGGGCGTCCGGCGTCCCGCGGCGCTCGAAGCCGAACGCTGCGTCGGGGGTCATCAGGAAGCCGGTGAGGGCCAGCCTGGCCCGGATCCGTTCGACGAACACATCGAACGGCGTCTGGCGCAGCGCCTGGTCGAAATGCTGGACGACCGTGACCTCGACACCCGCCGCGGCCAGGCGCTCGAGCCGCTCCCCGGCGTCGAGCAGGATGGCCGGCGCGGTGCCCATCAACACTTCGTCGGGATGATGGTCGAAGGTGATGACCATGGGATGCGCCGAGCGAGCCTTCGATTCGGCCACGAGATGATCGATCAGATAGGCGTGGCCCAGATGCATGCCGTCGAAGACGCCGACCACCACGAAGACCGGGCCGAGCTGCTGCCGCAGCTCATCGATCCCCTGGACGAGGTGCATCGCGGCGTCAGCCGACGGGCGCGACCGGCCTCGTGACCGGCGCGACGAAGACCTTGTCGGGGGCGAGGCGACCACCCGATGCCGACGCGATGGCGACCAGCGCTCCGGCAGGATCCTGGAGTCGGTAGCGTTCTGCGGGGCCGGGCAGACCGCCGGCCGGCCGGACGAACTGGCCGCGGGCGACGGCCTCGACCTCATCGGGCGTGAGGGCAACGACCGGCAACGCATCCAGACCGGTGTCGAGCGGACGGAGCAGCGGTAGCAACCCTTCGGGTCCATCCGCCGCGGCGGCGCGGATCTCGTCGAGCGGGATGGCGTCCTCGATGGTGAACGGCCCCGACGACGTTCGGGTCAGGGCGCCAAGGTAGGCCGCGCTGCCGAGTCCCTCCCCAAGGTCCCGCGCCAGGGCCCGGATATAGGTGCCAGCCGAACACGCGACATCGACCACCGCGATCGGTCGCTCCGGGTCCGCGTCGTCCCACGACACGAGGTCCAGGGCATGGAAGGTGACCTCACGGAGGGCCAGCTCCACGGTCTCGCCGGCGCGGGCCATGGCGTACGCCCGCCGGCCACCGACCTTGATCGCGCTGTAGGCGGGCGGTCGCTGCGAGATCGTGCCGGTCAGCCCGGGGAGTGCCGCCTCGACCGCGTCACGGGTCGGCGCGGTCCCGGCCGGCGCCGGGGTCAGCTCGCCCTCGAGGTCGTCGGTCGTGGAGGAGGCCCCAAAGCAGACCGTCGCCCGGTAGGCCTTCCGATCGCCCAGGTGGTATTCGACGACGCGCGTGCCATGGCCCAGGAAGACGGGCAGGACCCCGGAGGCGAACGGGTCGAGCGTCCCGCCGTGGCCGACCCGCTTGGTGGCCGCCAGCCGCCGGACCAGGGCCACGACGTCATGCGACGTCGGACCGGCCGGCTTGGCGACCACGATGATGCCGTCGAGCCCCGGGCCGAGCGACGAACGGGCCACCCTCAGCGCCCGAGCGCGGCGACGAGGCGGGTCGCCTCGGCGAGGACCGGCGGCCGGGCGTCCTCGAGGGGCGCGTCGACCGAGGCACCCGCCGCCCGGGCGTGTCCCCCGCCCCCGAACTTGCCGGTCAGGACGGTCGCGTCGACGCCGCCCGGCTTGGTCCGGACACTGACCCGTGTCGCATTGCCGGCCTGCTTGAACAGGATCGCGACCTCGGCCGCCTCGGCCTGCGACAGGAGGTCGATGATGCCCTCGCTGTGGGCGCGATCGGCGCCAGTCGCGGCGATGTCGGCCTCGGTCAGGCTCGACCAGACGATCCGGCCGTCGTCGGCGCTCTCGAGCCGATCGAGGACGATCCCGAACAACCGTAGCTGGGCATCGGGCTTGGTCCGGTAGAGCCGGCGCGAGATGTCCGATAGTGGCGCGCCAGCCTCGACCAGGGCCGCCGACACGACGAGCGTCCGCGGCGTGGCGTTGGGATGGGCGAAGGTGGCGGTATCCATCACGATGCCGGCCATCAGTGCCGCCGCCAGCCCGCCATCACCCGAATCGAGCGCGACCCCGAGCCGTCCGGCGAGCAGCGTCACCATCTCGCAGGTCGCGGCCGCCCTGGGATCGATCCAGTCGGCGACCTCGGTCGCGTCGTTGGACGCGTGGTGGTCGATGATGACCCGGGGCAGCCGCTTGAACAGCTCCGCGTGGCGCTTCCCGACCTCGCCGATCCGCTCGAGCGAGCCACAGTCGGAGATGACCAGCAGGTCGTATGGGGCGTTCGTGTCGGGGTCGGTCCGGAAGCGCGCGACGCCGGCCATGAAGGCGTAGAGCGGCGGGATCGGGTCGGTGCATACCGCGTCGGCGGTGCCACGCATCGCTTCGACGAGGCGGACGACCCCCAGCGTCGCGCCGAGCGTATCGGCGTCGGGGTTCTCGTGGCTCACCGCCAGGACCCGCCGAGCACCACGCAGCCGATCGACCACCGGCTCCGGAACGGCGTCGAGATAGGGGCCGAGGTCGACCGTCACCGGCCGCCCTTGCGCGGGGTCGTCGCGTGCTTGCCCGTCCGTCGACGGCGTGGCCCCGGCGCGGGTGGGATGAACACCGCCGACGGTGGCTCCTCCGCCAGGTCGTACTCGTGTGGCAGCCGCGCGACGGGCGTCGGCAGCGATTCGGCAACGGCGACATCAGGGTCCGGGATCGACCCGCTCTCGAGCTCGGCCAGCATCTGCAGGATGCGCGTGCCACGCTCGGCGGTATCGTCGAGATGGACGTGGAGATCCGGGATGCGGCGGATCCGCAGCCGGGAGCCGAGCTCGTGGCGGATGAACGGCATGGCGTGTCGCAACGCCGCAAGGGCGGCGTCACGCTCGGCCGGCTGACCGATGACGCTGACCCACACCTTGGCGTGGCGCAGGTCGTCGGTCGTCTCGACCCCGGTGATCGTCGCGAACCCGATCCGCGGATCCGCGATCTCACGACTGACGATCGCCCCGATCTCCTGCCGCAGCAGCTCGTCGACCCGCTCTGTTCGTTGGCTCATGGTGTTCGAACCGCGACCCCCGCTAGTTCGACGAGACCCGCGACACCGTCTGCGAGGTGAAGCACTCGATGACGTCGCCTTCCTGGATCTCGTGGAAGTTGGCGAGCTGGATGCCGCATTCGAAGTTCTGCAGGACTTCGCGCACGTCATCCCGGAAGCGCCGGAGCGATTCGATCCGATCGGTGGCGATGACCTTGGAGCTGCGCCAGACGCGGGCGTTGCCGCCGCGCACGATCCGGCCGTCGGTCACGAACGAACCGGCGATGACCGTGTTCTTGCCGACCCGGATGATCTGGCGGACCTCCGCCCTACCCTCCACGACCTCGATGATCTCCGGCTCGAGCAGGCCCTTGAGCGCCGCTTCGACGTCGTCGGTCAGCTTGTAGATGATGTCGTACAGCCGGACGTCCACGCCCTCGGCCTCGGCGGCTCGGCGGGCGGTGTCGGTGATCTTGGTGTTGAAGCCGACGACGATCGCGTTCGAGGCGGCCGCCAGCATGATGTCGTTGTCGGTGATGTCCCCCGCGCCCTCGAGGAGGACGTTGAGTCGGATCTCGTCCTGATCGAGCTGCTCGAGGGCGTGGGTGATGGCACCCAGCGAACCCGACACGTCGCTCTTGAGGATGATCCGGAGCTCCTTGGCCTGACCCGCCTGGATCTGGCTGTAGAGGTCTTCGAGCGTCGCCCGGCCACTCCCGTCGCCGCTCTTGGCGGCCGACGCGGCCTTGCGCGTTTCGACCATCGTCCGGGCAGCCTTTTCGTCGGCAACGACGCGAAGGATGTCGCCCGCCTGCGGCACGTCCGACAGGCCGAGGATGACCACGGCGCTGGACGGACCGGCCTTGGTGACCCGCTTGCCCATGTCGTTCTCGAGCGCACGGACGCGCCCGAACGTCTCGCCCACGACGATGATGTCGCCGACCTTGAGCGTCCCGGTCTGGACGAGCGCCGTGGCGACCGGGCCACGGCCCTTGTCGAGCTTGGCCTCGACGATGGTGCCGATGGCGTCGCGCTTCGGGTTGGCCTTGAGCTCCTGGAGGTCGGCCACGAGCAGGATCATCTCGATCAGCTCGTCGAGCCCGATCCGGGTCTTGGCCGAGACGGGCACGAGCGGCACGTCGCCGCCGTACTCCTCGACGACGATCCCGGCCTCGGTCAGCTCGGTCTTGACCCGCTCCGCGTTGGCGTCGGGCTTATCGATCTTGTTGAGGGCGATGATGATCGGCACCTTGGCCGCCTTGGCATGGCTGATCGCCTCGAGCGTCTGGGGCATGACCCCGTCGTCGGCCGCCACGACCACGACCGCGATGTCGGTGACCTTGGCGCCACGGGCGCGCATCGCCGTGAACGCCTCATGGCCAGGTGTGTCGAGGAAGACGACGCGCTTGCCGTCGTGGGTTACCTCGCTGGCCCCGATGTGCTGGGTGATGCCACCGCGCTCGCCGGCCGCCACTTCCGTGGTCCGGATCGCGTCCAGCAGGCTCGTCTTGCCGTGGTCGACATGGCCCATGACGGTCACGATCGGCGCGCGCGGCTGGAGGAGCGACGGATCGTCCTCCTCGTACAGGACTTCCTTGGTCGCCTCGGCGACCTGGCCGTCGGTCTCAACCGCAGCGGCGCCGGCGGCCTCGGTCTCGGCCACTTCATAGCCGAGCTCCCCGGCGACCAGCGACGCGGTATCACGATCGACCAGCTGGTTGATGGTCGCGAAGATCCCGCTCTTGATCAGCTCGCGGATGATGTCCGCCGGGTTGACACCGAGGAGCTCGGCAAGCTCCTTGACGGTGATCGTTCCGGGCAACTCGATCGCGCCACGCTCACGCGGGTCGAGCGTCTGCACACCGGATGCGTTGAATGCGCCGTCGCGACGCGGCGGCTTGCGCGGCCCGCGACGGCCGCGCGTGCCGCTCCTACTCCTGGCCACGGGCTCCTCCTTCGATGGTCTGATTCGGGTTCAGGCTCCCGGCGAGGGCATCTCGCAGATCCGCCGGGAGCGGGGTCTTGAGCGCCCGGCTGAGGGCGCCCTTCTTGATGGCTGTATCGAGGCAGTCGCCGGTCCGGCAGACGTAGGCCCCGCGTCCGGCCGCCCGGCCGGACTCGTCGAGCATCACGTCACCGGCCGGGGTCCGGGCGATGCGCATGAGGTCGCGCTTCGGACGGACCGTCCGGCACGCGACGCAGGTTCGATTCGGGACGCGACGCGGCGCGACGGCCCTGGCCGCCCCGGCTACGACGCCACCTCCCCGGAGGGAACGGCGGCCTTCTTCGACGGCTTCCTGGTCGCCTTGGGCTTGGCGACGGCGCCGTCGACCTCGGGCTCGAGGACCGGCACGCTGGACTCCGCGGTATCGGCCGTCGCCTTGGCCGCGCTGGCCTTTGCCGACTTGGCTGCCGTTGCCTTGGTCGCGGTCGCGGCCTTCGTCGGCGCCTTCCTGGCGGCCTTCGGCTCGACGGCGACGGTCTCAGCCGCGGATGCCGCTCCATCGGCGGGCGCACCGGTCGTCGTCCCTTCGCCGGTCGCGACAGCCGCGGCCTCCGCCGCTGCCTTCTTGGTCACGCGCTTGGGCTTCGGCGCCACCTCGGCGGCCAGTGTGTCCTCGGCCGCTCCGGCCGCCACAGCGACGACCTCGGTCGGCTCGGCCGCCTCGTCGCCGGCCGGCGCGTCGCCTGCCGCGGCCTTCGCCTCGGCAACGGAGACGTCGCTCCGGATATCGATCCGCCAGCCGGTCAGCCGGGCGGCGAGTCGCGCGTTCTGGCCCTCGCGCCCGATCGCCAGCGAGAGCATCCGCTCGGGGACGGTCACGCTCGCGATGCGGTGCTCCTCGTCGATGTCGACGGAGATGACCTGGGCGGGACTCAGCGCGTTGGCCACGAAGACGCTCGCGTCGTCGCTCCACGGGATGACGTCGATCTTCTCGCCGGCCAGTTCGGCCACAACGGCCTGGACGCGGGCACCGCGCTGGCCGACCGTCGCCCCGACCGGGTCGAGACCCTCCTGGCGCGACGAGACGGCGACTTTCGAGCGGCTGCCCGCTTCGCGGGCGATCGCCTTGATCTCGACGGTGCCGCTGTGGATCTCCGGGACCTCGAGCTCGAAGAGGCGCTTGAGGAAGCCCTTGTGCGTCCGACTCACGAAGATCTGCGGTCCCCGCGTCGAGCGGCGTACCTCGAGCACGAAGGCCTTGACGTTCTGGCCGATGCGGTAGTGCTCGAGCGCCGACTGCTCGGTCGTGGCCAGGATCGCCTCGACATTTTTGCCGACATCGAGGATGAGCGCCCGGGGCTCGACACGATTGACCGTGCCGGTCATGAGCTCGCCCTCGCGGCTGGCGAACTGGTCGAAGACCTGGTCGCGCTCGACCTCGCGGATCCGCTGGAGGACGATCTGCTTGGCCGTCTGGGCGCCGATCCGGCCGAAGACGTCGCCATCGAGCTGCTCGGTCTCGACGAGGTCGCCGAGGTCGGCGCCGGCGTCGAACCCGCGCGCCTGCTCGATGGTCATCTCGGTGAACTCGTCCTCGACCTCGCCGACGACGCGACGCGCGCGAAAGACGCGGATCTTGCCCGTCTCGGCATCGATCCGCACATGGATGTCCTCATCACCGGCCACCCGCCGATAGGCCGACTGGATGCCGTCCTCGACGGCTCCGATCAGCTGCTCTCGCGAGATCTGCTTCTCGGCATTGAGCTGGAGGAGGGCACCGACGAAGTCTCGACTCACGATGGCCTCCGTTCGTTGTGCAGATGTCATGGCGCCGCTCAAAAAGAAACGTGGGGGTCACCCACGTCACGGAGCGGCCGTTCAGTTGCGATGAACTATACACCCGGGAGCGTGGACGGCTCACACGCCACGCTCAGTACGAGAGCTGGGCGATCGGCGGCATTTCGCGGTCTAGAGTGCCGGGTCGAGTTTCACTCCGACCGCAGCACGTACAGCGGCTCACGTAATGCCGCCGCCGCCGCTGGTAGGAGCGAGCCGGCGATCGCGGCGAGGCTGACGATCGCGCCGACGGCGATCGTCAGGCCCGGGTCGGGGGGTGCACCCGTCTGGGCAAGCACAAGGAGCGTTCCGGAGATGGCACCGACGATCGTGCCGGCGATCACCAGTAGCATCGACTCGATGACGACCAGCGCCGCGATCGTCGAGCGGGTCGCACCCTGCGAGCGACGGAGTCCGAACTCTCGTCGACGCTCCTCGATCGCGCCGTACAGGATGGCTCCGACGAGCAGCGTTCCCGAGATGAGCGATGCGGCCAGGACCGCAGCGTCGAGTTCACCGACCTCGGTGGCCAGGCCGCTGCGGATCGCCAGCAGCTCAGTCGCCCGTTCGATCCCGAGGGGCGTACCCGCCCCGAGAAGGCCCGGCAGGCGCTCGACGAACGGCTCGACCTGAGCGCTCGTCCGGAGGAGGACCAGGAGCTCGGCAACGCCCGCGTCCGCCGCGTCAGCACGTATCAGGACGTACGCCCCGAGGTTCTCGACGGGCGCCACGGCGATCACTTCGGCGACGATCGCAACCGAACCCGAAATCTCGTCGTCGATGGTGCCCGCTCGGTCGGCTAGCCCAAGCACGTCGGCCGCTCGGTTGCCGACGACCGCCTCGCCCGGCGCCGGATCGCGCCCTGAGACTGCCCGGATCAGTGGCCCGCCCGCGAGATCCCCCCAGTACCGGCGCGTCCCGACGGCCTCGCTCGCATATCCCTGACGTGGGCCGCCGAGGGCCGGGTTCCGACCGAGCGGCCCGGCCGGGCTCAGGCCCACGACCCACGCGACCGACCTCAGGGAGGCGATCCGGCGAACGGCGTCCGGGGTCAGGTTGGCCTGACCGTCGCGATCGACGACACGCACCAGCCGGGCCGCCGGAACCTCCAACTGGGCAAGCAGGCTTCGTCGGGCCGCTTCGGTCCGGCCGGTGGTCCCGATGACCGCGATCGTGGCCAGCGCAACCACAAGGATGGTCACGACCGAGCGAACACGATGGCCGCCGACCCCTCGACGGGCGAGCAGCAACAGGACCGATGGGCGGATGCCGCGACTCGCTCCCCGATCGGTCCGATCCGTCATCCGAGCTGAACTGCCCGATCGCATGCTGCCGCGACGGCCGGACTGTGGGTCACCAGAACGACGGCGGCGCCCTCATCGGCCGCCCCCCGAAGTCCCCGAATGACCTCCATGGCGTTGTCGGGGTCGAGGTTCCCGGTCGGCTCGTCGGCGAGGACAAGCGTCGGCTGGCGGATGAGTGCGCGGCACAGCGCTGCGCGTTGCGCCTGGCCGCCCGAGACCTGGGTCGGGCGGCGGTGGGCAAGGTCCCCGATCCCGTAGCGGTTGAGGAGGTCCCGGGCGCGCTCGACCGCCGCGGTGTAGGAGGCTCCGGCGTACAGGGCTCCTTCCGCGACGTTGTCCTCGATGGTGACCGTCGGATGCAGGGTGGCGTCCTGGAACACGAACCCGATCGTGTGCGCCCGCAGTCTGCTGCGGTCGGCGTCGCCGAGGCCGGTCGTCTCCCGGCCGCAGATGACGATCCGCCCACCACTCGGGGCGACGAAGAGTCCGAGCAGGAACAGCAGGGTGGACTTGCCCGTGCCCGACTTCCCCTGGACGGCGACCATCTGGCCAGGCTCGGCGACCAGATCGAGGCCGGAGAAGAGCGGCGCCGCGGCCTCCCGGTAGGCGAAGCTGAGGTCATGGACCTCGAGCGTCGCTGCCGTCATGGCAGCACGATCTCGTCGCCGACGCTCACGCCGTCGACGATCGCCGATCCTCCCGAGGCGACCCGCACCGTCACGGGCCTGCGGCTGCCGTCGGGCAGCTGGATGAACGCGCTGCTCGCGGCATCGCTCCGGATTGCCGCGACCGGGACCAGCGGGCCGGACGTCTGGGGGACAAGCGTGAATGAGACGTCGACCGGCGTCTCGCCCGTGGCCGGGACGAGCTCGAGGCACTCGGAGCCCTCGCAGAGCGGTCCGCCGACCGGGTCGAGCGTGGCCCACGTCCTTCCGTTTTCCTGGTGGATCGCGGAAAGGGTCACCATCCGCGTTGCGTTGTCCGGGAACGTGACCTCGCCAGCGATCCCCGGCTCGAGCTGATCCGGCACGGACCCGCCGAATTCGATCGTGAGGGTCGGCGATGGCGTGAGACGTTCGAGTATCGGGGCGCCGACGCTGATCGTCGCCCCGACCGAAACACCCTCAGTCCAGCGCAGCGGTGCGGAGAGCGCGGTTGGGGGGATGAACACGACGTCGCCCCGCGCCACCACGCCACTCTGCGGCGTGCCAGTCCGCCGCTGCCAGCGACGAACGGCGGCAGCGGTCACCTTTGTGTATCGACTCAAGCTCTTGTCGACCTTGTAGCCCAGACCCGCCAAGTACCGCTGGAGCGCCGTGACATCGCGGCCGCGGCTACCGACGCGCAGATCGCGAAAGGACGGAACGCTGCCCGGGACGAGGACGACCGGACGCTCATCGACCCTGAGTAGCACGTCACCCGGCTTGACCAGTCCCGACGACGAAACGACGGCCGTGATCACGCCGCCGGCGGGTGACTGGATCGTCCCCGCGACCACCCACGCGCCCGTGGCCGGAAGGTGAAGGGTGCGGCCGAGCGCTCCCTCCTCGACGCGGATAGTCTCGGGTGCGACCACGCCGTCGGCGGCGATCGTCGGTCGGTCGATGACGTAACGGCCTGCGGCGAGCCCGATCAGGACACCCGCGATGAGCACGACGAACCACCGGAAGGCGCCGGCCAAGCCGCGCATTGTGCGTCTTGGAGTGGTCAACTAGGTTCCACTGGACGGTCGCCTCTCAGTCCGGGTCGATCCCCTTTAATCAGAATGCTACCAACTGACGGGCTGGGGCCTTCCACGCCGGTGCTCCCTCGCCTGACGCGAGACGCCCGACCCGTCGCACGGACCTCACGTGTGACGGCTACCAGTCGAGGAAGTTCGGCCGTCCCTGGATCTGTTCGCAGCCTCGTGAGACGCCTTGCGGGATGGCGGCATCCTCGAGTCCGACGCGCGCGTCCCATTGCCCGCCGGTATCCACGAATACCTGCTCCGGGGGCGCCGGCGCCGTTGGGTAGCCAGCGGCCACCAGGCAATCCGCCTGCGCGAGACGGTAGCGATAGAGCGCACGGAGCTGCTCTTCAGTGAGCGGCGGAGGCGGATCGTTGCGGGACGGGTCGAGCCCCGCCCGACATTCCGTGACCGTCGCCTGCAGCTCTGCAGTTCGGGAATCGCTTCCCAGCTGGAATTGCAGATGAAAGTCGTACGGGTCGACCTCGACCGAGAACCCCTTGTCCTCGAGACACGCCCTCAGTTGGAGTGCATATTCTTGCGGTGTCGTCCGGTAAGGGCTATCCGGATCGAGCGTTCGCTGGGTATTTCCCAGACTGGCGGGCGGCGAGGGCGTCGCCGGAACTGCGTTTGCGCCACACGCCGCCAGCAGCAGGGCAATGCCCAAGCCGGCCAGTCTGATCACGGGCGAGTTACGCGGCGTGGAAACAGTTCGCTCCGCTCCCGATGCTCGTCGTAGACCAAGAGGACGACCACCACGTGCTCTGGAAACCAGTGAGGGATTCCCGATAGGCGTTGCCGGGGTTGTTCGGCCAGTAGTTCGCCGCGCCCGACCAGTGATGCCAGACTTCGAGGCTCGATCGGGTCCGGACCCGGACTGTCCATCCACTGCGGCAACTCAGACTGCCTGAGTTCGATCCGACGGCGAATACCGGTACGGCAACGGCCAAGGCCATGGCCACCGCGAGGATCAAAGACAACGACCAACGACGACTTCGAGCGATCATGTTAGGTCCCCTTGCCAGAAAGCCTCACCGGTTTGGTGGCTCTCACCGCACTCTACCCTGAGTGTCAATTATTACTATACGGCCCGTTGAGGTGCGTGCTTCCGGCGAATCTATCGTCGACCGGCATCGAGCGCGCGGCGCGATAGCGAATACGCCTTGGCGAGGTCGCCGAGCTCGGCCATCACATCGCCCCACTCTCCGAGCAGCACCTGCAGCTGGCCACGCCGACCGTAATCCTCCGCGAGTGATGCCGCGTGCTCGAGGGTCGCAGCCGCAGTCTGGAGATCGCCGGTGGCTCGTTCTCCTCGCGCCTGCAACAGTCGCGCGCTGATCGCTGCCTTCTTGTCGCCGCTCGCCTCAGCCAGTTTGAGCGATTCGGTCGACATCTCCATTGCGTCCGCGACCGACCCGGACGCGAGGGCGATCTGTCCTTCGGTCTCGATCACGTGGGAGAGCTCCCGTGTGTCGTGCCGGCGGCTGAAGGTAGCCCGGGCACCGGCGGCATGGCTTCGCGCAACGTCAAGACTCCCGAGTGCTAGGTAGACAAGCGCCAGTTCGTTTTGGATGCACGCTGCCTCGTACTCCGCGTCGGCCGACCTGAACCTGGCCAGGCTCTGCGTTCCCGTCGAGATCGCGCCTTCGTAGTCACCAAGCTCTCGATAGCTCAGGGCGAGCGAGAACAGAAAGACCGCGTGCTTCCGATCGTCGACGTCGGCCACGCGTGCGCGTGCTTGCTCGAGGTAGCCGAGGGCCCGCTCGGGTTCCTCGTCGCGTGTTGCGACCATCGCCAGGGCGATCAACGCGCGAATCGCTAGGTCCGGCTTGACGATCAGACCCGCCGCAATCTCGTCGAGCAGCCGGGTGAGCAGCGCCTCTGCCTGATCGCCCTGTTCCATCTCGTACAGTCCGAAGGCCTGCCAGTAAATCGCCCAGGCTCCCTCCGGATGGCGTCCCTGAGCCTCGAACAGACCCTTTGACTCGGAGGCCGCTCGCACCGCCTCGTGGCCGCGGCCCAACCGCGACAGTCCCTCGGCTAACCCCAACAGGAGCTCGGCTCGTACATGCTCCGAGGGATTCGCCTCCAGCAGGCCAGAGAACGCATCCACCGCCTGCTCCCACTCCCCGGCCGCCATACGGAGATCTGCTTCTAGGCGCGTCCAGGCCGCCTCGCGATCAGACAGAAGCCGCTCGATCGGGATCTCCAGACGCTGGGCGAAGAAGTTGAGGGCAGCCATCGATGGTTTAACCAGGCCATTCTCGAGCGCGCTGACGTACGCCTTCGTGTAGCGGCCCGCGGATAGCTGGGACTGGGTCAGACCAGCCTGTCTTCGGGCGCTTCGCAGCCTGGTACCGATCTGGCGAGCAAGCGGTCGATCGGACTCAGCGTGGGATCGCCGCTTCGTCGAGGTTGCCACCGTTGATCTGTTCCTCCAGCTGCCTCTCGACCGAGGCGAGGATATCAGCACCAGAGGAGTCCAATCGGCTGGCAATCATAATTAAGCTTGGAAGCGACGGGGTCAAGCTCCCCCTTTCGACGGACGAGACGAACGCTCGGCTCAGTGGTTGCCCGACGCTCGCCTGTGACAGGCCCAATGCGACCCGTCGTCGCCTGATCTCCTCCCCTAGGGCTCGCGAGAAGGCCGATCCAGTTCCCGCCGCCGTGTGTTTAGCAATAGTTGACACTCGCACCCGCGAAGCATACGCTGCCGGAGGAGCCCGCACCTGGCCTGGAAGGAGCCGGGCATGTCCCAACGGCGGATCATGAAGTTCCGATCAATCATCCTTGCTGCCCTGTCGGCGGTTGCCGCCCTGCTAGGTACCGTCTCATCAGCACTCGCAGACAGCACCGGAGGCCCCATTTCCCTAGAGCGACCGCGACCTTAGTTAGGTAGTTCCCGAGCTAGCGTCAATGACCACAGCCGGGGGCGGGCTCCAAGCAACGATTCGGCCCGCCGCGAAATCTCGATGCAGCCAGGGTTCGGCGAGCGCGTTCGGACGGCGGGGACCCGCGGTAGTGATCGACGTCTGGCCCCGTCGCTCGTAAGGTTCAAGCTACCGCACGAGAATGACGGTCAATCGCTCGCCGAGAGTTTTAGGAACCTTCGACCCGAATCGGAACGCCCCGTTCCTCCCGTTGAACTTGCGCCCTCGGGTGCCGGATATCGGAGCGACACGTAGTCCTCCAGGATCTCGATGAACTCGGCGACCAGCCCGTCGCCGCGCAACGTGCGATCGAGGCGGCCGTCGATGAAGACCGGCGCGACCGGCTCCTCGAACGTCCCGGGCAGGCTGATCCCGATGTCGGCATGCTTCGATTCGCCCGGGCCGTTGACGACGCAGCCCATGACCGCGACCCGCAGCTCCTCGGCGCCCGGGTGCGTCTCGCGCCAGATCGGCATCTGCTCCTTGAGGTAGGTCTGGATCTGTTGGGCCATCTCCTGGAAGAACGTGGAGGTCGTCCGGCCGCAGCCGGGGCAGGCCGAGACCTGGGGCAGGAACGAGCGCAGACCCATCGACTGGAGGACCTGCTGGGCGATCTCCACCTCGCGCTCGCGCGGCGCGCCCGGATCGGGCGTCAGCGAGACCCGGATCGTGTCGCCGATCCCCTCGTTGAGCAGGATGGCCAGCCCGGCCGTGGAGGCGATGACCCCCTTGTCGCCCATGCCGGCCTCGGTCAGACCCAGGTGGAGCGGGTAGTCGCTCCGCGCCGCGAGGAGCCGGTACACGTCGACGAGATCGCGCACTCCCGAGACCTTGGCTGACAGGATGATCCGGTCGTGGCGCATGCCGGTCGCCTCGGCCAGCTCGGCCGAGCGCATCGCCGACTGGAGCATGGCCTCGATCATCACGTCGCGCGCGTCTCGGGGCTCGGCCAGGCCCGCGTTCTCGTCCATCAGCTCGGTCAGGATGGCCTGGTCGAGCGAGCCCCAGTTGACCCCGATCCGGACCGGCACGCCGTTGTCGTTGGCAATACGGATGATCGTCGCGAAGTGCTCGTCGTGGCGCTTGGCGCCCACGTTGCCGGGATTGATCCGGTACTTGGCGAGGGCGGCCGCCATCTCCGGATACTCGGCCAGCAGCTTGTGGCCGTTGTAGTGGAAGTCGCCGATGATCGGCACGTCGACGCCGAGGCCACGGACCTTGCGGACCATCTCCGGGACGGCGGCCGCGGCTTCCTCGGTGTTGACCGTGACCCGCACCAGCTGCGAGCCGGCGTGCGCCAGACGCGCGACCTGGATCGCCGTGCCGTCGGCATCGGCGGTATCGGTGTTGGTCATCGACTGGACGACGACCGGGTGGGCCGATCCGACGAGGACGCCACCGACATCGACGCTGACAGTGGCATGGCGTCGCGGGCGGAGGGCGTCAGGCGAGCTCATCGAGGGACTAGGAGCCGCCGCCGAGGCCGCGCACGATGTCGAAGCCGGTGATCCAGATCAGGAAGGCGAACAGGAAGACGAAGCCGACCACGTAGGTCATCCGTTCTGCCTGGAGGCTGATCCTCGCGCCGAACACGCGCTTGAGTGTGATGACCAGCATCCGGCCGCCATCGAGCGGCGGGAACGGCAGGATGTTCACGACGGCCAGGTTGGCCGACAGAATGCCTGCCACGTAGAGCGTGACGAGCGGTCCGAGCTGCCAGAAGACGTCGCCGATCTGGGTCGCGATCCCGACCGGGCCCTGGACCGGGGGTGGCTCGGTCGGGTGGTTGACGATCGCGTCGCCCAGCTGACCGAGCCCGCCGACGATGAGGCCCAGGGCATCGACCGTCCGCTGCGCCCCGATCTGGATCGCCTCACCGACGCCGTAGCGGATGCTCGTCGAGGTCGTGGTGCCGCCCGCGGTCGCGATCCCGAGGGCCCCGTGCGTGGCGTCGATCTCCGATGTCGACCGGAGGGTCGTGGGCACCTGGTCGTTCGAGCCGTCCGAATGTTCGATGCCGAGGGTCACGGTCTTGCCGGCGCTCGTCTGGAGCGACTGGAGCAGCGAGGTCCCGCTGAACGCCCCGTAGTAGGTGCCATCGATGCTGACCACGACATCGCCCGCCGCGATGCCCGCCGTCGCGGCCGGCGAGTCGGGCTGGACCGCGCCGACCTTGAAGCCGATCGTCGGGTCGCCGATGAGCGCGATGCCGGTGAAGATCGCGAACGCGAGCAACACGTTCATGGCCACGCCGGCGACGAGGATGACCATCTTGGTGAGGTATCGCTGCGAGGCGAACGAGCGTGGATCGTCGGTATCGTTGCCATCCTCGCCCTCGAGCTTGACGAAGCCGCCGATCGGCAGCCAGTTGAGCGTGTAGAGCGTCTCGCCCTTGTTGGCGAGGACCTTGGCGCGCGGCGGGAAGCCGATCCCGAACTCCAGGACCTTGACCCGGGCCAGCCGGGCGGTCACGAAGTGGCCGAGCTCGTGGATGATCACGAGGCTGCCCAGGATGAAGATGAACAGGACGATGGTGATCATCGACTGGACGAAGCCGGTCATGGTCGTGTTCCGAATGCGGTCGTGGCGAACGCCTCGCGGACGGTGCTGTCGAGCACGACCAGCTCGTCCAGATCGGGGTCATCGGCACCGCCACCAAAGCGCTCGACGGCGTCCTCGAGCAGGCGCGGGATCCCGTTGAAGTCGAGCGTCCCGTCCAGAAACCGGGCGACCGCGACCTCGTCGGCGGCGATCAACGCGGCCGAGGCGCGTGGACCCGACCGCCCGGCCTCGCGCGCGATGCGCAGGGCCGGGAAGCGGCGTTCGTCGGGGGCCCGGAAGTCGAGCCGGCCAGCGGCGATGAGGTCGGGCGGCGCGGCCGGCGATGGTCGTCGGTCGGGGTAGGTCAGGGCGTATTGGATCGGCAGTCTCATGTCCGGCGTGCCCAGCTGGGCTTTCAGGGAGCCGTCCACGAAACGAACGGCCGAGTGGACGACGCTCTGCGGGTGGATGACCACCTCGATGGCGTCGTAGTCGACATCGTACAGCCAGTGTGCCTCGATGACCTCCAGGCCCTTGTTGACGAGGGTCGCCGAGTCGATGGTGATCTTGGCGCCCATCGTCCAGGTCGGATGGCGGAGGGCCAGCTCGGGTGTGGCGGCCGCCATCGCCTCGGGCGTCGCATCAAGGAAGGGGCCGCCGGACGCGGTCAGGATCAACGCCGTGACGCCGGCCATCGCCTCGCCGACGAGGCACTGCCAGATCGCGGAATGCTCCGAATCGATCGGTCGAAGCCAGGCCAGCGGGCTGGCGTACGGGTCGGCCGGCTGCGACGCGGCGACGGCGGCCGCCAGGTCGCGGGCGAGCGGCATGACCAGGTGGCCGCCGGCCACGAGCGTCTCCTTGTTGGCGGTCGCCACGACCTTGCCGGCACGCAGCGCGGCGAGGACGGGCCGCAGGCTGACCACCCCGCCGGTGCCGACGATGACCAGGTCGACGTCGTCGCGGGTGGCCAGCGCCTCGAGCGCGTCTCGCCCGCCGATCCGTTCCGTCCCAGCGGGCAGATCGGCGGCGGCCAGGGCCGTCTCGTCACCGAGGCTCACTGCGGCCGGTCGGAGGCGGGCGGCCTGTTCGGTCAGCAGGCTGGCATTCGACCCGGCGGCCAGGGCGACGACGGTGAACGCGTCGGGATGCGCGGCGAGGACATCGACCGTCTGCCGCCCGATCGAGCCGGTGGAGCCGAGGAGCGCGACACGTCGCGCTCGAGGCTCCCCTCCCCCGCCCGGCTCAGCCGATGAGGGCGAGGACATACAGGGTCACGACCGGTGCCGCAAAGATGAACGAGTCGACGCGATCGAGCATGCCGCCGTGACCCGGGATGAGATTGCCCGAATCCTTGGCGCCCGCTGCCCGCTTGATGACCGATTCGGCGAGGTCGCCGGCCTGGGCCGCCAGCGCCGTCAGGGGTCCCAGGGCCAGCGCATGGAGCGGGTTCTGGCCGAGCCCGTAGAGCACGGCCGCGACGACGATCGTGCTGGCGACCACGCCACCGATGACACCCTCGACGGTCTTGGATGGCGAGATGTGGGTCAGGAACCTGGTCCGCCCGATCGTCCGGCCGACGAGGAACGCGCCGGTGTCGAACGACCAGACCGCCAGGAGGAGCAGCAGGATCCAGCCACGCTCGGGGCCGAGCAGGCTGAGCGGTGCACCATCGGGGATGGCCGGCGCGATGTGACCCAGCCGGATGACGAATGAGAGCAGCGAGACGTAGAGCGCCCCGAAGATGGTCACCATCCACGACTGGAGGCCGTCGTGGGGATCGGGCTTGGTGAACGATGCCACGCCGACGAGGACGATCCCGATGGCGCCGAGCAGGAGCCCGCTGCCCTCGAGGAACTCGGGGAACGCGGCATCCAGGACGATGACCACGGCGAGCATCGTGCCGAGCCCTGCGAACGGCGCCGATCCGCTGCCGCGCAGGAGCCGGAAGACCTCGAGCGCGGCCACCGCGGCGACGACCGTGACGCCCAGCGCCAGGACCGGCCCCGCGATCGCCAGCACGACCAGCAGGACGACCACGAGCACGGCGCCACTGATGGCTCGCTCACGCATGCGGATCGGGTCCCGGGGTGCCGTCAGCGACCGAAACGGCGATGGCGCCTGGCGAACTCGAGCAGCGCCGCGTCGAAGGCCTCGGGCCCGAAGTCGGGCCAGAGCGCCTCGCAGGTGTAGAACTCCGCGTAAGCCGACTGCCAGATCAGGAAATTCGACAGGCGCTGCTCGCCGCCGGTGCGGATGACGAGGTCTGGATCCGGCAGACCCGCGGTGTACAGCGCATCGCTGATGGCGGCCTCGTCGATCTCGGCGGCGGGGATGCCGCTGGCCGCCAGCCGCCGGACGGCGTCGACGATCTCGGTGCGACCGGCGTAGTTGAACGCGATGTTGAGGCGGAGCCGGCGGCCGCCAGCGGTGGCCTCGAGCGCTTCGGCGATGGATGCCCGGGTCGCGTCGGGAAGCTCGTCGAGGCGGCCGAGCAGCCGGATCTGGACGCCCTGCGCCTGGAGCTCCTCGGTCTCGCTCCGGATGGCCGCCTCGAGGAGACCGAACAGGCCGGTCACCTCCTCGTCCGATCGGGCCCAGTTCTCGCGGCTGAAGGCGTACAGGGTCAGGACCGGGACGCCACGCCGGACGGCATGACGGAGGAGCTCGCGGATGGCCTCGACGCCGGCGGCGTGGCCGTCGAGCTCGGGCAGGTCGCGCAGACGGGCCCAGCGACGATTGCCGTCCATGATGATCGCCACGTGCCGCGGCAGCTCGTCGGGCGGCAGGAGCGGGACCTCACCGCCCGGCATCGCCGGTGCCGGTGCGACGCTGGTGCCGGCCTCCGCCGCCTCGTGGGCGGCGGGCGGCGCGTCGGTCGGTCGGGCGAGGTGGGCAGAGCGGGCCACTAGACCTCGAGGACCTCCCCTTCCTTCGCGGCCCCCAGACGGTCGACCTCCGCGATGTGTCGATCGGTGGTCCGCTGGAGCGTCTCGAGCTGGCGATGCGCCTCGTCGGTGCCGACGGTGCCGTCGCGCTCTTCCTTCTTGAGGCCATCGGCGGCCTCGCGACGCAGGTTGCGGATCTCGACCTTGGCTTCTTCCATCCGCTTGTGGACGACTCGAACGATGTCCTTGCGACGCTCCTCGGTGAGCGGCGGGATGTTGAGCCGGACGACCGTGCCGTCGACATTGGGCATCAGCCCGATGTCGCTCTTGGTGATCGCCTTCTCGATGGCGCCCAGGACGCCCCGATCCCACGGCTGGATGACGATCTGGTGCGCCTCCGGTACGGAGATGCCGGCCAGCTGGTTGAGCGGCGTCGAGGTCCCGTAGTAGTCGACATGGATGCGCTCGACCAGCGCCGTCGAGGCGCGCCCGGTGCGGATGCCCTGGAAGTCGCGTTCCATGGCGTCGACCGCGCGGGCCATCTTATGGTCGGTCTCGGCGATGATCTCGGTGCTCATGCTGGGACACCTCCGGCGGCGCCTGGGGCGCCCGAGATGAGGGTGCCGACCGACTCGCCCGCGGCGACCCGCGTGATGTTGTCCGGCCGGTTCAGGTCGAAGACGACGATGGGCAGGTCGTTCTCCATGCACAGGCTCACGGCGGTCGCGTCGAGGACCTTGAGCTGATCGCGGAGCAGGTCCGCGTAGCCGAGATGAGCGTAGCGCTGCGCATCGGGGTGCGCCATGGGGTCTTTGTCGTAGACGCCGTCGACCTTGGTCGCCTTGAGCAGGATCTCGGCGTTGATCTCGACCGCGCGCAGGGCGGCAGCCGTGTCGGTCGTGAAGTACGGGTTGCCCGTGCCGGCCACGAAGACCGCTACCCGGCCCTTCTCGAGGTGGCGGATCGCCCGGCGCCGGATGTACGGCTCGGCGATCTCGTTCATCGCGATCGCGGTCATGACCCGGGTCGGCACGCCGGCCCGTTCGAGGGCGTCCTGGAGGGCGAGACCGTTCATGACGGTCGCCAGCATCCCGATGTAGTCGCCGGTGGCGCGATCCATCCCGCGGGCCGCCGCTGCCAGGCCCCGGAAGATGTTGCCGCCGCCGACGACGATGCCGATCTGGACCCCGAGCCCGTGGATCACGGCGACCTGTCGGGCGATGAAGGCGCACACGGCGGGATCGACGCCGTACTGGCGGTCGCCGAGCAGCGCCTCGCCGGACAGCTTGAGCAGGATCCGGCGATAGCGGACGGGCTTCGCCTCGGGGGCCGCGCCAGACGCGGGACCGGTCACAGCTCCTCCCCGAGCGCGTAGCGGGTGAAGCGCCGGACCCGGATGTTCTCGCCGATCGTGGCGATCTTCTCCGTGACCAGATCGCGCACGGTCCGCTCCTCGTCGCGGAATGGCTGGTCGTACAGGCACACCTGCGAGAACCACTTCTTGAGCTGGCCCTCGACGATCTGCTGGCGGATGTTGTCGGGCTTCTTCTGGACCGCCTCATCGGCGAGGAACTCGGACTGCTTGGCCGCCAGCACAGCCGGCGGCACGTGGTCGGCATCGATGTACAGCGGGGCGAGACCGGCGACCTGGACGGCGAGGTCGCGGACGAGCTTCTGAAACTCGTCGGTCCGGGCCACGAAGTCGGTCTCGCAGTTGACCTCGATCAGCACGCCGACGCGACCGCCGGTGTGGATGTAGCTCGAGACCAGGCCTTCACGGGCATCGCGATCGGCCTTCTTGGCGGCCGCCGCCAGGCCTTTCTCGCGAAGAACGAGCGTCGCCTTCTCCAGGTCGCCACCGGTCTCGGTCAGGGCGCGCTTGCAGTCCATGAACCCCGCGCCGGTCCGTTCACGGAGCTCCTTGACGAGCTCCGCTGAGATGTCCGCCATGCCGTTTCGTACTCCTGTCTCGCGGCGGCCCGGTCAGGACCGCCGGTGGATCATCGTTTGGTTGGGAGCGCCGGACACGGGCCGGCGCCCAGGATCAGCCGGCCGCCGGAGGTGCGGGCTCGTCCTCGTTCTTCTCGGCCGCTTCGCGGGCGAGCTCAGCGGCGATCTCCTCGGGGGACGCCTCAGATGGCGGCGCTTCGGCGACGGCGGCCTCGGCCCGGGCGACACGGTCGCCGGGGAGCAGGTCATCGTCGTCGGCGTCGGGTTCGAACGAGAGCGCGGCGCCACCCGCGAGGGCGGCCACCAGCTCGTCGGTCGCGCCGGGGACCTCTTCGTCGGCCTCGGGCATGGCCATCGCCTCGACCTCTTCGGGCTCGGTGGCGCTCCGGGCCGATCGCTCGCGGGCGCCTTCGATCGCCGCGTCGGCGACGAGCGTGCACAGCAACCGGATCGCCCGGATGGCGTCGTCGTTGGCCGGGATGATGTAGTCGAGCTCATCGGGGTCGACGTTGGTGTCGCCAGTCCCTACGACCGGGATCTCGAGCTTGTTGGCCTCGGTCACACCGATCCGCTCGCGGTGCGGGTCGACGATGAAGATGGCCGCCGGCAGGCGCTTCATCTTGCGCATGCCGCCGAGCGTGCCCTGGAGCTTGTTCATCTCCTCGGTCAGCTTGGCGGCTTCCTTCTTGGTCATCCGCTCGAAGTCGCCATTCTGCTGGCGCGCCTCAAGCTGCTCGAGCAGGGCGATCCGCTTCTTGATCGTCACGAAGTTGGTGAGCATCCCTCCCAGCCAGCGCTTGTTGACGTATGGCTGATTGGCGCGCGTCGCCTCCTGGGCGACTGGCTCCTGGGCCTGCTTCTTGGTGCCCACGAAGAGGACCTGGTCGCCCCGGGCGACGGTTTCCCGGACGAACTCGAGCGCGACGTCCAGGCGCTGGACGGTCTGGGCGAGATCGATGATGTGGATCCCGTTGCGCTCGGCAAAGATGAACGGCTTCATCTTGGGGTTCCAGCGGCGGGTCTGATGGCCGAAGTGGACTCCGGCCTCGAGCAGCTGCCGCATCGAAACGGACGGCATGGTTGCGACCTCCTGTCGGTTCATCCCTCCGCGGACCTCGTCGCCGGGGGCCGGTGGGCTCATGCCTCCGGCACCGTCCCGGTCGGAACGGTCCGCGTGTGTGCTCCACGACCTGGTGGCGTGGGCGTTGGTTGTCTGGCGGCTCGGGCGAGCCCGGACCGGGCGGGAGTGTAGCACGGGATCGGTCCGGGCCCGGTGTCATCGGCCGGCCCGGCCCGGTGCCGGGCCTACATCGCGTGGCGATGATGCCGCACGCGTCCGCCCGGCTCCACGACGACGAGATCGAACCGCAATGGCAGCCGCGGCAAGGCGACGCCATCGGGCAGCGACCCGCGATCGAGCAGCCCGTAGGCGGCCGTCCGGACGCGAGCCCGCTTGCGATGATCCACGGTCTCCTCGGGCAGACCGAACGCTCGGGCTGCTCGCCAGCGCACCTCGACGATGACGAGCGCCGCCGGAGGACCCGGGTCGATCGCCACGAGATCGAGC
>JBBQVJ010000014.1:0-23155 GCA_038211705.1 Candidatus Limnocylindrales bacterium | reverse complement strand
CCGCGTTCTACGGCGCGTTCGTCGGTCTGCTCGTGCTGACCGTCCTGATCGCGATCCTTGGAACCGCGATCGTGCTCTTCGTGCCGATCAACGCTCTCCGCATCGTCATCGGTACCTTGCTGCTCGTCTATGGCCTCCAGTGGACGACGAAGGCCATCCTGCGGGCGTCCGGAGCCAAGGCCAAGCACGATGAGGAGCTGATCTACGCCAAAGAGGTCAAGCGCCTGCGCGAGGAACCGCCGGTCCCGGCCACGGGCATCGATGGCATCTCGTTCGCGGTCTCCTTCAAGGGCGTGCTGCTCGAAGGACTCGAAGTCGCCTTCATCGTCATCACCTTCGGGTCGAACGCCGGTCGCATCGATGCGGCGGCGGCGGGTGCGCTTCTGGCCGTGGCCCTCGTCGTCGTCGTCGGACTGATCGTCCATCGGCCCCTCAGCCGAGTTCCGGAGAACGGCCTGAAGTACGCAGTGGGCATCATGCTGGTGACCTTCGGGACGTTCTGGGTCGGCGAAGGCGTCGGGATCGAGTGGCCAGCCGGCGATCTCACGATCGTCATGCTGCTCGTCGTCTACACGCTCGCGGGCTTGACGGCGATCTGGGCAGCACGACGGGCACTGCTCGCACGGCGCAGTCGCATCGCACCGATCTCCAGCACCCTCGGCGGGCCGGCCAGGTGAGGTACCTGTGGCAGTTCTATCGCTTCCTGTATGACTTCCTCGTCGGCGACGCCTGGGAGCTCTTCGTGGGTCCGATCGTCGCCGTGATCCTGACCGCCCTGCTCGTGACGTTGGGCGTGGAGGCGGCGGTTGCGGGCGCTGTCCTCGTGATCGCCGTGCTGCTCGTCGGTGCGTTGCACCTTGTCGTCGCCCTCCGCGGTTCCGCCTGAGCACGAATCTGGGCCATGGTCGGCGCGCTCCGGCGGCACGAGCACCTCGCCGCCAGCCGAGGACCAGCTGACCGATGAACAGCATCGCCATGTGAACATGACCCACGGGGAGACGCCAGTGACGGTCCTGTTCTGCCTGACGCCGCCGAGAAGGGGTATCGCCAGGGCCATCGCGGCCGGTCGCCGCCCCTAGACTAGGCGGGCATGTATGCCGTGATCCTGGCCGGCGGCGGTGGCACCCGCCTCCATCCCCTCAGCCGACCAGAGCGCCCAATGCCCTTCCTGCCTCTGCTCGGCGATCGGTCGCTGCTCCAGAGCAAGGTCGAGCGCCTCGAGGGGCTGACCGACGACATCACGATCGTCACCGACCGACGCTACGAACAGCTCGTGCGCGCCCAGGCCCCGACGGCCTCGCTCCTGGTCGAGCCGCTGGGGCGCAACACGGCGGCCGCCATCGCGCTGGCGACGCTCATGATCGAGCGAGCCGATGACGAGGTGATGGTCGTGCTGCCGGCCGATCAGACCGTTGAGCGGCCCGACGTCTTTCGTCACGTTTTGCAGACCGCCGCCGATCGCCTTGCGACCGGTTCGTTCGGCATCGAGGATCCGCTGGTGACGCTGGGTATCCAGGTGGACCGTCCGGCGACGGAATACGGCTATCTGATCCCGAACCTCGCCCGGAGCGCCGACGTCGATGGCCTGGCGGCCAGCCCGCTTGTCCGTTTCGAGGAAAAGCCCAAGCCGGCGCGCGCCGAGGAGCTGCGCAAGCAGGCCGGCGTCGCCTGGAACGCCGGCATCTTCCTGTGGCGGCGGGAGGCCATCGGACGGGCGCTCACCAAGTACACCGGGCTCCTCCAGTCGCTCGGACCGATGGTCGGCTCGCCGACCAGCCTCCAGGACGCCTACGAGGCGATCCAGCGCCCGGTCTCGATCGACTTCGCCGTGATGGAGGGAGCCGCCCAGAGCGGTCACGTGGTCATGGCCGCGATGGACGTCGGCTGGTCGGATCTCGGATCGTGGTCGGCCTTGATGGCCGCGCTCGGGGCCCGCGGCAGCGGCTCGGTCGTGCAGGCCGGCGAGACCGTCGAGGTCGAGCACGACGACCTCATCGTCCGACGTGTCAGCGGCCGGCTCGGGGTCATCGCGCCGCCGGAGCGGGGTAGGATGACCGCCACGCAGCCGATCGCGCTCCTGCGAGGCACGAGCGCCGACCGCGCGCTCATCGAGGGACTGCTGGAGCGCTGCTCCGGTCCGGAGGATTGAAGTGACCCTGACCGGTGCGGCCCCGTCACCGACGACGATCGTCTTCGGCACCGACGGCTGGCGGGCGCGCATCGCCGACGAGTACACCTACGAGAACGTCCGGCGCTGCGCCGACGGGGTCGCCGCCTATGTGGTCGATCGCGGCGAAACCGCCAAGGGCGTGGTCATCGCCTACGACCGACGGTTCTCCTCCGAGCACTTCGCGGTGGCCGCCGCGGAGGTCCTGCTCGCCCACGACATCCCGGTCGCCTACGCCGTCCACGCCGTCCCGACCCAGATGAGCTCGTACGAGGTGATCCAGCGCGGCGCCGCGGCCGGCATCGTCATCACCGCCAGCCACAACCCCTGGGTCGACAACGGCTTCAAGGTCAAGGCCCCGACCGGGGCGGCGGCCGGCGCCGACATCCTGAGCGTGATCGAATCGCGGCTGGCGGTCAACGGCGGGATCGGCATCGACCGGCGGCCCTTCGCCGATGCCGAGGCGGCCGGTTTCGTCGAGCGCTTCGATCCGTTCCCGGGCTACGCACAGTTCGTCCGGCGGACGATCGACCTCGACGCGCTCAAGGCGGCCGATATCTCGATCCTGGTCGACCCGATGTGGGGCGCGGGCAGTGGCTGGATCTCGCGCCTGCTGGCCGACGGCCGAATCCGGGTCCGCGAGATCCACCAGGAGCGCAACCCGTATTTCGGCGGGGTCAACCCGGAGCCGATCCGACCCAACATCGATGAGGCGCTCGGGATCCTGGCCGGCGGCGGCTACGACCTCGGACTCTTCCTCGACGGCGATGCCGACCGGGCGGGCGCCGCGGACGAGCGCGGCACGTTCATCCACCAGCTCCAGGTGACCGGGCTGCTGATGTACTACCTCGCCGAGCATCGGGCCATGCGTGAGCCGGTCGTGGTCAGTGTCAACAACACCTCGATGGCCGCCCGGCTCGGCGAGCATTACGGCATCGAGGTCCATGAGACCCCGGTCGGGTTCAAGTTCATCGGTCCCATGATGATCGAGACCGGGGCGATGCTGGGCGCCGAGGAATCGGGTGGCTTCGGGTTCGGGATGCACCTGCCGGAGCGCGACGGCGTCTACGCCGACCTGATGCTGCTCGACCTGTTCCTGCGCGAGCGGGCAGCTGGCCGTTTGCCCGTGTCGCGCGCGATCGAGCACTTCCACGAGTTGGCCGGGCCGTCGTTCTATCGCCGCATCGACGTCCACGTCGATCGCGCCGAGTATCCCGAGGTCAAGCACCGGCTGCTGGTCGACCTGCGCGCCCAGGCACCGGCCGAGCTGGCCGGCCAGCGCGTGGTCCGGACGCTTCCGCTCGAGACGAACGACGGGTTCAAGTTCTGGGTCGAAGACGGGTCGTGGCTCCTGGTCCGGGCGTCCGGCACGGAGCCGCTGGTGCGGGTCTACACGGAAGCGACCGCGGAGACCACCCGGGGCGCGATGCTCGAGGCCGGCGAGCGACTGGTGCGCGGCTCGTGAGCCACTCGTGAGCGACGGATCGTCGGCGGGCGCCCGGCGTGTCGACAAGCCCTGGGGACACGAACTGATCTGGGCGCACACCGACCGCTACGTCGGCAAGGTCCTGGTCATCGAGGCCGGCAAGCGCCTCTCACTCCAGCGCCACGTGGTCAAGGACGAATCGATCCTGGTGACATCGGGCAGGCTCCGACTGTACCTCGAGGATGAGACCGGTACCGTCCGGGTCGAGGAGCTCGGCGTCGGCGAGCACCGGCACGTCGCGACCGGCCGGATCCACCGCTATGAGGCGATCGAGCGGACCGAGCTGATGGAGGTCTCGACGCCCGAGCTCGACGATGTCGTCCGGCTCGAGGACGACTTCGGGCGGGAGGGTACGAATGCCCCATAGGCCCCGATAGGATGATTTCGTCTGTATCCACGGCCCCCGGCGGGTGTACCCTTTGGGTCAACGCGACCGCCATCACCGGTCGAGGTGCATGACCGGACGGCGGCCCCGCGAGCGCCCGACAGGGCGACGGAGGTAGCACCGCGATGCACAGCTCCCTGATCGGCAAGGTCGAGAAGGCGAATCGCTACGCGCGAGAACTCGATCGCATCACGATCGAACGACTCTCGCTCACCTTCCGTGGCGATAACGACACCCATCACATCGGGCTCGACGCCGGTCAGTGGCGATGCACCTGCCACTATTTCGAGAGTTGGGGATCGTGCGTCCACCTTCTCACCCTCCAGAAGGTGTTCGGCGTGATGCTCCCCGAGGATGCCCAGGTCTCGATCTTCGCGGCGCCGGAGCCAGTTTCGGCGTAGGTTTCGGGCAGACCGTTCGGCGCGTCGCCGGACGACGCCGGCCTGGGTTGGCGCCCGCCGCGCCTGAGGCGCCCGTCCGCGCCCTGTCGGCGCCCGCCGCGCCCCGTCGGCGCCCGCCGCGCCCCGTCGGCGCCCGCCGCGCCCTCTTGTGGTGCCCGGTATGACTGGCAGTCTTAGGATCGGGCGTTGGGGGGGCGTAACGCACCGAGTGCGTGCCCGGTGGCGCCTGACATGAGCGTGGATCGACCCGTTCGGCGGTCGTTACGGGTCGTCTTGGCCCCCGGTTAAGACTCTGAGTCATACGGCTGACCGCTAGCGCAGCCAGGCGACGACGGCGCCGCGCGCCTCTCCGATCTTTGGTTGCGCGACGCGCTTCCAGCCGGCCCGCGCGTCGTGGATGGCCAGACTGACGGTGCCGTCGCTGGCGGCCCATGCGACGACGAGGCGGTCGCCCGTGGCGTCCAGCGCGAACGCGATCGCCGTCGTCGAACCGCCGGCCGGTTCGATCGAGGCCAGCGAGGAGCCGTCGTCACCAAGCCAGCCCGATGTTTCGCGGATGACGACCGGAGCGCCCTGGCCGGCCATCGTCGCGATCCGGCGGCCATTGGCCGAGGTCGCGAGCAATCTGGCGCCGGTCGGCCCGTCGCTCAGCTCGCCGGAGGCCGCATCCACGATCGTCGCGGTGGGCTCACCGGCGTCGCCGGTGACGATCGCCAGCCGGTCCGCGTCGATCCAGGCCGGTGGTGCGGCCACGACCGGTCGATCGATCGGGATCTCGAATGCGGTCCCGTCCGACGGATCGATGATCGACACCCGTACCGCGTCGCCCGACTGGACATCGCCGGCCAGCGTCGCGTAGCGGCCGCCCCCCGCGTCCCACGTGGCGAAGAAGTCGGGGCCCTTGGCGCGGACGCCCTCGGTGGTCTCGGCCTTGACCGTTCGCCATCTGAGCCGCGTCCCGAGATCGACCGGGTCGCTCGTGGCCGTCGTGCCGTTCGCCAGGGTGATGGCAAGGACATCGGCCCGACCCGACGCGACCCAGACCGTGTCGCCCTTGGGCAGGGTGATGGGGATGGCGTCGTCGCCGCTGTCGTCCCAGCCGACGAGGGTCGTGCCGGCCGGATCCGCGACGAGGGCGAGCAGCCCGTTCGGGGCGGCGACCGCCGAGGGCTGGCCACTCGAGCAGGCCGCGACGACGGCCGCACAGGCGAACACCATCACCGCGCGGCGGGTGCGGCGGGGGCGGGTGGTCGGCCGGATCGTGGCTGGCATCGGCGATGGAAGTGTGCCACGCCGATCCAGCCCATCAACGGACCGTGATCGCCCAGTAGTAGGTCGCGGATCCGAGCTCTCCGGCGAAGTCGAGCGTGACGGCCACGGACCAGACCCCGACTGGCGGGGCGTCGAAGGCAGCCGGCCCCGGACCCGAGCCGAGACCGACGGGACCCGCACTACCCCTGGCCGTGCCGGCGACCCGGCGCGCCGACCAGGTCGCAACCGCCGGACCGCCCGCGACGTCCACCGTCAGGCGCTCGCCGCTGGCGACCTCGATCGGGGCGCCCGGCAGCCACGGGCTATCCGAGCCACCATCACCCCAGGTTAACGAGCCGAGCTGGCCGACGACCGGGTCGCCGCCCTCGACCGCGAGCGATGCGGGCGGCGGCTGGGCAGGGTCGAACGATCCTGCCGGGGTCGTGCTGGCAGCGATCGCCGGGGCCGAGGCCGGCGGCGACCCCGGGTCGTCGGTGCCCGCTGCGGTCGTCGCCGCGATCGGGCTGGCGGCACTCGGCGGGCCGCTGGACGCGATAGGGCTGGTGGCACTCGGCGGGCCGCTCGCCGCGCATCCGGCTGCTAGCCAGGTGGCGGCGACGATCGCCATCAACCGGTGGTGACGGGTCCAGCGGGGCATCGGGGTCACTCCTTCCCTGGTCATGCGCACGGTGCCTGGACCGTGCCGGTCGAACCGGCCGCGACCGCCGAGCAGCTGCTCCCGGAGACGCTCACGGTGACGGTCGGCGAGGTGTCGCCGTTGAGGCCTTCACTCGACGGCGTCGAGAACACCGCCCGATACTCGGTCGCCGCACCGGGTCGCTGCGTGAGCACGTACGTCCCCGTCACGGATCCGACCGACATCGAGCCGACCGACGTCCACGTCGTGGCCCCGGCCCCCCGCCGCTGGAGCGTGACCGTCCGACCCGAGACAGCGTTGCCACCGATCCGGCCGTACGACGCGTAGTCGACGACCTTGAGGGTGGCGGTCAGCGTCGTCGAGCCGCCGACGACGATCGAGCCCGGGGCCGCTGACAGGGTCAGCACGGTCGCCAGGTCGAGGCAGGTCGAGTACCTCGCCGAAGCGAGCGGCACGTCGTACTGCACCTGGAGCGTGGCGGTATCGCAGCGACCGAAGGCATGCGCGTTCCAGCCGACGGTCGGCTTGGTCCGCGAGTAGGTCTGGACCACGGCATCCTCGTAGTCGGAATCGCTGTTGAAGTTGACGTGGTGGCCGAGGCCCTCGACATGTCCGAACTCGTCGAGGGCGATCGTCTCAGCGTCGTAACAGCCGTTCGGCGCGGTCGTGTACGACTGGCACCACTTGAGGGTTCCCCAGTCGAAGACATGACCCTGCTCGCGCAGCCACATCGTGAAGCCGTCGGGCACGTCCCGCGTGTAGCACGCCAGGCCGTTGACGCCACAGGTCGCGCCGGGACCATAGCCGATGAGGTTGGACCCACCGGCGTCGTAGGTGAACGTCGCGGCCTTTGACGCGCGCGTGGCGTTGGCCGCGCCGGCGGCTGCCTTGATCGCGGTCTTGATCGCCGGGGCCGGCTCGGCGCCACTGCGCCAGCGGAACCGCAGGTCCTGGTTCTGGCCGAATGGCCCGGCGCTGAGGGCCGGGTCGGGGCCGTGCGCGCTCGCTCCTGTGACCGCCAGGTGCAGCGCGACCAGCGTCGATGCGCCGATGGCCATCCATCGGCCGATGGATCGAGGACGCCGAGTCCGGGTCGTTGTGCTCATCGCAGGGCCTCATCGAGCGTGACGGTCGAGCCGTCCGGGACGTGGCGGAGCTGCGGGCGGTCATCGGCGCTATCGATCGGCAGCCGGCCGTCCGGTGCGAGGAGGACCCACCCGTCAGGCAGGCGGGTCGCCGCGGCGGCCTGAACCGGGGATGATTCGAGCCGCAAGCCCTGCGGCAGGCGTCCGAGGTCGGTCGCGCCGGTCCCGTCCAGGGCGATCGCTCGCAGGCTGCGGGCATCGGCGGAGCCGTTCTCGTGGATGAGCCGGCTGCCGTCCGGACTCGCCACGACCACGGCAAACCCGCCGGCCGGAGCCAGGACCTGCCGATCGCCGCTGGCCAGGTCGGTCGAGACGATCGGGCACGGGAGACCGCGACACGCCTCGTAGGTCACCACCTGGTCGCCGTCGACGCCGACCAGGAGACCGAGATCGGGTTCGTCGAGCATGACCGTCGGTCCGCCTCGTGGCGAGACCAGGCGCGTGCGGCAGGCCGCCTCGCCGCAGGATTGCACGGCCAGCCGATCGCCCGCGAGGTCCCAGGCGAACTCGGTCGAGAACGTGCGGCCGAAGCGCCCATCGTCCGGGATCGGCGTGAGCACCTGGATGGGCGGCATGCGCCCGTCCATCGACCGCCGCCAGACCCCGAGGTCGGCTCGGCTCGCGCGGTCGACGCGCATCTCGTACGCGAACTCGCCGGTCGGATCGATCGTCGCTCGCCTGACGACCGACCCTTCGTCGGGGAGCGCCCAGGCGCAGCCAGCAGCGACGTCGATGGCCCGCACCCGCGAGGCGCGGCCGTCATCCGAGCCGGCCAGAACGAGGCGCCCGAACGGGCCCGCAGCGAACGCCTCGGCCGCGAGGTCGAGGTTCCGGACGGTCCGATCGCCTTCGATGCCCAGGGCGAGACGCTGGCCCGTGAGCGCCCCGTCCCCGTCGAGGACCGGATCGAGGCGGAACCAGGGCGCTCCGCGCAGGTCCGACAGCGCGGTCGCGCCCGGATCCTGCGCGGCCGTGATCCCGCCCGATGGCGGACCGGCGCACGGCCCCGGCGACCATGGGCGACTGCCTGCGCCGAGCGCCGTTGATGCGATGAGCCCGAGGGCACCGAGTGCGACGGCGCCGGGCCCGAACCAACGCAGCCATCGTGCCTCCACCATGAGGTTGACCTCCTCCGGCGGATGGGACTGCTGGCGGGAGGAGGGCGAGGCGGCGATGATGCCCGACCGCCCTTATCTGCGGCTTATGCGGCCGCGCGCCACCCTCGATCGGACGCGCTCGAGGTGGGTTCGGACGCGCTCCTGTGCTACCGTTCGTGGCGACAACCCATGTCACGCCGCGTGGTCGCGAAGCCGTGAAAAACGGCACAGTCCCGCTACGGTGAACGCCCCTTCCAGAGGGCGCAAGTCCGGTCGCCGACCACACGGTGCTTTGCTCGAACCTTCGAGAGAAAGGTAGGCAGGACCCGTGCGACCGACCGATTAGGCCCCTCCTTCGATCCGCATCGAAGCGAGGGGTTTCGCGTTTCGTCGCGACCCCTCCGAGCCCGATCCGCCCCGGAGGTTCCCCACCGTGTACCCGCCGTCCCCGTCTGCCCATCGTGCCGCGCCGCCCGGCCGTCTCGCCGGGCTCGTGGCCGCGATCGCGCTGCTCCTCGCCGCCTGCTCGAGCACCGCTGCGCCCTCGACGACGCCCGTCGCGTCGGCCGCCGCCCTCGCCTCGGCCACGCCCGTCGCGACACTGGCGCCGTCGGCCGCTCCCGCCTTCCCGGTCACCCTGACCGACGACGAGGGCACGGCCGTCACGCTGCCCGCCGAGCCCCACAAGATCGTTTCACTGACCCCGGCGTCGACCGAGATCCTGTTCGCGCTCGGGGCTGGCTCTCGGGTCATCGCCACCACCGATTTCGACGACTACCCGCCCGAAGCCGTCGCCCTCCCAGACGTGGCCAGCTTCACCGCGGTCGACGTCGAGAGGATCGTCGGCATGGAGGCCGACCTGGTCATCGCTGGTGGCAACTTCTTCAATCCGCCCGATGCGATCAAGCGGCTGCGCGACCTCGGTGTCCCGGTCCTCGTCGTCTACGCACCCAACGTGGCCGGAGTCCTCAAGGACATCGAGCTGATCGGGGCGGCCATCGGATCGCCGGACGAGGCGAGCGCGATGACCGCGAACATGCAGGCCGGGTTCGACGCCGTCGCCGCCGCCACGGCCGGCCTCACCAGGCCGCGGACGTTCTACGAGCTGGATACCTCGACCGGACCGATCTACACCGTGGCGGACGGCTCGTTCACCAAGGAGATGATCGAGCTCGCCGGAGGGGATCCGATCACCTCGGGCAGTACGACCGACTTCGCCATCCCGCTCGAGCGACTGATCGCCGCCGACCCAGTACTGATCCTGCTGGGGGACGGCGCGTATGGGGTCACGGCCGATCAGGTCAAGACGCGTTCGGGCTGGCGCGTGATGACCGCCGTCAAGAACGACGCCATCCGACCGGTCAACGACCTGATCGTGACACGTCCCGGTCCGCGCCTCGTGGACGGCCTGCGCGAACTCGCGTTGGCGATCCACCCCGACCTCGTGCTGCCCGCGGCATCGCCGATCCCGTCGGCGTCCTGAGGTCGGTCGATGGCGACCCGCGGCGAGACGCTCCCGACCGCTCGACCCCGGATCGGGCGGTCGGCGGGCATCCGCGACCGACCCGTCCTGCTGGTCGGCCTCGGGGTGGGCGCGCTCGTCGTCGCGATCATCCTGGGTGTCGGGGTCGGGTCGGTCGGCATCGATCCGTCGGACACGCTCGCGATCCTCGCCCATCGGTTCCTCGGACTCGACATCCCGAAGACATGGTCCGACGCCACCGAGACGATCGTCGTCGATCTCCGCCTGCCACGGGTCCTGACGTCGATGCTCGTGGGCTGCGCGCTGGCCGTCGCCGGTGCCACGTTCCAGGGACTGCTGCGCAACCCGTTGGCCGATCCGTACGTGCTCGGGACGGCATCCGGCGCGGCCCTCGGCGCGGCGATCGCCGTGCTCATCCCGGTCCGCTTCGTGATCCTCGAGTTCGGTCTCATCCAGGGCCTGGCTTTCATCGGGGCCCTGGCTTCCATCTATGCCGTCTACAAGCTCTCGCGCGTCGGCGGGCTCTCGCCGCTGACGAGCCTCCTGCTGACTGGGTATGCAGTCGGCTCGCTGTTGGCAGCGGGTCTCGCGATGGCGATGTACCTGTCCGGCGCGGCACTGCGCCAGATCTTCACCTACCTGCTCGGCAGCTTCGACGCGGCCACCTGGCCGCGCTTCCTGGCCACCCTGCCCATCATCCTCATCGCGAGCGTCGCGATCATGCTCCGTGCCCGCTCGCTCAACGGCCTCCTGCTCGGCGAGCAGACGGCCGCCCACCTCGGGATCGACGTCCGGCGCGAGCGGCGGATCCTCCTCGCGCTCGCCTCGCTCGTGACGGCGGCAGCGGTCGCCATCAGCGGGCTCATCGGCTTCGTCGGCCTGGTCGTGCCGCACGTCGTGCGACTCCTCGTCGGGCCGTCGGCGCGCCTCGTCCTGCCGCTTTCGGCGATCGGGGGAGCCGCCCTCCTCGCCTACGCCGACATCATCGCCCGGCTCGCCGGCGGGATCCCGGTCGGCGTCGTCACGGCGATCCTCGGGGCACCGTTCTTCCTGCTCATCCTGCGCCGGGCACGAACCGGTTACGAGCTGTGAGCGGACCGATCCTCGAGCTCGAGGGCGTCACCGTCGCCTACCGCGAGCGGCGCGCGCTCATCGACGTGACGCTCGCGCTGGCCGCCGGTGAGCGGGTCGCCCTCATCGGCCCCAACGGCGCTGGCAAGTCCACGCTCCTCGCCGTCGCCACAGGGCTCCTCCGACCCGAGACGGGGCGTGTGCGTCTGCTCGGCGATCCGGTGGACGGCCTCGACCGGCTCGACGTCGCCCGCCGGATGGCCGTCGTCCCGGGTGCTGCCAACCTGCCATTCGCGACGCGCGTGGAAGAGGTCGTGGCGCTCGGGCGCTTGCCGCACGAAGACCCGTTCCGCGGTCCCCGACCGGCCGACCGGGCCGCGATCGCCGCCGCCATCGATCGGGTCGGGGTCGGTCACCTGCTGGGCCGCGACGCTCGGGAGTTGTCACTCGGCGAGCGACAGCTCGTGCTCATCGCCCTGGCCGTCGCCCAGGCCGCGCCGCTGCTCGTCCTGGACGAACCGACCGTCCACCTCGATCTCCGTCACCAGGTCGGCGCGATGGATCTGCTGGTCGACCTCAACGAACGCGATGGGACCACGATCATCGCCGTCCTGCACGACCTCGCTCTCGCCGCGCACTTCTTCCCCCGACTGATCCTGCTCGACGGCGGCCGGATCGTTGCGGATGGGGCACCGGGCGAGGTCCTCAGCCCGGATCGGATCCGGGAGGTATTCGGCGTCGACCCGACCTTCGTTCGGTTGCCGCAGCCCGCCGGCTAAAGGCGTAAGGGCTCACCGCCGGCGAAGCCCGCCTCCGCCAGACGCGCAGTCCCGTCGGCAGGAGCGCGATCGGTGCAGCCATGGCTCGCATGGTGCCGCATCATGTCCGGGTGCGCATCGCCGAATTCGCCCTCGAGCGCTATTTCGCCCGCTGGGAGTTCGCGGTCGAGCACCTGCTGTGCGCGTCGGACGTCGAGCCGTTCGCGATGGCCGAGCTGCTGGCGCTGGCCGACGACGAGACCCGGGCGCTGTGGGACGGCCTCCACCTCGGCTACACCGAATCAACTGGGCATCCGCTGCTGCGGGCCGAGATCGCGGCGCTGTACGACGGTATCGAGCCTGACGAGGTCCTGACCTTCGCCGGCGCCGCGGAGGCCGTGTTCTGCCTCGCCAATGTCGTGGTCGGCCCGGGCGACCACGCGATCGTGACCTGGCCCGGCTACCAGAGCCTGTACGAGGTGGCCCGCGCGACCGGTGCCGAGGTCACGCTCCACGAACTCCACGAGAGCGATGGTTGGGCGCTCGACCTCGACCGGCTCCGACGCCAGGTCACGCCCGCGACCCGGCTCATCGTGGCCAACCTGCCGCACAACCCGACCGGGATGCTGCCCGACCGAGCGACGTTCGACGGCCTGGTCGAGATCGCGGCGGAGGCCGGCGCGCACCTCCTCGTCGACGAGGTGTACCGCGGGCTGGAGTTCGACGACGCCGATCGCCTGGCGGCTGGCGCGGACGCCCTGCCGCGCGGGCTGTCGCTCGGGGTCATGTCGAAGGCGTACGCGATGGCCGGTCTGCGGATCGGCTGGCTCGCGTCGCACGACCGCGAGCTGCTCGCCAGGGTGGCCGCCTTCAAGGACTACACGACGATCTGCTCGTCGGCGCCGTCGGAGATCCTGTCGATCATCGCGTTGCGGGCCGGCGACCGCGTCCTGGCCCGCTCGCGCGGCATCATCGCCGCGAACGTCGAGCTGCTCGACGCGTTCTTCGAGGACTGGGCCGATCGCTTCACATGGGTCCGGCCTCGAGCCGGCTCGATCGGGTTCCCGCGTCTCACGGTGCCCGGCGTTCGGATCGATGACTGGGCGGCGGAGCTCGTCCGCGCCGAGGGCGTCCTGCTGGTGCCCGGCTCGCAGTTCGAGCACCCCGGCAACCATTTCCGGCTCGGCTTCGGCCGGGCCGACCTGCCCGTGGCGCTCCGTCGTCTCGAGGGCTTCGCAGGGAGGACGCTCCGATGACCATCCCGGCACGACTCGGCATCGTCACCCTCGGCGTCGCCGATCTGCCTCGGGCGATCGCCTTCTACGAGGCGCTCGGCTGGGAGTGCTGCTCGGCGTCGAGCGACGCGATCGCCTGGTTCCGCACGGCCGACACGCACATCGGGCTCTTCCCGTGGCACGAGCTGGCCGAGGATGCCCGGCTTCCGGCCGAGCCGCGCGCCCGGTTCGGCGGGATCACCCTGGCGATCAATGTAGACACGCCCGAGGCCGTAGGCGCCTCGCTTGACGCCGCCGTCGCGGCGGGCGCCACGATGCTCAAACCCGCGACCGTGATGGACTGGGGCGGAACGTCGGGCTACTTCGCCGACCCCGACGGGCACCCTTGGGAGATCGCCCACAACCCGCATTTCCCGATCGACGTGGATGGCCGGGTCAGGATCCCTTGACCGTGTAGCTGCGGCCGACCGTGGCCCGAGGGTCAGCGTCCCGCCCGCGCGAACGCCCAGCCCGTGGCCGCACCCGTTGCGGCGAAGAACACGGCCAGCCACGAGCCGAGGGCGCCCGTCTGCGCGGTTTCGAGGAGCGGAGTAGGGAGGCCCACCAGGAGCGCCCACAGCCACGGCCGATCACGACCGATCGCCGCGGCGACACCAGCCGACAGGAACAGCAGGCCGGCGGTGATCCCGGTCGAATCCCAGCCCGGGCTTCAGTCGATCAGGGCGATCGCGATGCCACCCGCGCCAGCCACACCGAGCGCGATCCAGCGCCGTCGGTCAGCGCGTTCGGCCTGCTCGTTCGTCGGGGTCATCGGTCGGCCTCCACGCGGAGGATAGACCGCCCGTCACCAGCGGACGGTCACCCGCACCCCGCCGGCGCCCGGCGCCAGCTGTCGGAACGCGTCGCTGTAGAGGTCGATGATGTGCGAGCCGCCGCAGGCACACCAGTCGATGAGCTTCACGTTGACGCAGCGGCCGTTGCCGCAGACGCGGACCACTCTGCCGCGCCAGTTCCCGACGCGGAGCTCGGGTCCTGCAGCGGCGTACATGCCACCCGGGTACCCGCTGGTGCAGATGCTCACCCCGGTCCTGCAGTACCAGGTCGCCGTTCCGCTGGCGTGGTGCCCGGTCGAGCTCGCGCGGAGCTGGATCGGCGCCTTGCGCTGGGTCCGGGTGACGGTCGGCTGCCTGGGCGTCGGCCGTGGCGCGAACGAACGACCGGCATCGGAGAAATCGGCGATGGGAGCCGATCTCTGGGACGACGGGAGCGAGATGGCGCCCGCCGAGGCCGCGCTCGGATCCGGGCCGATCACGACCGGATGGAAGTCAGCCGGGGACAGGGGCGCCGGGATGGTCGTAGGTCGAGCGGTCGAAACGGTCGCGATCAGGAGCGTCGCGAGCGTGCAGAGCAGGGCCAGCGCGCCCGCTCGTCGGCGGGTCAGACGCGGGCGCCGGCGACGGCGGTGCCGTCGGGACGCCGGAGGTAAGGGTGACTCATCTTGGGATGGTCGGCCCCGGGAGGTTGCAGAAGGTCGGTTCGGTTGGGTTGGGGGCGTTGCAGTTGGGTTTCAGCGGCCGCGCCACCCGCGTCCTGCCCCGCGCGTCCTGCCCCGCGCGTCAGGCCCGCTTGCGCTCGAGGTCCAGGAACGGCGTCTCGACGACGGTGGCCGCGACGCGCCCGCGCCGGCCTTCCACGCTCCATTCGACCGACAGCGCCGTCCCGAGGGCCTCGTACTGCGGCGCCACCGACGCCAGCGCGATGGCCTGCTTGAGGATCGGACTCCAGCCGTGACTCGTCGCCCGGCCGACCTGCCGCCCGCCGGCGAAGACCGGGACCGGCTCGCGGCTGACACTCGGGCTGATGGCCGGCGGCAGACCCTGGCTGTCGTACAGGCCCTCGATGTCGTACCAGTCGAGCTGGAGGCCGACCAGCCGTCGTGCCGGGCCGCCAGCCTTCGACTCGCGCTCGAGCGCCAGGCGACCGACGAAATCTGCCTTGTCGAAGCTGACCAGGCGACCGAGGCCGATCTCGCCCGGCGAATAGTGCTGTTCGGGGTTCATCGCGTGCCGGGCAGACGTGTAGTCGACCTCGATCAGGATGAGGCCGGCCTCCAGACGCACGACATCGAGCGCCAGCATCCCGGCCGGCCGGATGCCATAGGCCGCTCCCGCCTCGATCAGAGCGTCCCAGACCTTGACCGCGCTCGCGGCCGGGATCCACAGCTCATAGCCGAGGTCGCCGGTGTAGCCCGTCCGCGACACATCGACCTTGACCCGGCCGACCTTCGAGGCGCGCCGGCGGAAGTAGCGCAGGTCGGCGAAGGACTCGCCGGTGGCCGCCTCGAGGACGTCGCGTGACAGGGGTCCCTGGAGGGCGAGCGCGGCGGTCGCCTCGGTCTCCTCGGTGATGGTGACGTCGAGCCCGGCGCTGTTCTGGCGCAGCCAGCGAAGCTGCGGGTCGGCGGCGGTCCAGCGGTAGAGCCGCTCATCGAGCCGGTGGATCGTGCCGTCGTCGACGACCTTGCCGTTCTCGTCACACCACGGCGTGTAGATGACCCCACCGACCGACAGCTTGGTGGCGTCGCGGGTCACGATCCGGTCGACCAGGCGCAGGGCGTCAGGCCCGGATACCAGGTACTTGTACAGCGGCGAGACGTCGATGAGGGCCGCCGCCTCGCGGATCGCGTTGTACTCGATGTCGTGCGCGTCGGCGTAGACGCTCGATGCGTAATAGCCCGACCACTCGCGCCATTGCATCTTGCGGTTGAGGGTCGAGGTACGCGGGTGGAACGGGGTGCCGACGCTCACGGGCTGCTGGCCTCCTGCGGGAGCGGCCAGTATGCAGGAATCGTATGCAGGCTGGATGACCGCCTGTCCGTCGTGGGCCGGTCACTCGTAGCCGAGGACGCGCACACCCTGGATCTCAAAGTCGGCCGGATTGCGGGTGACGACGGTCGCATCCATGAACCAGGCGACGCCGGCGATGATCGCGTCACCGAGCTGGCGCGGGCTGGTTCGGCGCAACCGACTCCGCGAAGCCCCAGCCCAACGGGCCGCGTCAGGGTGTGTCGATACGTACTCGAGCGCATCGATCAGGACAAGGATCGCGCCGACCTGGTCGGCATCGACGCCGGAAAGCGCTTCCGTAACGATCGCGTCGCAGATCAGCATCTCATTCGGTTCCCTGAACAGCTCCTGCACGACCTCGACCGCGCCGGGTCGTCCCTTCGCGTGGTCGATCAACAGCGTCGTGTCGAGCAGGTACCGCATCGGTGAGCGTCTCCTCATATGGTGCCCACAGCTCCTGATCGCGATCCCGGGAGTCGCGGACCTCCCTCAGCAGGCGGTCCGTCTCCTGCGGAGTTCGGCCCCAGGTGTCGGAGTCCTTCAGGGCGCCCGCGTACTTCTCGAAGACCATGCGGGCGTTGTCGCGGCGGACTTGACGCGCGATCACGTCGGCGAGATACCGGCTCCGACCGCGTGGCCCTGCCACGGCATCGACGAGGTCCAGGGTTTCTTCCGGAAGGGTGATGTTCGTACGTACGAGACCCATCGTGTGACTCCCTGTGTGCAACAACGACACACAAGGTAGCACACAAGCGGCCCTGCGCCACCATCCACTAGACTCTGCATGAAAGCTATGCAGGCTGGATAGCACCGGAGGGGCACGTGGCCCAGTCCTACGACGCGGTCGTCATCGGTGGCGGCCACAACGGCCTTGTGAGCGCTGCCTACCTGGCTCGCGCCGGGATGCGCACGCTCGTGCTCGAGAAGCGTCACGTGCTCGGCGGTGCCGCGGTCACCGAGGAGATCTTCCCGGGCTTTCGGTTCTCGGTCTTCTCGTACGTGGTGAGCCTGCTGCGCCCCGAGATCATCCGCGACCTCGAGCTCCCCAGGCACGGGCTCGACATCCTGCCGCTCGATGGCACGATGACCCCGCTCCACAAGGGTGAAGGCCCGAAGGCCGGCGGGGGCGACTACCTGTGGCGGGTCAACGATCACGGTCGGACCATTCGCGAGCTCCGCCGCTGGTCGGCCAGCGACGCCGAGGCCTACGAGGAATACGGCCAGCTGATGGTCGAGATGGCCCGGTTCATCAAGCCGATCCTGGCCATCACCCCGCCCGACCTGACGAGTCTCGACCCGCGGCCGATGCTGCCGCTGGCCGCATTGGCGCGCCGCTTCCAGGGTCTGCCGCAGCCCCAGCAGGCGGTCTTCGTCCAGCTCATGACGATGAGCGCCTCAGAGTTCCTCGACCAGTGGTTCGAGACCGACCCGCTCAAGGCGACCATGTCGGCGTCGGGCATCATCGGCACCTACCAGGGAGTCAAGAGCCCGGGCACCGCGTACGTCCTGCTCCACCACTACATGGGCGAGATCGACGGCGCCTTCCGGGCGTGGGGCATCCCCAAGGGCGGGACGGGCGGTGTCAGCAACGCGATCGGCAGCGCCGCGCGAGCTCTGGGGGCGGAGATCCGGACCAACGCGCCGGTCGCCAACGTCATCGTCAAGGGCGGTCGGGCGGTCGGCGTCGCGCTCGAGTCGGGCGAGGAGATCCACGCCGACGCCATCCTGTCGTCGCTCGACTCGCGCCAGACGTTCCTTGGGCTGCTCGAGTCGGGGACGCTCGACCCGTCCTTCGAGGAGGAGGTCAAACGCTTCAAGTTCCGCGGCTCGTCGGGCAAGGTCAACCTGGCCGTCGACCGGCTGCCCGACTTCACGTCGCTGCCGGGCGTCGGCGAGCACCTCCGCGGGGCGATCAGCTTCAGTCCCTCGATCGACGATATGGAGACCGCCTACGACGACGCGAAGTACGGCCACTTCAGCCGGAGGCCATACATCGACATGATCATCCCGACCCTGGTCGATCCGACGATGGCGCCGCCCGGCAAGCACGTCATCAGCTGTTTCGTCCAGTACGCGCCGTACAAGCTGGCGCCCGAGCTCGGGACATGGGATGACCAGCGCGAGGCCTTCGGCGATGCGGTCATCGACCGGATCGCCGAGTTCGCGCCGAACATCCGCGACATCATCCTCCACCGTAACATCCAGACGCCGCTCGACATCGAGCGCACGACCGGGCTGACCGAGGGCAACATCTTCCAGGGCGAGTTGTCCCTGGAGCAGCTGTTCTTCAACCGTCCGGTCCCCGGCTACGCCCGGTTCAAGACGCCTGTCCGCGACCTGTGGCTGTGCGGGTCGGCGACCCATCCGGGCGGCGGGATCATGGGCGCCAATGGCCGGATCGCCGCGCTCGAGGTCCTCAAGGCCCGCGGCCGGAAGGCGGCCTAGGCGGTGGCCACCACGGGAGTGAACGGCAACCACTACGACGCCATCGTCATCGGCGGCGGGCACAACGGGCTGGTGACCGCGGCGTACCTCGGCAAGGCCGGCCTGCGGACGGTAGTCCTCGAGCGACGCGAGACGCTGGGTGGTGCGGTCGGGACGTCCGAGCTGGCGCCCGGCGCGCGCGTGCCGACGCTGGCTCACACGGTGGGGCGGCTGCGCCCGTCGGTCGTGCGCGACCTGGACCTCAAGCGGCACGGGCTGTCGCTGGTCGGTCCGGACGTGCGCGTCTTCGCGCCGGGGCCGGATGGCAGCGCCGTCGTGCTGTGGGGCGACGTGGCGCGGACGGCGGAGGGCCTCCGCGCCCGTTCGGCGGCCGACGCCGATGCCTATCCCGGTTTCGATCACCTGGTGCGCAGCCTGTCCGGCTTCCTCGGCGAGATCGCCGGGCGGACACCGCCCGACATCGAGTCGCCGGGTCTCGGTGACGCCCTTGCCGGGCTCCAGCTCGGGCGCACGTTCCGGGGCCTTGGGCGCGACCACGGCCGGACGATCACCCGGGTCCTGCCGATGGCCATCGCCGACTTCGTGGCCGAATCGTTCGAGAGCGACGCCCTCCAGGCGGCGATCGCCTGGCGCGGCGTCCAGTACACCTCGATGGGGCCGTGGTCGGCCGGCACGACCGCGGTCCTGCTCACCGATTCGGCCGGCAACGACGGTGGCGCGGCGGGCCAGACGGTCTATGCCCGGGGCGGGCCGGGGGCACTGATCGCGGCACTCGAGGCGGCCGCGACGGCGACCGGGGTCGAGATCCGGACCGGCGCGGAGGTCGCCCACATCACGTCGCGCGACGGCCGGGCGACGGGCGTGGCGCTGGCCGGCGGTGAGGAGCTGACAGCCCGGGCCGTGGTGGCCGGCATCGACCCCAAACGCGCCCTGACCGGGCTGGCAGATCCGGTCGCGGTCGGCCCGAGCCTGCTCTGGCGGGCCGGCAACATCCGGACGCCCGGCACGGTCGCCAAGGTCAACCTCGTTCTCGCCGGGTCACCGACCTTCCCGGCCGCCGGCGGCGACGCGCGGCTGCTCCGCGGTCGGATCGTCATCGCGCCGGGCATCGACGCCATGGAGCGTGCCCACGATGCGGCCAAGTTCGGTCGCCCCTCGGACGAGCCGATCATGGAGGCGACGATCCCGTCGCTCACCGACCCCTCGCTCGTCGAGGGCGCGGCGCCCGGCACCCAGGTCATGAGCGTGATCGTCCAGTCCGCGCCGCGCACCCTGCGCGACGGGACCTGGGACGACGCCCGCGAGGGATTCGGCGACCGCGTGGTCAAGACGCTCGAGGCCCATGCCCCGGGACTGACCGCCCTGGTGACCGCGCGGGAGGTGATCACCCCGCTCGATCTCGAGCGCGACTTCGGCCTGACCGGCGGCCACCCGATGCATGGCGAGCACGGTCTCGACCAGTTCTTCCTGTGGCGGCCGCTGCTCGGGCATGCCCGATACCGGCTGGCGCTGGACGGGCTCTACCTGGCGGGCGCCGGCGCCCATCCCGGTGGTGGGGTGACCGGCCAGAACGGCCAGAACGCGGCGCGCGAGATCGTGTCGGACCTCCGCAAGCGTCGCCGCTGAGCATGACCGATCGGCGCATTGCCGCCATCGTCAGCCTCGTCTTCGCCCTCGCCACCGCCGGTTGCGCCGCGCCCGCTCCGTCGGTGGCGCCCACGCCGGTCGCTCCCACAGCCTTCCCGACGGCTGCCGTCGCGGGCAGCCCGGCACCTGCCGGCACCTCGCCCGCGAGCACGCCGACCGCGTCGAGCTCGCCGTCGTCCGAAGTCGGCTGGCGCCTCGTTCAGCTCCCCGAGGCGAGCGATGTCGTCCAGGTCGCCGACGTCATCTCGGCCTCGGGCCACATCGTCGTCATCGCCGCGGCCGGATCCGGCGACGAGCGAGCGGCCGCCTGGGCCTCGACCGACAAGGGCGCGACCTGGACGAGCGAGTCGATCCCGGGGACGGGCCAGGCCCTCGGGCGGATGGTCGCCTGGGGCGACCGGATCATCGCGATCGGCGCGAGCGAGGGCGCGGGCGAGTGCGCCCATCCGTCCACGGTGGATATCCGCGTCCGCGACGCCGACGGGACGTGGGCGACCGCCCCGTTCGATCCGCTCTTCTGCGCCGGCGGGCTACCGGGCGCCGCGACTTCGGGTCAGCATGCGGTCATCGTCGGCTCGGGGACGGGTGACGTGGCCTACGCCTGGTCGTCGGACGACGGCCTGCATTGGACGGATCGATCCGAGGTCTTCGCCAACCGCCTCCCGGCGGGTGTCGTCGCCGACGGCTCCGGCTTCGTCGTCTTTGGGACCGGGCTCGCGCCGGCTCCGGCCTGGACTACCCGGAGCGCCGATGGGACGAGCTGGCAGCCACCCCAGCCGATCTCCGGCCTGGCCGAGGCCACCGCCATCGCAAACCCGGTGACGTTCGACGGCGCACCGGCCATGTTCGTGGCCGACCCGAGCGGTGCGGTCGGGATCCTTCGACCGGATGGTCAGGGCGGCTGGCGTTCCGAGCCGTGCCAGGGGCTCTCGCGCGACTCGCTGAGCCGGGTGGTCGCGGTCGACGGTCGGCTCGTGGGGCTCGGTGCCGACGAGGGGGGGCCGTTGGCCTGGATCTCCGCAGACGGCGTGACATGGCGACCGCTGGCCCTGCCACCCGAGGCCACCGCCAGCGGCGCGAACGCGGCACTCACCGGCGCGGCCATTGCCGACGGCCGCGCCTACCTCACCGGCCAGATCGCAACGCCGGCCGATGCCCGTGCGCTGGGGGCGCTCTGGACGGGACCGGCGTCGCTGCTGCAACCCTGAAGCCGCGCGGGCCGTCGGGGCCGGGGCGCTCGGGTCGGTCGATCAGGCGAAGCCTATCGAGACGGGACGCTCGAGCCCACCTCGCGACCCCGGAAGGTCAGCGCTTCGTGCCGCCGCCCAGGATCCCGCCGAGCAGACCACCGAGATCGGCCGAGCCGGCCCCGCCCAGGACACTGCCGAGGAGGCCGCCGAGGTCGGCCCCGGAACCCGCCGTCGCGCCATTGAGCCCGCCGCTCGGGACGTGGCCGTCTGGCGTGAGCATGTCGATGATCTGCGGCAGGAAGGCGGCCAGCAGCGGCAGGAGCTGAGCGATGCTCAGACCCGATCCCGTCGAGAGGTGCTTGACGGCGTCGGGCCCGAGGGCGGCCCCCAGCCGGTTCGGGTCGACCGGCGCGTTCGGTCCCTTGGCGACCCATGAGTCGACGGCGTCGCCCAGCCCACCGGCCCGCAGCTTGGCGAGGAGGCCATCAAGTCCGCCGGCACCCTGGATCGCCGCCCCGAGATCGCCGATCGCGGCCGGATCGGCCGCGCCGCCCGTACCCGCTTCGGTCCCTGCAAGCGCCTTCTCGAGATCGTCCATGACTTGTCCTCCTACGCTTCCGGTCCTGCCTTTGGTTCGACGGTCTCGGGGAGCGCCCAGTCCCAGGTCCGCAGCCGCTTGAGCAGCCGGCGGCCGGTCAGGTCGAGATGGATGGGCGTCACCGCGATGCGTCGGTTGATCACGGCGTGGAAGTCGGTGCCCGGCACGGCCAGGCCCGATGGTGGTGGTCCGCCGATCCAGAAGTAGGCGATCCCGCGCGGATCCTTGCGCTCGATGAGCTGGTCCTGGTAGACGCGCTTGCCGAGGCGGGTCACCTCGAACCCTTCGAACGCCTCCGGCTCGACGGCCGGGACGTTGACGTTGACCAGCTCGCCGGGTGACAGGCCGTGCTCGAGGATGTTGCGGGCGACGACGGTCGCCGCCCGCCCGGCCAGGGTGAAGTCGGGGTGGGCGTAGTACTCCTGCGAGATGGCGAAGGCCGGGCAGTTGTTGATGACCGCCTCCATCGCCGCGCTGACCGTGCCCGAGTACGTGATGTCGTCGCCGAGGTTGGCGCCATAGTTGATGCCCGCGGCGACGAGGTCGAAGCCGTGCCCGAAGTAGCCGAGGAAGGCGAGGCTCACCGCATCGGTCGGGGAGCCGTCGACCGAGTAGGCGAGCGAGCCGTCGCCCAGGGTTCGCTCGCGGACGCGCAGCGGCCGCATCAGCGTCTTCTGGTGGCCGACCGCGCTCTGGTTGGTATCGGGCGCAACGACGGTCACCTCGCCCATCCCCTCAAGCGCCTGCTTGAGCGCCAGGAGCCCGCGCGACTCGACACCGTCGTCGTTGGTGACCAGGATCTTCGGCTGGCTGGTCCATTCGCCCAGCGGCCGGGCATGGATGCGCAGCGCCCGCGTTCCACCCCGTGCCGCGCCACCGGCCAGCGGCTCGCCACGCTCCTTGTCGAGATCGCGGCGCTCCGTCCGGGCACGCTCGCGGGTCATGTCCGGCTGGTCGTCCTCGCGCTTGCGCGCGGCGGCGGTCCGGCGGCCGTCCGAACCCGACTGCTCGTCGTCGCTCATGTCGGGGCGGTGGCAGGATCCGGGTCGGTGCGGTCGGTCGTGCCGCCGGCGGCGGGCTCGTCGATGTCGCTGGCGCTGCCCGGCGTTGGCTCGCGCGGGATGCGGACCGGGTGCCCGTCCCGTTCCTCGAGGCGCTTGGCCGCGCGGCCCGCGACCGTCCGGTCGCCCGACGTCCGGTGGAGGAACTCGAGCAGGAACGCGGACACCACCGCGGCGATCGGGATCCCGAAGATGGCACCCGGGATGCCGGCGATCCGGCCGCCGATGAGC
>JBBQVJ010000013.1:0-23505 GCA_038211705.1 Candidatus Limnocylindrales bacterium | reverse complement strand
AACCACTTCGTGAACTCGTCATTCGCGCTCATCATCTTCCCGAACGCGCGGCCGGGGTCGTCGCCCTCGAGGGTGACGAGCACGAGGTCGCCCGTCGGGGTCTGCTGGAGGAAGGTGCGCTCGTGCACGCCGGCCGCCTTGCGCGACGCGTCGAATTCGTCACGGCGCGGGCCGTTGACCTCCTCCATCCACGCGCGCCACTCCGCGGTCTTGCCGGGCAGGATGGGAAACGCGACAGCCATCATCGGCATGGGAGAACCTCCAGGGCACCTGGCGTACCCGACAACGAAAGGCCGGACTCGCCATTGGCCCGGCGCGACGGTCTGGCGACCGTTGGGGACGTCGCGCTGGCGAGAGCCCGAGGGCTCCCGTGCCTCCCTCCGATTGCCGGAGTATGGACTCGCGTCGAGGGGAGTGAGACCACGTGTCGAATTCGATACCTCTGGCGGTGGCGACGCGTCGGCTACGGCCCAATGCTTCATGCGCTGCGGACCAGCTCGACGGGTTGGGGCGGCTCGGCGAGGTGCATGATGATCGGACCTACGGGTCCGTACGTCTTGGGTCAGATAGGGTCAATCGAATGGGAGAATGGCGGCAGCCTCGAACGGGTGAACCTGCCGATGCCCCAAGAAACTCTCGTCTCCGCCGATGATCACGGTCCATGGCAACGTCACGATCGCGTGGGACGAGATCGGCGCTGGCGAACCCCTGCTGCTCATCCATGGGCTCGGCTACGGCCGCTGGGGGTGGGAACCCCTGCTTCCGCTGCTGGCCGAGCGTTTCCGAGTGATCAGCTTCGATAACCGGGGGATCGGCGAGTCCTCGGTGCCCCCTGGGCCCTACACCGCAGGCGAGATGGCCGGCGATGCGCTCGCCGTGCTCGACGCGGCCGACGTCGAGCACGCTCATGTGGTCGGCACATCGCTTGGCGGGATGATCGCCCAGGAACTTGTGTTGGAGGCTCCGGACCGGGTGGACCGGCTGGTCCTGATCTCGACGACGCCGGGCGCCAGCGGCGGCTACCCGATGCCGGCTGCCACGATCCGGCTCATCACGGAGGCGGCGAACTGGGCGCCCGACGTCGCGCTGCGCCGCTTCGTCGAGAACGCGCTCGGTCCCGAACCGGATCGCGAGCTGGTCGAACGCATCCTCGCTCACCGCGTCGCGGCTCCCCAGGATCCCGCCGGATGGGCGGCCCAGGCGGCGGCCGGAACGACATACGAGGGGGCCGGCCGGATCGCGTCCATCACCGCCCCGACCCTGCTCATCTCTGGCACGGCAGACCGAGTCGTCGACTATCGCAACTCGCTGGCGCTGGCCGAGTCGATCCGCGGCTCCGACCTGCGACTCATCCCCGGTGCCGGCCACCTCGTCTTCTGGGAGGATCCTCACGCCGTGGCCGACCTGATCATCGGGCACCTCGCGTGAGCACGAGCCACACGATCGACACCTGGATCCGCGATCGCGCACGTCTTACTCCCGCTCGGACGGCCGTGGATTTCCCGGGCCGGGCCGTCAGTTACGGGCAGCTCGACCGCGACTCGTCCCGGCTTGCCGCCGAGCTGACGCGACGCGGCCTCGCCCGTGGCGAGAGGGTGGCGGTGCTGGCCGACAACTGCCCCGAGTACGTGACGCTGCTGTTCGCCTGCGCCAAGGCAGGCCTGGTGATGGTTCCACTGAACTGGCGGCTGGCCGCTTCCGAGCTCGCCTACCAGATCGACCATTCCGGGGCGGCTCTCCTCGTCGTCTCCGGACGGCGGAGGACGCAGTCTGAGGCGGCACTGGCAACCGCGACCAATCGGCCGACGGTGCGCGAGATCGAGGCCCCGCTCGACGTTGATGGAGACGTCACCTTCGAGGTCGACGACAACGACCCGCTCTTCCTCTGCTACACGTCGGGCACGAGCGGTCGGCCGAAGGGCGCAGTCCTGACCCACGCCAACTGCTTCTGGACGAACCTTTCGGTCGACCTCCTCTTCGACGTGACGAGCTTCGACGTAGTGCTCCAGGTGCTGCCCCAGTTCCACATCGGTGGATGGAACGTCCAGTCCCTGCTCGGGTGGTGGAAGGGCGCCACGGTCGTCCTCGAGCCGTCATTCGACGCCGGGCGTGCCCTGTCGCTGATCGAGTCGAAGCGAGTCACGACGTTGATGGGCGTTCCGGCCAACTATCGATCGATGGGCGAGCATCCCGACTTCGGCGCGACCGACCTCTCGTCCTTGCGGATGGCGGTCGTCGGTGGCGCGCCGATGCCCGAGGGACTGGTCCGCGCATGGACCAAGCGCGGTGTCGCGCTTATGCAGGGATACGGCCTGACGGAGGCCTCCCCGAACGTGCTCGGTCTTCCGCCGGAGTACCTAACGACGAAGATCGGCTACGCCGGCAAGGCCTATCCCCATGTCGAGGTTGCCCTCGGCGATGACGCGGGCTGCCTGCTGGAGGGGCCCGCAACGGGCGAGCTTCTGGTACGAGGCCCCAACGTGTTCGCCGGCTACTGGCAGGATCCGGGCGCCACCGCCGAGGCGATGCGCGGCGGCTGGCTCCATACCGGCGACGTGGCCGAGCGCGACGACGAAGGCTTTTACCGCATCCGCGACCGGCTCACGGACATGTACATCTCCGGGGGCGAGAACGTGTACCCGGCGGAGGTGGAGTCGGTCCTCGCGGACCACCCCGCGGTCATCGAAGTGGCCGTGCTCGGGATCCCGGATGAACGGTGGGGTGAGGTCGGTCTTGCGGTCGTGGTCGCCCACCCACCGATCGATCCTGAAGAGCTGGTCCGCTGGTGCGGGGAACGGCTGGCGAAGTACAAGGTGCCGCGTCGGATCCACTTCGTCGACCGCCTGCCCCGGTCGGTCATGAATAAGGTGTTGAAGGCCGAGCTGGCAGCGTCGCTTGTCGAAGAGGGGATTCGTGTCAGGTGAGCCAGCCGTGATCATGGGAAGAGGCTCAGCGAGCTACTCGGAGTGACGACTTTGTGATCCGACGGTCGACGAACACGTCACCTCGACTGCCTTCACGATGGCGGCCATGTTCGAGACACCTGACCGATGACCACCCCTTCGGACACGCGAACGACAGTTCAGGCCGTCGAGGCGCGACGCCACCGATCTCGTCCGCTGACCTCGATCTCAAGCGGCAGGGCGGAGACACTAAGGTCGGTCGTGGAGGTGCGACGCCTCTCGCCCCGACCATATGCGAGTATTCGTACCTCCGCCGGCAATCCCGCGGCCAGGCCGCGCCTGACATCGTGGGCGCTGAGGTGGACTGTCGCCTCCTGGACTCCGAAAACGTCGATCCGGTCGGGCGGGTCAGCGCGGCGTTGCCGTCGACAGCCCCAGGAGTCTCGCCGCATCGACCATCCGCTCGTCGTACGTGACGATCGCCTCGAGGTCGTCGCCGACGGCCATCGCGGTCGCGAGATGGATGGCGTCGAGCGTTCGAAGCACCTGTGGCTCCAGGGTTCCGGCCGCGTCCAGGATCCGATCGTCGATCCCGACGAGGTCAACGCGCCGCAGCCCCTCTCGTACCGTCGCCAGGGCGTCCGACCCCAGATGACGGACCGCGCGCAGGGACTCGGTGCGCAGCAGGACTGACGACACGCGACGGGCGCTGCCATCGGCGAGGAACGCCCGAACGGCCGCGGTTTCAGGCTCCTCGACCACCAGCTTGACGAATGCCGAGCTATCGAGGTAGAGCGCGCTCAATCGGCCCGGCCCTCTCCGACGAGTCGCGACGGCGCCGTGGCACCCGCCGGGAGACGGACGGGCACGAGGTCCAGGACATCGGCGTCCGCTCGACGTAGGAGGCCTTCACGTTCCAGTCGGGCCAGGCCGCTGGGCATCGTCCTCAGCAGCACGGCGACCGGTCGCCCGCGATCGGTGACCTCCACGGTCTCGCCGGCAGCCACCCGTCGGAGGATGGCGCTAGCTTGACGACGTAGCTCGCGGACCCCAACACGCTCCATGTGCGACATTGTGGCACACCAGTGATCGGGTTCTGCCGGTCAACCGCCTTCAGCATGGGCCGGGAAGCGGGCGGTCGGGTTCAAGCTTTGCCAACGCGAACTCGTGGTCGACTTGTTCTTGAAATAGCGAGCCTCGTTCGCGCGCAGACCAACGAGCGCGGGCGCGACCGGAGTCCGTGGTCGCCCGCGCTGTCACCTGGTGGCGAGATACTCGAGGCGCCTCAGCAGCGGCGCCTGCCACTGCTCGGCCAGCGCCGGATGCTTGGCCACTTCTCGGAGGCGTTCCGGCGACACGTGCCGGTCGAGCATCGCGAGGTGAGCGTCATGCACGGTGATCCCTGCGTCGTCCCGCTGTGCCACCGCGATCGGCCCGGCGACCGGCACGTCACCGGGATCGAGGACCCGCAGGTACCACCCTGTCCGCCCGGACCTTCGCATCCGCGGCCCGATGTCCTCGCGACCCCGGAACAAGCTGAGCTTGTAGCATGGCCACCGAGGCTGGCTCACCTGGAGCCTGGCAGAGCCCCAATGCCAGACGTCGCCGATGCCCACGTCGTGCTCCAGCACACCGATCGTGCTCAGATTCTCCCCGAATGGCGCATCGCCGAGGTGTTGACCCAGCTCCTCGGCCCAGGTCGTGAGATGCTCCGACGGGTAGGCATAGACGGCTTTGTCCGGCCCACCGTGAACGTCGAGATCCGCCTGACCGTCGCCGGCGAGATCGAGCCATGAAAGCCACAGACGGGTATCCGCCGTGACCGGATGCTTGCGGATCCCGCTCCACACGCCGTCGCCGTTGAGTTCACCGAGCAGGGTCGGCGTGCCGACGTTAACGGCCGCAAGACGGACGACAGTCACAGGCTCATGACGCACCCGGAGATACTAGTCTCGTCAGCCGCCGCCCCGGGGCGGGTGTGGGACCGCACCTCGAACCGACAGACCTCAGCGTCCCCCAACGGGTGGCGAGCGGAGACGTGCAAGACCAGGGCCGCAGCGGAAGCGGATCAGGGTGACGACAACGTGTCGTGCCGGACCGAGCCATCGGTCGGACCCGGCGAGGACCCACTCCCAGACCCGACCACGCTGACCAGCTTGCCGAGAGCCGTCCCTACGAGGATCCGATCGTCTACGAAGCCCGGCCCCGCCGGGTACCGTCCTGCCCAGGTCCCTTGCGGCTGGTTGAAACCTCGCTCCCGGGCAGCGCTGAGCCGGTCCAACGGGCGGTTGCCACGGCGTGTTGTCGGCAGGCTGCAACTTCCCAGCCCCGGAGTGCGCACGGCGGGTAGCGCGCGCGGCCGTACGCTCGTGCCACCCCCAGCGAACGTTCAAGCTAGGAGGCGATCCTAATGGATCAGTCCACGACACAGGCCGGGGGCCAGTCATCCCAGATGCAGGACGGCGACGATTTCGTCTGCTCGAACTGTGGCTGTGAGATCATGCTCAAGCACCACGGCGACACATCGAAGATGCAGCCGATGCAGCCGTTCACCTGTTGCTGTGGGACCAAGATGGAACCGGAGCACGCAAGCCAGTCCTGACCCCGAGTCGGCTCCTTGGTAGGGCCCGACCGGCACGCGCGTCATCCGGTCGATCCGGCGGTCGGTCGATCCGGCCGCCGGGACGGCCGGACGCGAGCGTTTGATCGCGCCTGGACCTCAGTGCGTATCGCGCACTCGAGCCGTCTCCGCGCATCCGGCCACCCGCAGGACGCGGCGCGTCGGGTCAGACATGCCGGTGAAGGTCCGTCTCGGTTGACGTGGCTGGGACGTCGTCGTCCCGCGGCGGCTGCCCCCATCCCATTTGTGCGACGTCGCGTTGCGGCATCGAGAGATGGATCACGTCGTGCTCGACGTTGGCGATCGCAGATGCGGGAACGTAGATATCGCTGGCCGGCCCGTCGATCGAGGTGAGCACGTAGTTCTGGCCCACCTGCTTGACGGCGCCGACGTGCTGTCCATCATTCCCGACCACCGCCCAGCCGGGCTTGAGATCCGCCATTCGCATCTTGTGTCGAGCCTCCTCCCCAGCGTTCACCAACCTTAGCGCGTGTTTGCACCGGGGTCTTCGGGAAGATCGGTAACGCCAAGGCTGGATGATTCCGTTTGGTCGCTGCGTGTGCGGTAACCGATGTAAGCCGACCGCGCTCGGGCGGTTCGATCAAACGACAACTGCGCCAGGTCCCGGCAGATCTCGCAGGTAGTCGACGATCATCCGAGCCGGGATGTGCGCGCGCACGTTGGCATGCACGGCTTCTTCCTCAGCATCGAGTCGACGACGGCTGCTTCCCGGTCACGTGGAGGGGGCATGCGCACGATGGGGAGCGCGGCCAACCAGCACATACAGAGAGCGAAATACCGCCCAGAGATGGACCACAGAGCGCAGGAGACACCCATGACCAACGACCAGCGCACGGAGACCCACACCCCCGACCCCAACGTTGATCCGACGCGCACCGAGGGGCTTGACCCGGGCGCATTCGTCGGCCAGCGACCGGAACGGCAGGCTGCATCGATTCCGGGCGGTATCGGGCCGGCCGCCGAGCGCATCGCAGCAAATAGCACGCAAACGAGCGACACCGATGCCCCTCGCGACCAGGACGAGCGCGGGCCTGGCCAGGAACGCTGATCCTCCTCGACCCGCCCCTCTAGTCGAGGCTGCGCAGGATACCTTCGATGCCATTCGGATCCGTGGAGAAGCTCAGCGCCCAACGTCCAGCTTGGGTGGGGCGTCCCGCCCGACGCATTCGGGCGACGGTCACGTCGGCGACGAGCCTCATCGGGGCGGAGATCGCCCGTGACAAGGACGAGACGAGCAGGCTCCTCGAGCGGGCCGCCGTCCCGACGCCTGCCTGGCGGCTGGTCTCGACGCCCGAGGAGGCGATCGAGGCAGCGCACCGCATCGGCATGCCCGTGGTGGTCAAGCCGATCGACGGCAACCATGGTCGCGGCGTCACGCTGGACCTCGCCGACGACGAACGTGTCGCCGACGCATTCATGCGTGGCGCGGCTGCGAGCCGCCGTCGACAGGTCGTCGTCCAACGGCAGGTGGCCGGCCTGGATCATCGGATCCTGGTCATCGGGGGACGCATGGTGGCCTGTGCGGAGCGCCTACCGGCCGCGGTCTACGGGGACGGCCGACGCAGCGTGGCCGGACTCGTGGCCCTCGCGAACGAGGACCCGCGGCGCGGCGTCGGACATGCCCGCGCATTGACCCGGATCGCCCTGGACCAGACGACGCAGGAGGTACTCCTGCTCAGGAGCTGACCGTAGACGACGTCCCAGCCGAAGGCCGCCGCGTCACCCTGGCGCGCGCCGCGAATCTCTCCACGGGCGGGACCAGCGTCGATCGGACCGAGGAGGTCCACCCCGAGATGGCGGCGATGGCCGAGCTGGCCGCCAGGGTCGTCGGCCTCGATGTGGCGGGGATCGACGTCATCACGACCGACATCGCTCGCCCATTGCGCGAGACGGGAGGGGCGATCATCGAGATCAACTCCGGACCCGGCTTCCGCATGCACACGCACCCCACGGTGGGGCGACCACGGAACGTCGCTGGCGCGGTCCTGGACCAGCTCTTCGGGGCGGGAACCGACGGGCGCATCCCGGTCGTGGCCGTGACGGGCTCGAACGGCAAGACCACGACCGTCAGGCTTCTGGTGCACCTGCTCGCGACGTCCGGGCTGGCCGTCGGCTGCACGACCACCGAGACATCGTCGCCAACGGCCTGGTACTGCGGACCGGCGACATGGCCGGACCTTCATCGGCCCGGCTCCTCCTGTCGACCCGCACGATCGAGGCCGCCGTATTGGAAGTGGCACGCGGCGGCATCCTCCGAGACGGTCTTGGCTACGACTACAACGACGTCGCCGTGGTGACCAACGTGACCGGCGATCATCTGGGACTTGGCGGCATCGAGACGATGGACCAGCTGGCCGACGTCAAGGCCGTCATCGTCGATACGGTCCCGCGCTCGGGAACAGCGGTCCTCAACGCCGACGATCCGCTGGTGCGGGCCATGGCTGACCGTTGCCGTGGCGCCATCGCCCTGACCTCGATGGCCGACAGCGCCGACGGGGTCGGTGGAGTGATGGTCGAGCGGCACCTCGCCGGCGGTGGCCTGGGCGGCAGGCTCGAATGGCGCGACGGCGTTGAGTGGCTGGTCATCCGCCGTGGCGCCGCCACCGTCGTCGATACCCCGGTCAGCGCGATCCCGCTGACCCTGCCGGAGCCGCGCGGATGCACGTCGCGAACGCGATGGCAGCGGCTTGTGCGGCGGTTGCACTTGGTGTGGAGGTACGTCATCGAAGGCGCGCTGCGCTCGTTCGCGGCGTCGCCCGGGCGCGTGGAACTGCGTGTCATCCAGGGCCGCGAGACGATCCTTGACTACGGTCACAACATCGCAGCGCTGCGCGCCCTCAAGACCATGATCGAGCGCATCGCGCACGGCCGTCGCGTGGTCGGGGTGGTCAGCATGCCCGGTGATCGCCGGGACGCGGATCGCATCGCCTACGGGGCCCTTGCCGGCACCATCTTCGACACCTTGGTCGTCGCGGAGCCCGCCGTGAGAGGGCGGCCAGTCGGTGAGGCGGCGAGGCTCCTCATGGAAGCTGCGTCGCGGACCGAGGACGGGCGACGGTCTCGTGCCGGCACGCCGACGTTCGTGGCCGATGAGGCGGACGCAGCCTGTGCGGCCCTGTGCGCGTCCGAGGCAGACGATCTGCTGGTGCTGTGCGTGGCCAACGCTCCCCGGGTCCTGGCTCGTCTGGCAACCTGCCAGCTCGGGGCGAGCGGCTAGCGTCTCGGGACGCGCGGGAGATCGAGGCCGGGCGACGCGACGACGCCGTTCGGACCGCCAGACCCATGGCTGCCGCCGGGCGGAGACCTCGACGTCGATCAGTCGCGCCCATCGCTGAGGCTCATCCGTCGATGACTCGGCAGGTGTTGGTCAGACGCCCGATGCCGTCGATCTCGACGGCGACCTCGTCGCCGTCGCCGAGGAATCGCGGCGGCTGCCGGAACAGACCTACGCCGCCCGGCGTGCCGGTCGCGATGACGTCGCCCGGCTCGAGCGTCATGAATCGCGAACAGAACGCGATGAGGGCGGGGACGTCGTGGACCATCTCACTCGTGTTCGCGTCCTGGAGGACCTCGCCGTTGACCAGGCAGCGGATGCCGAGGGCGCCGGGATCCGGGATCTCGTCGCTGGTGACGATCCACGGACCGAACGGGCAGAACGTGTCGAGGCTCTTGGCCCGAACCCACTGGCCGTCGGCGAACTGGAGGTCTCGGGCGGACACGTCGTCGAGGCAGGCGTATCCGAGCACGTGGTCGAGCCCGCGGTCGACCGGGACGTCGCGGGCGATGCGGCCGATGACGACCGCGAGCTCAGCCTCGTAGTCGACCTGGCTCGTGTCGCTCGCGCGCCAGACCACCTCCGCCCGTTCGCCGACCAGCGCGCTGCCGAACTTGGTGAACAGGATCGGGTCTTCGGCGACCGTCTTGCCCTCCTCAGCCGCATGCTCGCGGTAGTTCCGACCGACCGCGATGATCTTCCCGGGACGGACGACCGGCGGTAGCAGCCGGAGCGTCGCCGGGTCGCGCCCTGTGGCGACGTATCCCGCACCGAGCGCGGCGCGGATCGCGTCGAGCGATTCGTCGACCGAGGCGAGCAGCCGGGCCATCGTCCAATGCCCGTCGCCGATGAGGTCCGCCACGTCGATCGCATCGCCTGCCGCGTCGAGGACCGCGAGTCGCTCCTCGGCGTCTGCGACCCGGCTCAGAAGTCGCATCGATCGGTCACTTCGAGCCGCGGACCCCGCCGTCGACGAACATCCCGGAACCGAGCACGAAGCGCGATTCATCCGAGGCGAGGAACAGCGCCGCGGCCGCCACGTCCTCCGGTTGCCCGAGATCCCCGGTCAACTGTCGCTTCTTTAGCGTTTCGAGGCCGGCGACCGGGTCGTCGTAGCTCTCGGCGAGGTAGCGGTCCACGAAGGGCGTGTGGATGGTCCCCGGAAGGAGGGCGTTGACCCGGATCCCGCTCGCAGCGTAGTCGGCCTGCATCTGGCGGGTCAGCGACAGGACAGCGCCCTTTGATGCAGCGTACGACGCGCGGTTGGCCAGGCCGATCTCCGCGATGGTCGACGACATGTTGATGATCGAGCCGCGTCCCGCGGCGATCATCGAAGGCAGGACGGCCCGGGCGACGAGGAAGACGCCCCGGACGTTGACGGCTATGACCCGGTCCCACGACTCGACCGACGTCTCGTGGAGGACGCCGACCCCGGCGATCCCTGCGTTGTTGAACAGGACGTCGATCCGGCCGAAGCGCGCGATGACCCCGCGGGCGAGCACCTCGGTCGAGGCCGGGTCGGTCACGTCCACGGAGAAGGCGGCGGCCCGTCCCCTGTCGGCCTCGATCATCGCGACCGTCGCCTCGGCGGCGGCGGCGTCGATGTCGGCGACAGCGACCTCGGCGCCTTCGGTCGCGAAGAGCCGGGCTGTGGCGCGGCCGATGCCCGAGCCCGCCCCCGTGATCAACGCGACCTTGCCGGCGAGCCGGTCGGTCATCGTGGTGCCCCCGCGGCGATCGGCCGCACCCACGCGGCGCCGCCCGGGTACGCGAAGCGCTCGAGCGATCCGGGCCGCATGGTGATGCTGTACCCCGGCGCCGTCGGGACGACATATCGACCGTTGCGGACCATCGCGGGGTCGAAGAAGTGCTCGTGCAGGTGATCCACGTACTCCACCACCCTGTCCCCGAGGGAGCCGCTCACGGCGATGTAATCGAAGATCGCGAGGTGCTGGACGTACTCGCAGAGTCCGACGCCGCCCGCGTGCGGACAGACCGGGATCCCGAACTTGGCCGCTAGCAGCAGGACCGCCAGGACCTCGTTGACGCCGCCCAGCCGGCAGCTGTCGAGCTGGCAGAAGCCGATCGCTTCGGCCTGCAGGAACTGCTTGAACATGACCCTGTTCTGGCAGTGCTCCCCGGTCGCCACGCGGATCCCGAGCGGCGCCAGCGCCCGCGCGATCCGGGCATGCCCGAGGACGTCATCCGGGCTGGTCGGCTCCTCGATCCACCACGGTCGGGCGGGTGCCAGGGCGCGGACCCAGTCGATGGCCTGGTCGACGTCCCAGACCTGGTTGGCGTCGATCATCAGGAAGCGGTCCGGGCCGATCTCCTCGCGGACGATCCCGACCCGGCGGATGTCGGCGACAAGGTCCTTGCCGACCTTGACCTTGAAATGCTTCCAGCCAGCCGCGACGCCCTCGCGGCAGAGGCGGCGGACCTTGTCGTCCGGGTAGCCGATCCAGCCGATCGACGTCGTGTAGGCGGGATATCCCTCGGAGCGCATCTCGGCCTCGCGGAGGGCCCGCGTCGGCGCGAGGCGGCGCAAGATGTCGAGCGCCTCGTCGGGCGTCAGGGCATCGCTGATGTAGCGGAACGGGATCAGTCGGACGAGCTCCTCGGGCGTCATGTCGGTGAGGAGCTTCCAGAGGGGCTTGCCCTCGATCTTGGCGTACAGGTCCCACACCGCGTTCACGATGGCAGCGGTCGCGAGGTGGATCACGCCCTTCTCCGGCCCGACCCACCGCATCTGCCCGTCACCGACGAGCCCGTACCAGAAGCCCGCGAAGTCCAAGACGATCGACTCGAGGGTCCGGCCGACGACGAGGTGACGGAGCGATTCGACGGCGGCCACGCACAGCTCGTTGCCGCGGCCGGTCGTGAACGTGATGCCGTGGCCCTCGGGTCCGGATGGCTGGTTGGTCCGAAGGATGACGTACGCCGCCGAGTAGTCGGGCGATTCGTTCATCGCGTCCGAACCGTCGAGCGAGTCGGAGGTCGGGAAGCGGACGTCGATCACGACGACCTCGGTGATGGTGATGGACACGTGGACGGACTCCAGGTGAGGGCAAGACAGGGATGGGATGGGGTGCCCGAGGAGGAGGCCTCGGGCACCCCGGGTGACTGACGGTCTACTGGAACTTCGCGGCGTTTTCCTTTGTCACCATCTCGGTGCCGGTGTCGACGTTCGGCTCGACGGTCTCGCCCTTGGCGGCCTTGTAGGCCGTCTCGATCCCGAGCGAGCCCATCTTGTCCGGGAACTGCGCGACGGATCCCGCCTGCTCCCCGGCCAGGATGGCCTTGATCTCGTCAGCGGAGGCGTCGAAGCCGACCACGATGATCTTGCCCGGCGCGATGCCCGCATTGCGAATGGCGGTCAGGGCACCTGTCGCGGGCGGCCCGCACGCCGCGTACAGCGCTGTCAGGTCCGGGTTGGCCGTGAGCAGGTCCGCGGCGGCATCGAGACCCTTGGTCTGGTCGCAATCCGTGGCCGGGCTGCCCCCGACGACCGTGGCGGCGGTGCCGAGCGTGTCGAGCATGCCGATCACGCGGTCCTCGAGCGACGGAGCGCCCAGCCGGCCCTTGAGCACGGCGATCTTGGCGCCCGCCGGGAGGTTGTCCTTGAGCCACGTGCCGGCGAGCTTGCCGCCGGCGAGGTTGTCGGTCGCGACGACCGACGACTTGCCCTTCCAATCCGGGATGTCGTTGTCGATGAGGATGACCTTGATGCCGGCCTGGACGGCCTTGTCGAGGGCGGTCTGGACGTTCGGGCTGGTCGGGGTGATGGCGATGGCATTCACGCCTTGGGTGATCATCGACTCGATGGCCGCGATCTCGCCCTCATCGTCGGTGCCGCTCTTGCCCTGGGCGAACACGACCTCGACGTCGGCGTGCTGGGCCGCCCAGGCCTTCGCGGAGTCGACCATGATGTCGTAGAAGTCGACCGGGAACTTGGTAATGAACCCGATCTTGACCTTCTCGGTCGCAGGGCTCGCGGCGGTGCTCGCCGCTACGCTCGGGGCAGCGCTCGGAGCTGCCGCGCTCGGCGCCGGACTGGAGCCGGAGCTCGAGCAGGCGGCCACGATGATCGCGATGGCGATCAACAGGCCGGAGATCTTCTTCGACATGTTTCGCTCTCTCCTCGGATCGGGGATGACATGGATATCCCTGGGGATCCGCCCGGCCGGTCGGCCGTGCGGGCGAATCGGCTCATCGACTCAACCTTCACCTCCGACGATCAGTGAAACGAGTCGCTGTTGGCTTTCACGCGTCGGGATCTCCTCGCCGACCTTGCGGCCCCGTCGCAGGACGGTCGCCCGGTCGGCGATGTCGATCACGTGATCGAGGGCGTGCGAGATGACGATCACCGCGTAGTTCGCATCGCGTAGTCGGACGATCATGTCGAGCACGTGGCGCGACTCCCGAAGGCCCAGGGCGGCCGTCGGTTCGTCAAGGATCACGACGTTCGAGGCGAACGCCGCAGCCCGGGCGACCGCCACGGCCTGGCGCTGGCCGCCGGACATCAGGCCGACCTGATGGGTCATGTCCGGCAGGCCGACCTGCAGCCGGTCGAGCAGCCCCGCCGTCTGCTTCGCCATCGCCGAGCGGTCCAGGACCCGCAGCCAGGTCGGCAGCCAGCCCGGGCCGGCGATCTCGCGGCCGGCATAGAAGTTGGCGGCGGGCCCGAGGTTGTCGAAGAGGGCGAGGTCCTGGTAGACGGTCTCGATGCCGAGGGCGCGGGCCTGGGCGGGCGAATGTATGACGATCGGCACGCCATCCATCTCGATGACCCCTTCGTCGAGGTGGTGGACGCCGCTGATGCACTTGATGAGCGTCGACTTGCCGGCGCCGTTGTCACCGAGCAGGGCCAGGACCTGGCCACGATGGATCTCGAGGTCGACGTGGTCGAGGGCGAGCACCGCGCCGAATCGCTTGGTCGCGCCGCGGACGGCCAGGGCGGGAGGGGTCGTCACAGTCATGAGCGGGCCGCCTCCATGACCCGGAAGCGCTCCTCGAGATAGCCGCGAAGAACGTCCGCCTCGACCGCAAGGACGATGACAACGCCGATGACGATCAGCTGGAAGAAGGCGTCCACCCCGAGCAGGTTCATACCGTTACGGATGACCCCGATCATCAACGCGCCCACGAGGGCGTTCATCACGTTGCCCCGGCCGCCCAGGAAGCTCGCGCCGCCGATCACGACCGCCGCGATCGAATCGAGCTCGGCGAGCTCCCCGAATGTCGGCGAACCGGCGTTGAGCCGGCCGGCCGTGATGATCCCGGCGACCCCGGCGGCGAGGCCGCTCAGGACGTAGACAGAGATGAGCACCTTGTTGACCGGGATGCCCGTCCGGCGGGCCGCCTCCGGGTTGCCGCCGACCGAATAGATCCAGCGGCCCCACACGATCCGCGTGGTCAGGACGTAGACGAAGACGGCGATGCCGAGGACGAGGATGGCCGAGACCGGGAACCAGCCGACGCTGCCGCCGCCGATCGCGTTGACGACATCCGGCATCCCACGGATGGGCTGGCCGCCGGACAGCCACAGGGCGAGGCCCCGGGCGATGCTCAACATCGCGAGGGTGATGATGAACGGATGGGGCAGGTGGCCCTTCACGTAGACGACGCCGTTGATTGTCCCGATCAGGAGCCCGGTCGCGAGCATCGCGACGATAACGACGAAGCTTGAGTCGATGCCAGTGAAGACCAGCGCGCCGACGACCGAGGCGAGGGCGAGGGTCGAACCGACCGACAGGTCGATCCCGCGGGTCAGGATCACCAGCAGCTGGCCCATTGACAGGACCGCGATCGCCGCGGTCGCGGCCATGACATTGCCCAGGTTGCGCGTCGTCAGGAAGAACGGCGACAGGACGGCCAGCACCGCGACCAGGATGAGCAGGATCAGCAGCGGCCCGACCCGGAGCAGCCGCATCGCCAGGCGCAGGCTGCGGTACTCGGTGTCGCCGCGGCCGGGCGTAGCCCCGTCCGCGGCCGGTCCCTGGTCGGCCGCGGACGATGCCGCGCGGACTGGCACCGGTCCGGATCCCTCCAACGGTTCTCCCTCGTCTCGTGGCGAATAGTCGGGTGTCTTGGCATCGTCATGGTTGCCTGACGGGTCAGTCGGCACGATATCCTCTCCATACATCGGATGTCTAGTGGTTTCTGCTAGGTTCATCGGCGGCGGTATCGTCAGACGAACATCGCTCGCCGATCCAGCCGAGGAGGTTACGTGTCTGCGCCACTGACCGAGGCCGCGATCGCCCAGATGCGCGAGATGATCGCGAGCGGGCAACTCGCCCCCGGCGCCCGGATGCCCCCCGAGGCGGAACTGGCGGCGCAACTGGGAGCGTCCCGGAACACCGCCCGCGAGGCGGTCCGGGCGCTCGTGACGGCCCGGGTCCTCGACGTCCGGCGTGGCGACGGGACCTACGTCACCAGCCTTCGCCCCGAGCTGCTCCTCGAGGGCATCGGCGCCGCGGTCGAGCTGATCCAGGACGGCTTCTCGCTCGAGCTCATCGGTGTCCGGCGGATCCTCGAGCCGCCGGCGACCGCGCTGGCCGCGGCGCGCGTGGACGAGACGGCGTTGGCGGCGCTGGCCGGCCGCCTCCAGTGGATGCGCGAGGCGGGGTCGGAGGCAGAACGGATCGAGCACGATGCGGAGTTCCACCGGCTGGTCGCGGCGGCGTCCGGCAACGAGACGCTGGCCTCGATGCTCAACGCCGTCTCGTCACGCACCATCCGGGCCCGCGTCTGGCGCGGGGTCACCGAGGAGGGCGCCGGACCCCGGAGCGTCACCCAGCACGAGGACATCCTGGCGGCGCTGGCGGCACACGATCCGGACCGCGCCAGCGCGGCCGCCCTGGTCCACGTCGCCACCACGGAGGCCTGGTTCCGGAACGCGCTCGCCGACTGGACCGCGCCACCCGCCGGGTCGGCGAAGGACGGCCGGTGACCGACGCACCCGGACCCTCGACGATGCCATTGGCGGCCCTCCGCGTCGACGCGCACAGTCACCTCTGGGATGTCGAAAGCGGCCGATACCCCTGGCCGACCCCGGCCGACGGTTCGATCTATCGCACGTTCACCATCGACGACCTCCGACCCGCGCTGGCCGGTTCGGCGATCGACGCGACGGTCCTCGTCCAGACCGTCGACACGCTCGACGACACTGATTCGATGCTCGACGTGGCCGACCGTCACCCGTGGGTTCGTGGCGTGGTCGGCTGGGTTCCGCTCGACGACCCGGCTGGCGCGGAGGCGGCGCTCGACGCGCGGGCGGACCGGCGACTCCGAGGGATCCGTCACCTGATCCACCACGAGTCCGATCCAGCCTGGCTGATCCGCGACGAGATCCAGCCCTGCCTCGGCCTCCTCGCCCGCCGTCGCCTGCCGTTCGATGTCGTGGCCGTCTTCCCGGACCACCTACGGCTCGTGCCCGCGGTCGCGGACCGCCACCCGGACCTGACGCTCGTGATCGACCACCTGGCCAAGCCGCCCTTCCGCTCCGACGGCTGGGCCCGGTGGCTGACCGAGATCCGGGACGCCGCCGCGCGCCCGAACACGAACGCCAAGCTCTCCGGCCTCGACACGGCTGCCGGACCCGGCTGGACCGACGCCGAGCTCCGACCCGCCATCGACGCTGCGATCGAGGCGTTCGGGCCGGATCGCCTGCTGTTCGGGAGCGACTGGCCGGTATGCACCCTGGTGTCGCGCTACGGCGATATCGTCCGTGCGATCGAGCGGTCGGTCGCGGCCCTCACGCCGACCGAACGCGCTGCGATCCTGGGTGGCACGGCCGCCCGAGTCTACGGCCTGGACTGACGAGGGCGCGACGACCCTGGGCGGGGTCGTGGCCGACCAAGCCGTCGATCGATTCGCGGATGAGGTCCGCGTGGATCGACGCGAACGACACGGCGCTCGCGGGCGTCCGGCGATTGGTTTAGTCTCGGGCCGTCGGTCGATCCGATCGCGATCGAACCCGCGGAGCAGCGCCTCGAAAGGACGTGGGCCGTGATCAACCCGCACATCGACCCGTCGGTGCCGCCGAGCGGACCCGGTTGCGTCGAGTGCGAGGCCACCGGCGGCTGGTGGTTCCATCTGCGTCGGTGCGCCGAGTGCGGGCATGTCGGCTGCTGCGACTCGTCGCCATCGCAGCACGCCAGCAAGCATGCGGCGGAGGTCGAACATCCGATGATGCAGAGCTACGAGCCGGCCGAGGACTGGTTCTGGGACTACGTCGATGAGGTCGACTTCGAAGGACCTGCCCTCGCGTCGCCGCAGCATCATCCGCTCGACCAGACTGTCCCGGGCCCGGCCGAGCGGGTGCCGCCCGACTGGCAGCGGCACCTGCATTGACCGCGCGGCCCCGACCCACGCACGAAGGGAGCGACCCCGGCGGGCCCTGGCCGGTCCTGCCCTGGCGCGACTGGGCGCCGACCATCGACACCGTCCACCTCTGGACCCAGATCGTCGGCAAGATCCGGATGGCGCTGGCGCCACCGCTCAGCCACTGGTGGTACGTGACCCTCGTCGCGACGCCGCGCGGGCTGACGACCGGATGCATGCCCTACGGCCGGCGCCAGGTCCAGATCGACTTCGACTTCATCGACCACCGGCTTGTCGTCGTGGACGACCGATCGACCTTGACGACGGCCCTCGAGCCCAAGTCCGTGGCGCGTTTCTACGAGGAACTGATGGCCGGGCTCCGGTCGCTCGGCATCGACGTGCCCATCTGGCCGGTCCCCGTCGAGGTCGACGAGGCCATCCCGTTCACGGCCGATGAACGCCACGCCAGCTATGACCGCGATCATGCCGACGCCTTCTGGCGGGGCCTCGTCCAGGCCGATCGAGTGATGCGGCGGTTCCAGTCGGACTTCGTCGGCAAGGCCAGCCCGGTCCAGTTCTTCTGGGGCAGCTTCGACCTGGCTGCCGCGCGCTACTCGGGCCGGCCGGCGCCGCGCCACCCGGGCGGCGCGCCGAACTGCCCGCTCTGGGTGATGGAGGAGGCCTACTCCCGAGAGGAGACGAGCATCGGCTGGTGGCCCGCCAGCACGGATCCGGGGCCGCTTTTCTATGCCTACGCCTACCCGGAGCCCGAGGGCTACGCCGCCGCCGCCGTCACGCCGGCCGCGGCGCACTACGACGCCGACTCGGGCGAGTTCGTGCTGCCCTACGACGCCATCCGAGACGACCCGGACCCCGATGCCGCCGTGCTGGCCTTCTTCCGCTCGACCTACGACGCCGGCGCCGAGCTCGGCGGCTGGGATAGGGTCGCCCTTGAGGCGCCGGTCCGGCCGGCCGATCCGCCGCGCGGTCCGTGGACCGTGCTCGACCCGGTGGCCGACACCCCCCACCCGGTGACCGGCGCCCCCGGCGAGCGATGAACCCCGCTCCCGCCCCCGCTCCCGCCCTGACGTCGCGGCCGGTCACGGCCAACGCCGTCACCGGCATCGCCGGTCGCGAGCGCGTCCGGGCGTTCGACCTGGCGGCGGGTCTCGCGGTCTTCTTCATGATCCTGGTCCACGTCCTGTGGCACTGGGGCGCCCCGGACACCTGGATCACGCCGATCGGGGAGGCGATCAGCTTTGCGGCGGGCCCGACCGCGACCCCGGTGTTCATGTTCCTGATCGGCGCCTCGCTCGGGGCGGCCGCGCATACGAACACTCGAACACTTGCGGCTCGGGGCCTGTGGCTGTTCGTGCTCGGCCACGTCCTCAATCTGCTCCGCGGCGTCATCCCGGCCACGCTGGGCATGGCGAGCGGGGTCATCACCGCCGACCAGGTCGCGCCGTACACGCCGTGGTGGCTGGGCACGACCATCGACCTCCACCACGTCGTCGGGCTGTCGCTGATCGTGATCGCCGTGCTGCGCGCCTGGGTCCAGCCCGGCTGGCTGTGGCTGGCGCTCGCCGGCGCCCTGGTCCTCGTCGCCCCCTGCTCCGGTCGGTCACCTTCGGCAGCCCGCTCCTGGACGCCCCGCTGACACCGTTCCTCGGGTCGGCTCCCAACGTCTATTACGCGGTCGTGCCCTGGCTCGCCTATCCGCTGGTCGGTGCCGTCTTCGGCTCGATGATGGCGCGCTCCGCGGATCGGACACGCCTCTTCCGCCGAGGCGCGACCATCGGGGTCGTGCTGCTCGTCGTCGGTGGGCTCCTGATCCTCGTCCAGCGGCCCGGCTTCGACGTGTTCACCTACTGGCGCCAGCCGCTGTCGTTCGCGGTCGCGATCTTCGGGGTCATCCTCCTGTGGCTCGCCGTTTGCGACTTCGCGACGCGGCGGCCCTGGATCGACCGACGGCTCGGCATCCTCTACGGCTGGAGCGGGCGGGTGATCGCGATCTACTTCACCCACTGGATCATCGTCGGCTGGGGCGTCGGTCTCGTCGGGTTCCGAACACTCGGCCTCGGACCAGTGCTGCTGGCGATGGCCGCCGCGGTCGTGGCGACGAGCTACCTGTCGCGCTTCGCCGTCCGTCTCGAGTCCAGCTGGTGGCTCCGGCGAGGCCCGCGGACGACCGGCTCGGAGGTGATGGTCGAGGTGCCCGCCGGCTGACGCATCTCCGCTGCGTGCCTGGGCGCCCGGCAACGGACCGGCCTCACGGTCCAGGTGTCCATGACCGATAAGGGCAAGACCGGCGACACGATCGGCTTCATATTGTGAAATGGCGATACGCTGGTGTTCTCCAGCGACTGGAATGGCGGGAAGACGCTCGAACGTCCCATCGCCAGCGCCAATATCGACGCTCGCTGAAGGCCATCGAAGGCCCCGTTCCTACCCCTGACCCGCGCGACTCTCGGAGGATGCCGATGACGATGCGGACACGACAGCTCCTGGTCGGGGCCGCCATCGCGGTGCTCGCCGTCTGGGCGATCCTCGTCCTGGCTCGACCGGCCGACACACCCGTGGCGAGCGAGGGGCCGTCGCCGACAGGCGGGATCGGCTCGCCGGCGTCGACCTCGATCCCGAGCGCGAGCGCGGCCGCGTCCGCGCCGGCTGCCACGACCTCGCCGAGTGTCGCTCCATCGATCTCGGAGCCCACGCCGGGCGGCGACAGCCCCGCCCCGGCCACGGCGCCGCCGCGAACGGACTGACCGGGTTCTCCTTCGTGCGGCGGGGGGTCCTGCCGTCTCGGCGACCTGACGTCGCACAACCGGCCGCGGTCGCGCCGCTTGCGCACGGGGCAGGGCGCCTGTTACGGTAACGGGCAGGTTACCGAAGATGACACCAAAGTGGAGGTCGTGATGGCGGGCTACAGCGGAACGGGCACCAAGGCGGACCCGTGGGTCCTCAGGACACCACCGGGCACGTCGGAGTACCAGATGTACCTCGACGACGCAGCCGCCCCGCCGGCGATCGTCTGCCAAGTCGGTGGCACGCAGCTCAAGTACGACCGGCGGGCGATCGACGACCTCCACGCCATGCTCAAGGCGCACGGTGACTGGATGCCGCTGGGTGGTGCCGATGAGCAGAAGCCCGCGGCCGACGGCACCGTCGAGGCATGGGGCCGCTCCGACGACAACCCGATCGGTGGCTGGTACGGCATCAAGAAGGGTCTGCGCGGCCGGTTCGGCGTGTACATGCCGCCGCTCCTCGAGGCGTTGTGGCTGGCCGAGGTCACCCACGACGCGAAGAACAACCGTATGCGAGCGCTGTAGGCCGTGGCGCCCGAGGCCACGGGCAGCGCCGACGTCCCATCGACGCCGTTCGTCGGCGATCCGTTCGAAGCGCTCGGCGATCCGAACCGGCGAGCGATCGTCGAACTGCTGGGCTCCGGTGGGCGGTCCGTCGGCGAGCTCGCCGACGCCCTGCCGATCAGCCGCCCGGCCGTGTCGCGTCACCTGCGGCTGCTCAAGGAAGCCGGGCTGGTCGTCGAGGAGCCGCGCGGGACCCGCCGGATCTACCGGCTGCACGGCGAGGGGGTCGAGGCGGTCCGTGGCTATCTCGAGCGCGTCTGGGGTGACGCCGCGGCGCGGTTCCGGCTCATGGCCGAGAACACCACCCCCGACCGATGATCGAGCCGATCCGTCTCGCCTTCGAGGTCGATTGCCGGGCTGCCCACGCCTTCGACGTATGGACGGCACGGATCGGCCGCTGGTGGCCGACAGATCACACCGTGTCCGGTGAACCTGGGCTGGAGGTCGTCCTCGAGGGGCGGCCAGGCGGCCGGATCTTCGAGCGGACGTCGAGCGGCCTGGAGCACGACTGGGGCGAGGTGACCATCTGGGAACCACCCAGCCGGTTGGTCTATCTGTGGCACATCCGGCGCGACCGAGCCGACGCCACCGAGGTCGAGATCCGCTTCATCCCGCGCGGTGAGACGGCGACCGTCGTCGAGATCGAGCACCGTGGCTGGGAGGCGCTGGGCACCGAAGGCGAATCCTGGCGCGACCGCAACCACGGGGGTTGGGACACGTTGCTGCCCCATTTCATCGTGGCCGCTGCCGCCGACTGACGTTCCAGCCCTGGGTTCAGCCCCCGCTCGTGGCCGCCGCCGCGAACGAGGCCATGTCCGGGAAGGTCGCATCGGGGGTCGCATCGGCCGGCGGCGTGGCGCCCGACCGCGGCCGGTCATGCCGACGGTTGATCCACACCGTCGTCATGCCGAGGGCCTTGGCTGGCACATGGTCGTGGAAGAGGCTTTGCGCGACGTGCAGGATTCGCTCCCGCGGCACCTCGATCCGTTCGAAGGCGACCTCGAAACTGTGCGGATCTGGTTTGTAGCTGTGGGCCGTCTGCGCCGTGATCACCCAGTCGAACGTCGTCTCGAGGCGAGCCGCGGACCGAGCAAAGAGGTCGTCGTCGCAGTTGATGATGACGCCCATGCGAAAGCGTTGCTCAAGCAGGGCCAGCGCCTCGGGTGAGTCGGAAAAGCCCGGCCACGCCCCGACCGAATCGGCGAAGGCCGCCACCTCGGGCAGGTCGAGCCCGACGCCGTAGTGGGCGGCGACCTCGCGCATGGAGCGCCCGAGGATCTCGCGGTAGCGCTGGTACGGCCCGGCCTCGAGGGCGGCCTCGGCCGCGGCGTAGACCTCGAGCAGCTCGTCGTCTGGCGGCGTGACGCCCCTGGCGGCCAGGCTCGGACGGATCCCGGCCAGGATCCCCGCCTCCCAGTCGATGAGGGTGCCGTAGCAGTCGAAGGTCAAGGCCTCGAAACGCCCGTAGTCGAGATCGGTCAAGGTCGGTCGCGCCTCCTGTCCACCGGATGATGGCGGATTGGCCGAATCGCCGATGCCCGAAACCGCGGCGACCCGCCGCCGTTCGACGTTCCGGCCTGTGAGAGCGCCGCGCCACGCTGCTAGCATCGCGGTCCATGGCGCCTCGCAGGTATGACTTCATCATCGTCGGCGGCGGCTCGGCCGGGTGCGCGCTGGGGGCTCGGCTCTCGGCCGATCCAGGGATGTCGGTGCTCGTCCTCGAGGCCGGCCGGCCCGACTACCGATTCGATGTCTTCATCCACATGCCGTCGGCGCTGACCTTTCCGATCGGCAGTCGCTACTACGACTGGATGTACGAGTCGGAGCCCGAGCCGTTCATGAACGGCCGGCGCATCTACCACGCTCGGGGCAAGGTCCTGGGCGGCTCATCGAGCATCAACGGTCAGATCTTCCAGCGCGGCAACCCACTCGACTACGAGCGCTGGGCGGCCGACCCGGGGATGGCCAGCTGGGACTACGCGCACTGCCTGCCCTACTTCAAGAAGATGGAAGCGTGCCTGGCCGCGGCGCCCGAAGATCCGTGGCGGGGCCATGACGGGCCGCTCATCCTGGAACGTGGACCGGCGACGAACCCGCTGTTCACCGCCTTCTTCGCCGCCTGCCAGGAAGCCGGCTACCACCTGACCGAGGACGTCAACGGCTACCGCCAGGAAGGCTTCGCGCCATTCGACCGGAATATCCACAACGGGCGGCGCCTCTCCGCTGCGCAGGCATACCTGAAGCCGGCCCGCGGCCGCAGGAACCTGACCGTCCGAACGCGGACGTTCGTGACCGGCGTCGTGTTCGAGGGCCGGCGCGCCGTCGCCGTCGACATCGAGCGGCGCGGCGGCGGCACCGAACGGATCGAGGGCGGCGAGATCATCCTTGCCGGCGGGGCGATCAACTCGCCCCAGCTCCTTCAACTGTCGGGCGTGGGGCGGGCGGCCGACCTTCAGGCGCTCGGGATCCCGGTCGTGGCAGACCTGCCCGGCGTCGGGGCGAACCTCCAGGACCACCTCGAGGTCTACATCCAGTACCGCTCGCTCCAGCCTGTCTCGATGCAGCCCGCGGCGACGCAGCTGTGGCGACGCCCGTTCATCGGCGCGCAGTGGCTTTTCCTACGGGACGGACCGGGCGCGACGAACCATTTCGAGGGCGGCGGGTTCGCCCGCTCCAACGAGGAGGTGACGTACCCGAACCTCATGTTCCACTTCCTGCCGCTTGCGATCCGCTACGACGGCAGCGCGGGGGAGGCCGGCCACGGCTATCAGGTCCACGTGGGGCCGATGTATTCCGATGCCCGCGGATCCGTCGCGCTCAAGACGACCGATCCGCACGACCACCCGGCGCTCCGTTTCAACTACCTCTCGACCGAGCAGGACCGGCGCGAGTGGGTGGAGGCCGTGCGCGTCGCCCGGCACATCCTCGACCAGCCGGCGATGGACCCCTACAACGGCGGCGAGACGTCGCCGGGCCCGGTCGTCACCACCGATG
>JBBQVJ010000012.1:0-23620 GCA_038211705.1 Candidatus Limnocylindrales bacterium | reverse complement strand
CCCTGCCCGGCTTCTGGATCGCCACCCACGAAGTCACCAATGCCGAGTTCGCGGCCTTTGTCGCGGCGACCGGCTATGTCACGCTCGCCGAACGCACCCCGCCCGATCCCGGCGATGTGCCGCCGGACATGCGCCAGCCCGGGTCCGCCGTTTTCACCGTCCCGACCGCCGCCGACCCGCGCGCGGCGCAGAAGCAGTTCCTCGTCGACAATCTGAAGAACGAGGGATGGAAGGCGACCGACAGCGGTCTCCAGTACAAGGGCTCGGCTGGTGCCGATCCTGATCGCGCTCGCGCTGGTGACGTTCATCGCCGGGATCGCGGCCGACCGATGGTTCGCCGCAGTGAGCCCGAACGACGACCCGGCGAACTCGTTCAACCAGTTCGGGTTCCGTGGCCTGCTGGTCGCCAGCCGATCCGTCTTCATCTTCGCGGTCGCCGTCATGGTTGGGGCGATCGTGGCTCGCGCCCTGCCGGCCGTGATCCTGACCGCAGTCATCGCCACGATCGGACTGGCCGGCGGGGAACGAGTCCACCAGATGATCCTCGCGTCCGAGGCGATCGCGGTCCCGGTCGACTTCACCAGCAACGGCCCCAGTTTCGGCGAACGCCCCGGGGATCTTTACATCGACCAGAAGTTCGTCCTGCCCGACGGGAGCCTCGTCGACTACGGCTACTTCGGCGGGCAGGATCCGTACGACGCGAACGGGATGCCGAAGTACCCCACGGTCGCCATCGTCGTGCCCGGCGAGCGCTACCGGTTCGTCGAGACGCGCGAGGCGCTCGCACTCGCCGGGGGCTCGATCGTGGCCCTGCTGCTTGCTGGGTTCGTGGTTTCGCGGCGGCGCCCTGGCTGACCGGTCAGAGGTCGCGCGTGGCAGCGGTCGCGGTTGCCTCGGTGGCTACGGTCGCGGGCTGGCCCGATGCCTGGCCACGTCGCAGGACGATCGTGGCCGCCCCGATCACGAATACGACGCTGCCGACGACGAACAGCGCATGGACGCCGCTGATCGAGGCGACGACCGCGCCGGCCGCCGGACCGATGATCCCGGCCGCGTAGAGCGGCAGGTAGACGAGATTGAGCGCCGCCGAGCGGCGTTCCGGCGGCAGCTCGGTGGCCAGCACGCCAAAGACCATCGAGCTGACCGTCGCCGTTGCCGCGCCAAGACCGACCGCCAGCAGGGCGAGCGAACCGACGGAACCCGCCAGGGGCATCAGGAAGAGGACGGCGCCGGCGCCGGCCAGCGCCGCCACCAGCACCGGTCGGAAGCCGATCCGGTCGCCGACCACGCCACCGAGCGGTGACGCGAGCGCGCCGACGAGCGCCGCCGTGCCCGCCACCAGGCCGATCGCCGAAGCCAGGCCCGGGCCGAGGCCGGTGATGCCCTCCACCAGCACCGGGATGTATGGCCGGCTCATCTGGATGGCCACGAACGAGATCCCGAAGATCAGGAAGATCCGGCGGGTCGCGCGGTCTGTCAGGACGCCGCGGAGCGAGGCGAAGGCGAGGTCGACGATCCGGCCGGTCGGCACGACCTCGGGACGGACCTCCTTGCTTCCGATCGCGACCAGGAGCGCGGTTCCGACCGACAGGGCGGCCGAGACGGCGAAAACGGGCGGCAACGCCCAGCCGAAGCCGTCGATGAGGATCCCGGCCAGCGCCGGCCCGACGGCGAACCCGACCGCGCCTGAGGCACCGAACAGGGCGATCGTCGTGCCCAGGCGGTGGCGCGGCGTCACGTCCCGGATGCCGGCCAACATGATCCCGGTGTTGCCCAGCTGGAAGCCGATGAGCAGCATCGCCAGGGCGAGCTGCCACGGCTCGCGGGCCAGCGCGACGCAGGCGAAGACGACCGCCTCGACGAGCGCGCTCCGGATGATCACGACCTTGCGGCTGTATTTGTCGGCCCAGGCGCCCCACAACGGGACGAGCGGCATCCCGACGATGAAGATCAGCGCGCTGAAGATGCCGATGAAGGCCAGCCGATCGGCCTGTGCGACGCCCATCTCGCGCAGATACGTCGGCAGCAGGGCGAAGATCTGGCTGACACCCAGTCCCTCGACCATCGAGGTGATCCAGAAGACCGCGACGAGGATACGCCAGTCCTGGGCGGGGCGCGACGGGGTCGTGGCCGTTGGCGTCGTCGGGGTCACGGGCCGAGCCTAGCGGAACCCGGATGTGGATGCCGGACACACGAAAGCGCCCGAAGGAACTGGTGGGGACCTCCGTTCGACGGGTCCGGTGGCTACGAACAAGTCCGCAGTCCCTGGTCGTCGCCGGGTTCCTCGCTCGCCGGCCTTGCGACCTGCGAACCTGGTTCCCGGGACCGTCCCGAGGATCACTCCTCGAACCGGTCTGGCGGTTCAACCTGCCCCTTCGGGCAAGACGAAATGTACGGCCCGGGGCCCTGGCGCCACAACGGGCTTGTCCACGAACTTGCGGTCAAGCCGCCAGAAGTTATCCCCGAACTTGGGCACGATGTGGACGGTCTGTGGATACACTCATCCGGGAGGTATCGCATGGGCCGTCTGATCCAGCGCCTCATCGCCGCACAGGACCGCTGGGCGACGCCGCTCGGGGAGTTCAACCACCGCTGGCTGAGCGCCGTCTTCCGGCCGATCCGTCCCATCAAGGACCTCCTCAACGGCGTGTGGCTCGGCCATCCACTCCACGCCGCCGCCACGGACATCCCGATCGGCACCCTGCTCCTGACGGTCGTGCTCGACCTGCTGAACCAGCCGGCGGCCGCCGATGTCGCCCTCGTGGCGACCATCCTGTTCATGCTGGCAGCCGCCCTGACCGGGGCTGCCGACTACACCGACACCGATGGCACCGCTCGCGTCCGGGCGACCACCCACTCGACGCTGATGGTCGTCGCGCTGCTGTTGCTGCTCGTCTCGCTGGTCCTGCGCGCCGGGAGCCCCGCCGATCGCACGATCCCGATCGCCCTCTCGTTCATCGGCTTCCTCCTGGTCACGGCCGGGGCCTACGTTGGCGGCGACGTCGTCTACCTGTTCGGCAACATGGTCAGCCGGCATGCGTTCCGCGGCGCCGGGACGAAATGGGTGAAGCTCGACAGCGGGGACGTGGACCTCGCGACGCTGGCCGAGGGTTCGTCGGCCAAGGCAAAGGCCGGCGCCAACGACCTGGTCCTGGTCCGGATCGGCGACCGAATCCATGCCCTCCATGCGGTCTGTGCTCACGCCGGCGGTCCGCTTGCCCAGGGGACCGTCGTCGATGGCTGCATCGAGTGCCCATGGCATGGCTCGCGCTTCCGGTTGACCGACGGCCACGTCCGGCGCGGCCCCGCCCTGTACGACCAGCCGGTCTACGAGATCCGCGCCGCGGAGGGCGGCGGCTTCGAGGTCAGGCGCGCCACGTCCTAGATGGCGGAGATCGTCATCGCCGATCCGTCACTGGTCGTCGTCATCGGCGCGGCCGGCTCGGGCAAATCGACGTTCGCGGCGCGCCACTTCGCGCCCGAGGAGATCCTGTCGTCCGACCGCTTCCGGGAGCTCGTCTCAGGCGACGAGGCGGATCAGGGTGCGACCCGGGCGGCCTTCGGGCGCCTCCACCGCGAGCTGGGGCGGCGTCTGGCGGCCGGCCGGACCACGTTGGTCGATGCGACCAGTGTCGAGTCGAGCGCCCGCCGCCCGTTGCTGGCCGCGGCGGCGGCCGCCGGACTGCCGGCGGTCGCGATCGTCCTCGACCTGCCGTCGGCCACGGTCCTGGCACGGAACGCGGCGCGTCGACCGCGGGTCGTCGATGAAGCGATCGTGCGCCGTCACCTGGCGCGACTTCGCGCGGCGCTCGAGGGCCCCGAGCCCGCCTTATGGCGCGAGGGATTCGCCGATATCCTGGTCCTGCGCGATCCGGTCGAGGTCGACCGGCTCACGATCCGGCGGCAGCCGTCCTGACGACGACGCGGCCGAACGGCCGGGCGCGGACCTCGACCCAGACGCCGTTGGCCAGGTAGACATCCGCCCGGGCGATCTCGAGCGCGGCCGCCTCGTCGGCGGCCCGGACGATGATGATCGAGGCAGAGACGTCCGCGAAGGCACCAGCCGCGACGACGACACCGGAGTCGATGAGCTCGGCAAGCCGGGCCAGGTGACGAGCCCGGAACGGGACCCGCGTCTCGGCCGCGTCGGACGCATAGGTCGCCTCGATCAGCCAGGTCGGCTCGATCGCGACGTCGTTCGGAAGCTCGGTGGCCATGGCGTTGAGTCTAGGCGCCAGTCGATCGAACGGCAGGCCGGCCCGGACGCCCGCCCCGCCTCATCAACTCGCCGTCCCGACCGCGATGCAGCCGATGGCCGTAACCGCCAGCGCGATCCCCACGGCATGCGTGCGGGTGACACGCTCGCGCAGGAAGATCGCCGCGAGGACGACCGTCGTGACGGGGTAGAGCGACGAGAGCACCGCGGCGACGGCCAGCGCACCGGTCTGGACGGCGAGGATGAACGCGCCGTTACCGGCCATATCAAGGACACCGACCGCGGCGATGGCCGGGACCAACCGCCGGCCGGGGCGCCACGCCGCGCCGGTCAGCAGCACCGCGGACCCGATCAGCAGGGCCTCGACAAAACGGATGAGCGCCAGCGGGCCGAACGCATGGCCGTCGCTGATCTGTGCCACGAACACGCTGAACGCCCCGATCCCGAGCCCGGCGACGAGCGCGAGGTGGAGACCCGACGGACGGCCGGCCTCGTCCTTGAGCCGCGAGACGAGGACGACGGCGGCGATGGCCAGGACGATCCCGACCACCACGAGCGTCGGCGGGATGCCCTCGGTCAGGATGCCGGCGGCCACGGGGATGAGCGCGGCCAGGACCCCGGTCACCGGCGCGACGATGCCCATCCGCCCGACGGCCAGCCCACGATAGAGCGCAGTGATCCCGATCCCACCCGAGAGGCCGCCCAGGATGCTCCAGCCGATGTCGGCCGGGAGCGGCGCGGTCTCGCCGCGAAGGAGCGCAAGGGCGAGGGCCAGCACCATGCCGACCATCTGCGAGACCAGCACGACACCGAAGAGCGGCGTGCGTCGGGTCAGCAGCCCTCCACCGAAGTCGCCGGCGCCCCACGCCAGCGCAGAGACAAGACCGAGGATGACCGTCGCGGTCTCGGCACCGCCGAGCTCGTTCAGGCGCGGCGCCGTGGCGCGGCGAGATCGGCCGGGGCGGCCGCCCGCTTGGGACCGGTGGCGAGGGCTGTCGTCCCGTCGATGGAGACCCCCGTCCCATCGAGCGAGTCGGCCCCATCGTCGATGGCCGTCGGGCCTTCCAGGACGACCACGGCATCGGCCGCGTCGTCATATCGCTCCGACGTCGTCAGGTAGATGACCTGGAAGTCGGCCGCGACACTCTTGAGCAGGTCGAGCGCCCGGGCGGCCCGGGCGTCGTCGAAGGTCACGAACGGATCGTCGAAGACCAGCGGCGGCCGCCGATCGCCGGTGACCAGCCGGACCAGCCCGAGCCGGGCGACGAGATAGACGAGGTCGAGCGTGCCCTGGCTGAGTGAGCTGACGTGCACCCAGTCGTCCTTCTCCGGGGCGTGGACCTCGATGTCGAGCGTCTTGTCGTCGACCCGGACGCGACGGTAGCGGCCACCGGTCACGGCTGCCAGGTCGCGGACCATGTGTTCCTCGAGGAAGCGCGTGGCGGTCTTCATCGTGGCCTGTTCCGCCCGTTCGATGGCATCGAGCGTCGCGGCGAAGACGCGCTGGCGACGCTGCGAGGTGGCGAGCTGCTCGCGCCAGGCGGCCAGTCGCTCGGCCTGCCCGGCGACCTGCTCGGCGTCCACCGCGTTAGCCTCGACCCGCGCCCGGGCATTGGCCTCGTCGTCGCGGGCGGTTTCCAGGGCCGCCTCCTGGTCGCGGACCTCGACCTCGAGGCGCTCGCGCGCCCGGGGCTCCTTGGCGATGGGACCGAGCGCCTCGAGGGCGCTCGTCTTCTGGGCGATCTCGAGGGCGGCTGCATCACGCACGGTGGGCAGAATGGACGGCGGCTCCTTGCCGACCAGCCCGTCGAGCTGGGCACCGAGCAGGTCCATCTGCGCGACATGGGCCGCCTCGCGCGCCAGCAGGTCCTCGGCAACGGCGAGGTCGGGCAGCCCGAGGGTCGCAAGCTGGTCGGTCAGCTGGCGTTCCGAATCGACCAGCTCCGCCTCCATCTCCGATCGGCCGCGCAACCGACGATCGATCTCGATGTCGCGCAGCTGGGCCTGGGTCTTGACGCTGCGACGGAGCCACAAGGCGACCGCGGCCATGGCCAGCCCGACGATCGCGATGATCCCGCCAATGAGCTGGATGGTGGCGCCGAGGGCGGCGATCTTCAGGAGCTCGAGGACGACCGGGCCCGCCGCCAGCAGGATGCCCAGGGCGACCAGTCCGACCGAGACGCGCGACAGTGGCCGCCAGGTCGGCTCGGGTGCGACCTCGAACTGGACCTCGATCTCGTTCGACAGCGCCGCTCGCAGTTCGCGGATCCGGCCATCCACGGCGCGCAGTCGCTCGACGCCGACGCGCAGGACCGGCAGCGGACTGGGCGATGGGTGCGAGGTGGCGAGCGCCTGGATCTGGCCGGTGACCTCGACCGCCTGCTTGTAGCGCTGGTAGCGCTCGGTCGACGCGTCGCGCTCGGCGGCGAGGCGCTCTGCCTGACGTGCCTTCTCGAGCATGCTCCGGCGTTCGCCGAGCGTGGCCTCGGCCTCGGCTCGGCGGTCACGGGCACCCGACAATGTGTCGCGGTCGCGTTCCAGCTGGGCCAGCGCGAGCTCGCCCTGGTCGAGCGCCGCGCCGGCCTGCTCGACCGCCATCTCGGCGGTCTTGAGCTGCCCCGGATTGCGGTCGCCTCGAGTGTTCAGCTCGTGGAGCGCCTTGGCCAGCTTCTTCTTGGCCCGGCTCGTGCCGCGGTCGGCGCCGCTGATCGAGGCCTGGAGTCGGTCGCGCAGCGCCGACTCGTCACGGGACAGCTCGCTCAGCTCGAAATGGCGGACCGACGCGGTCGAGCGGAAGAAGGCCTCGGTCGGGATCCCGGTCAGCTCGGCCATGACCTGGTCGGCCAGCGCCGGGTCGGCGATCGACTGACCGTCGTAGTCGAGGCGGACCGTGCCCTTGGCACCGGCGAACGTCTTCTCGAGCGTGCCGACGTGCTTGCCGTCCTCCTCATCCTGCTCGAACTCGATGGTCAGGACCGAACGCGCCTCCGGCGGCGCGCCCCACGGCCGCAGCGATTCGACTTCGGCGGCCGTGCTCGTGGCCCGTCGCGTCAGCCCGAGTTCGAGGGCCCGCTGCACGGACGTCTTGCCGGCCTCGTTCGGACCGCGGATGACGGTCAGCCCCGGTGCGAAGTCGATGTCGAAGGTCCGGTAGCGCCGGAAGTCCCGCCCCGACAGCTTCCGGATCCTCACAGCGAGACCTCGTGCCCGGCGAGCAGGAGCCGTCCGAGTCGGAGCGAATCGCGCTGCTCGGCGGCTTCCTCGGTCGAGCCGGCCGCCTCGAGCTCGGCGATCCGCGCTTCGAGATCGCGGATGAAGGCGCCCGCGATCGTGTCGACCGACGGGAGGGGCCCTTCGGTCAGGGCCGGCATCGAGGCGTCGCGGACGCGGACCTTGAGGAAGAACGTGGCGAGGGCCGTCTCGATCTCGTCGAGATGCAGGTCGAGCTCGTCGGGACGGACGCCGACCAGGCGGACGTCGAGCACGAGGTCGGGGTCGGCCCGTGCGGCGAGACCCTCGATGAGCGCCGGCTGGTTGGCCATGGTCGCGGTGTCGATCTCGGTCTTCTCGAAACGGGTCCGGCCGACCTGGTGCTCGGTGACTGACACCGACCGCTCGCCGCCAGGCTCGTCGAGCTCGACGAGGAGGACCTTGCCGGCCCGATCCTGGTCGAGGGCGACAGGCTCGGGAGCGCCCGGGTAGGCGTACGTCACCGCGCCCGCCTTGCCGGTCTGGCTCGAGTGCCAATGCCCGAGCGCGAGGTAGTCGAGACCACTGGCCGCGATCTCATCGGTCGTGATGACGACCTCGTCGCGGTCGGTCTTGCCCGGGATCGAGATCGAGCCGTGGACCATACCGATCCGCCACGTCGCCGAGCGCCCGGTCGGGTCGGTCGGGTCGGTCGCGTCGTCGGGCGCGTCGGCAAGACCCTGGAGCGGGCTGTGCGGCGCACGCTTGGTGGCGAAGACCGGGCCGTGGACGACAGCGTCGAGCGCTGCCAGCCGGACCGAGGGGTGGTCCGGATCGAGGATGGTGATCAGGCCGTCGCCCGGCGTCGCTCCGGCCAATGCGACGAGGTCGTAGGCGCGGTAGATCGAGGCACGGTCGAAGCAGTCGTGGGTGCCCGGGATGATGACCGATCGGATCCGGGCGTCGGCGAGCCGCTTGAGCTCGGCGGCGACGCGCTCCACCGATCGGCGCGGCTGGACGTTCGAGTCGAACAGGTCGCCGGCGATCAGGAAGAGGTCGACCTTCTCGGCGATCGCGAGGTCGATGGCGGTCTTGAAGGCGGCGAACTGACGTTCGCGCTGGGCCGCGGCCTGCTCTCCGAGATCGTCGTGTCGCGCACCGAGGTGGACGTCCGCGGTGTGGAGGATCCTGAGCATCGGGTAGCGGCCTTCGCCTCCTCGTGGTCATGGGTCGGACGACCGAGGAGTCTTCATGCCGCCCGAGCGATGGACGTTCGGAGCGTTCCGCGGCGATGGTGCGAGCGAGGCGCCCCCATGACTCCCCGCTCGCCGACTCCACTGTCGGGCGCCATTGTGACAGGTACGGTGTCACGGTCGCCGGCCCGGTCGAGGAGCGAGGGCGGGGCCGGTCGGAGGGGATCGGCGCGGCCGTGCGGATGATGCGGCGCCCCGTCGGTCGGTGGCCCCGCCAGCCCATTTCGGTGAGCCGTTGTATCCTCCCGGCACTGAACCGGTGCGCCCCGAGCCAGGGACCCAACATCGGCACCTGGGAGCGCGTCCCGGCTTCTTTCGCCAGACCCGCACGTCCCGACCGTCGATGCGGCCGCCCCCGAAACGGCGCACCCCTGCAGATGAACGCGCCTCGGAGGAGCACCGTGACCTACCTCGATCGAACCCTGAACTGTGTGGATTGCGGTGTGGAGTTCATCCATTCCGCGGCGGATCAGGAGTACTACCAGCAGAAGGGCTTCGTCAGCGACCCGAAGCGCTGCACCAGTTGCCGAGCCAGCCGACGCGCCAGCCGCGATGGCGGCTATGACGTCCGCGAGATCGGTGGCCCGCGCGGCTACGAGCGTGGCGACGACCGTCCGAACCGCGAGTACTTCGCGGTCATCTGCTCGTCCTGCGGCAACCAGGCCCAGGTCCCGTTCAAGCCGCGCATGGACCGCCCGGTCTACTGCTCCGACTGCTTCCGGACGGTCAAGCCCGACTGACCCGGAGGTCCGGAGTGGCCGGCCGGCCCCCGATCGCCTGGGACGCCCCCGATCGCCTGCGACCGGAGCGTATCGCCAGTCTCCCTCACCTCGGATCCTGATCTGGCCCGTGCGCTGCCAGATATTCGTGGGGGGACCGTTAGGCAGCGAATCGTGGTCGTTCTTGGCCCCGAAACGGGATCGGGGCCGGCACTCGAGCGTGGATCCAGAGTGGAGGCCGCCGTCCGGCCCTGGATCCATGCCTAACGCCCCTGGGGTGCATATCTGTCGAGAATCGGCGCCCTCAGTCGTCAGGATTCGTCGGACGGCGGATGGCAGGATCACCAGGCTGATCGCCGCCGCGGTGAGTCGATCAGGCGACCGCCGCGACCGCCACGGCCCCGGCCGCGTGAGCCGCGACCTCCGCCACGGCCCGGCCGCGCGAGCCGTGGGCGCGAACCGTGGGCGAACGCCCGGGCCGGCCTCACAACCGGAACGTATCTCCCGCCCGATAGCGCTCGCGGTGGCGGCCCCGCCAGACCGTGACCTGCGATGCCCCGTGGACCTGCCATGCGCCATCCCGGCCGACGATGGCCGTCTCCTCGTCGATGCCCAGGACGGCCGCACCGCGCGGGGCCTGGAGCGCGATCAACGCGCACAGCGGCTCCGGCCAGGCGTCGTAGTGCGGCACGACGGACGCCCCTGGCACGAACCCGAGACCCGCCCTCCAGCGCAGCGGCCAAGGACTCAGCTTCACCCGGAAATCGAAGGCGTGGGCGGCCAGGACCATCGCACCCGCCGAACAGCCGGCGAGCACGGCGCCCCGCTCGTGGGCCGTCGCCAGCGCTCGCCCCACGGCACTCCCGCCGAGCACGTCCATCAGGTAGCTCGGCTTGCCGCCCGACAGATAGATGAGGTCGGCCTCGCCGATGGCTTGCGCATACGCAGGATCGTCGGCGCCGGCCCGATCGCGGACCAGGACGGGCTCGACCTCCGCACCGAGCGAACCGAAATGCGCGACGCCCTGGGCCGCCCAGCCGGCGAAGACCGCCTCGCCGTCGGGGTACGAGGCGCTCGGCAGGATCGCCACGCGCGGTCGCGATCTGCCGGTCGCGGCGAGCAATCCGGCGTCGAACTCGAGCATCTCGGGGAGGAATTCTCCGGCGCCGACGAGCGCCACGGGTCCGGGCATGGCCGAGAGTCTACCCGCACCTTGCCCGAACCCCCGGAGCGCTGCGACACTGACCCGACATGACCCGTCGACAGCGCTGGACCCTCATCAGCACCGTCATCGGTTCCGGCGCGGTCTTCCTCGACGGAACGATCGTCAATGCCGCACTCAAGCACATCGGGCAGGAATTGCCGGGGACGATGGTCGGCGTGCTCGAGGGCCAGGCCTACATCGTCGGCGGCTATCTGGCCGTCCTCGCCGCCCTGCTGATCCTGGCCGGCGCGCTGTCGGACCATTACGGTCGCCGGCGAGTCTACGCCATCGGCCTGATCGGCTTCGCGATCACTTCCGGCCTGTGCGGGCTGGCGCCGAGCCTCGAATGGCTGGTCCTCTTCCGGCTGGCCCAGGGCGCGGCAGGCGCGCTGCTCATCCCGGGCTCGCTGGCGCTCATCACCCACGCCTTTGATGGCCTCGAGCGCGGTCGGGCGTTCGGGATCTGGGCGGCCTCGACGGCGGCGCTGACCGTCCTCGGGCCGATCGTCGGTGGCGGGCTGGTCGACACCCTCGGCTGGCGGGTGGCGTTCCTGATCAACGTGCCGCTCCTTGGCTTCGCGTTATGGGCGACCCTGACCCACGTCCAGGAGTCGCGCGATACCGAGACCGCCGGGCGCTTCGACTGGGTGGGAGCGGTGGTCGCGGCGCTTGCGGTCGGCGGGCTCGCCTTCGGGGTCATCCGCGGCCAGGCCAACGAATGGACCGACACCGCAGCCTGGATCGCGATCATGATCGGCGTCGTCTCACTGATCGTCTTCCCGATCCTGATGGCACGGCGACCGAACCCGCTGGTGCCCCTCGGGCTTTTCCGCTCGCGCGCGTTCGCATCGATCAACCTGGCCACCTTCTTCGTCTACGGCGCGCTCTATGTCACGTTCTTCTACGTGGCCGTCGTGCTCCAGGGCGTGCTCGGCTATACGGCATTGGGCGCCGGGTTGGCGACCCTCCCGATCGGGCTCATGCTGGCGATCCTCTCGACCCGGGTCGGCACACTGGCCGGGCGGATCGGCTCGCGGCGGTTCCTGATCCTGGGCCCGACGCTGATGGGCCTGGGGCTGCTCTGGCTGGTCAGGCTCCCGACGGCGTCTGCACCGTGGACGGCGACGCTCGACGATCCGGCCAGCCTCATCCCCCCGGCATCGGTCCTCATCGACATCGTGCCCTACACCCTGCTCTTCGGGCTCGGGATCTCGCTCGTCGTCGCACCGCTCACGAGCACGTTGATGGGCTCGATCTCGGGCCGGTTCTCGGGCATCGCCTCGGCGATCAACAACTCGATCGCGCGGGTCGGTCAGCCGTTGCTGGGTGCGCTCATCTTCATCGCCATCAGCGCCACCTACTACGCCTCCCTCGGTGGCGGGGCGGGCATCGATACGAGCGATCCGGTCATCCGTCGGGCGTTCCAGCCGCTCAACCCACCGGCCGCCGGCGCCACACCCGGTCAGATCGCCGCCTCCAATGCCGCCTCCATCGAGGCCTTCCACCTGGCCATGCTGGTATGCGCGGGGCTGCTCGCCGTCGGGGCGCTGGTGTCGTGGTACGGCCTGCGCAAGGGCGCCGGGGCGCCGGCGGCCGCCTCGGAGCCGGCAGTGCCGGCCGCCTGAGCGCGGATCGATGACCCGCGACTGGGACGCCCGCACGTACGACCGGATCGCCGAACCGCAGACCCGCTGGGGAGCGGCCGTGCTCGAGCGCCTGCCGCTGACTGGCCACGAACGCGTGCTCGATGCCGGCTGCGGAAGCGGCCGGGTCACCGAGCTGCTGGTCGCTCGGCTGCCCCGCGGCCGCGTCATCGCGCTCGATGGCTCGCCGTCGATGATCGCCGCGGCCCGGGACCGACTGGCCGATTTCGGTGACCGGATCGAGTACGTGGTGGCCGACCTAGGCCAGCCGCTACCCATCGCCGAGCCGGTCGACGCGATCCTCTCGACCGCGACGTTCCACTGGGTGCCGGACCACGATACCCTGTTCGCGAACCTGGCCGCGGTGCTGCGGCCGGGCGGCTGGCTCGCCGCGCAATGCGGTGGCGCGGGCAATATCGAGTCGGTCAAGCGCGTGCTGGCGACGATCGGTGACGGTTGGCTGGGCCCAGCCCATTACGAGACGCCGATGGCCACGATCCGCCGCCTCGATGCGGCGGGCTTCGTCGACACGGAGGTCTGGCTGACCGACGAGCCGACCCGGTTCGAGCCCGGCGAGCCATTCGAGACCTTCCTGCGAACGGTCATCCTCGCCCCGAACCTCGAACGTCTGCCAGCCGACGAGCGCGACGCCTTCGTCCACGAGGTCGCGACCCGGCTCGACGAGCCGCTGGTCGATTACGTCCGGCTCAACATCGTGGGGCGGCGGTCGAGCCGCTGAGCCTCGGGCCGCCGAGCCTCGGGCCCGCACCGACGGAGCATCGTGCGCCGGCCGTTACTCCCGGACCCGGAACGCCGCCCCGTGCCCTGGGATCACGATGTCGGCGGCGGCCAGCACCCGTGCTCGGCCGCGCTCGATGGCGGCCTGGTCGGCGGCCAGTGGGTCGATGTCGGGCGTCCGGTCGGCTCGCCACCACAGGTGGGTCATGGCGTACACGCCGTCGTCGGCGGTGACCACGAGCGTGGCGTCCTCCTCGGTATGACCGGGTGTCAGCCACAGCTCGCTGTTGGGGCCCAGGTGGTGGCCGTCGCCGTCGTGGTCGAGCCACAGGTCGTCCCGGTAGCGCGCCCAGAAGTCGACCACCTCGGCGTTGGGAAAGAGCGCGATGTTGACCGTGTGGTCCGGATGGTGGTGGCTCAGGAAGATGTGGCTGACCGCCTCGGGCGCCACGCCCAGCTCGGCCAGCGGGTCCAGGATGAGCCCGCGCCGGGCGACCATCCCCGGGTCGCACACGATCACCGCGTCGCCGTCGCGGACCAGGATGACGCTGCTGCCGACGCGATCGGCCGCGTAGCCGGCGTGGAGCAGATGGACGGTGGTCACGGGACGATGCTACGCGCCGGCGGGCCGCCAGGCTCACTGTCGCGACGGACGGGATGGTGACTTCGCCCGCGACCCGACGTGCCATCCTCGGCCGGTGACGACTGAACGGCCTGCCGACCTGGTCCTGCGTGGCGGCCGCGTCGCCACGATGGACGCGGCAGGCACGATGGCCAGTGCGGTCGCCGCGCGCGACGGCCGGATCGTGGCCGTCGGCGGTGACGACGACGTCGGCCGCTGGATCGGCCCCCGGACCCGGGTCGTGGAGCTTCGGGGCCGGACCGTGACGCCGGGGTTCGGGGACGCGCACGTCCACCCAGTCGGGGCGGGGCTGGGTCGCCTCCGCTGCGACCTCTCCGGTGCGCGTGGGCTCGATGCCTACCTCGACATCATCGGCGGCTACGCGGCCTCGCACCCGGACGAGCCGTGGATCCGCGGCGACGGCTGGTCCATGGCCGACTTCCCGGGCGGCGTCCCGCACCGCAGCGACCTCGACCGCGCCTCGCCCGATCGGCCGGCCTACTTCGACAGCCGGGATGGCCACACCGCCTGGGTCAACACGAAGGCCCTGGAGCTGGCCGGGGTGACGGCCGACAGCCTCGACCCCGTCGACGGCCGGATCGAGCGGGACCCGGATGGTCGTCCCTCAGGCGCGCTCCAGGAGGGCGCCGCAGACATCGTGGGGCGCATCGTGCCGGCCACGACGCCCGACGAGCTCGTGGTCGGCCTGCGCCTCGCTCAGGCCGAGCTGCACACCCTCGGCATCACCAGCTGGCAGGACGCCATCGTGCGGCCGGACGAGGAGGAGCTCGCCTACACGACGCTCGCCGGTCGGGGCGAGCTGACCGCTCGGGTGGTCGGGGCCCTGTGGTGGGAGCGTTCGCGTGGTGCCGAACAGATCGACGAACTCCTCGAACGCCGCGCCAGGACGGCGATCGGCCGCTACGCACCCACCAGCGTCAAGCTGATGCAGGACGGGGTGCTCGAGAACTTCACCGGGGCCGTGATCGAGCCATATCTCGGCGCGGACGGCCGTCCGACCGCGAACCGTGGGCTTAGCCAGATCGACCCGGAAGCGCTCAAGGGCCACGTCGCCACACTCGATGCGCTCGGGTTCCAGCCACATTTCCACGCCATCGGCGAGCGCGCGGTCCGCGAGGCACTCGACGCCATCGAGGCCGCCCGGCGGCTGAACGGGACGACCGACACGCGGCCGCACATCGCCCACATCCAGGTCATCCACCCCGACGACATCGGGCGGTTCGCTACGCTCGAGGTCGTCGCCAACGCACAGGCCTACTGGGCCTGTCACGAGGACCAGATGGACGAGCTCACGATCCCGTTCCTTGGCCCGGAGCGGTCGACCTGGCAATACCCGTTCCGCTCACTCCTCTCGGCCGGTGCAAGGCTCGCGATGGGCTCCGACTGGGCGGTCTCGACGGCCGACCCGCTCCTCGAGATGGAAGTCGCCGTCAACCGGGTCTGGGACGGGCATCGGGGCGAGCGGTCGCCGTTGCTCCCGAACGAGCGGATCGAGCTCATGGACGCGCTGGCGGGGTTCACCAGCGGGACGGCATGGGTCAATCACCTCGAGACCGAGATCGGGTCGCTCGAGGTCGGCAAGACGGCGGACCTCGTCGTGCTCGATCGCGACCTGTTCGATCGAACGGCCGGCGCGATCGGAGAGGTGCGCGTGGTGGCGACCTTCATCGACGGCATCGCCGTGCACGAGCCGTCGGCGCTCGAGGGTTGACACGTGCCCGACCGGGCATGGACGGATGACGATGTCGATTCGCCGTCGGAGGTCGGTGTTCGTGGAAGCCGCCCGGGACGATGCTCCTCTTGCGCACCGGAACTGATCCGGGGCAGCGGAAAGGAGACCCAACCAGTGAATGCCGTATCCATCATGTACGTGAATGCCCATCTTGCCGATCTGATGGCCGAGTCCCAGCACAACCGAGCGGCCTCGCTGGTGGCCCGCCGAAGCCTCCGCGAGCGGCTCGTCTCCGGCATCGCCAGCCTCCGGGGCATCGCCGGCTCCAACCCGGATCCCGTCGTCCCCGCTCTCAAGAACTACGGGTACGCGGGCTGATCCTCCCTCAGCCCACTCCTCCCTCCGAAACACGACGACCTCCGCCTCCTCCGGGCGGGGGTCTCGTATGTCCGGATCCGGCAGGTCAGGCCGTCAGCCCAGGTCGTCGGGCGTATCGACATCGCGGACGGTCCGCGCGTCGGGGTCGAGCGCGCGCCACGTCGCTTCCGGGATGACGCGCGTCGTCAGGGCATCGAGCAGGGTGCGCAGGCGGCGCTCGCCTCGTGCGAGCAGCGCGGTCGCCGCGGTCAGGGCCGGCTCGCGCCGCAGCGCGAGCGGGAGCGGTCGCGCCCGGCCGTCATGCTCCAGGACGACGGCCTCGACGTCCGCCTGATCGAGCTCGACCAGCATCGATTCGACGACGGCGCCCACGAGGCTCGGCATGTCGCCACCGACGATGAGCACGATCGCTTCGTGCGCGGCTTGGAGCCCGGCCGCGAGCCCGGCCAGCGGACCCTCGAAGGCGACCGGGTCGTGGACGAGCCCGACGCCGCGCGGGAGGTTCGGGGTCGCCTCGGGTGCGCCCACCACCAGGATCTCGACCGAGGCCGGCGTGACGCCATCGATGGCGTTGACCAGCAGTGTCCGGCCATCGACCCGCGCGACGAGCTTGTCGCTCCCGAACCGGCTCGAACGGCCGCCGGCGAGGACCAGCCCGGTGACGCGCCGGCGCGTCATGGACCGGCGGTGCCGGCGGGCGCGAGCGACGCGACCAGCGCAGCCCGCGGCCCCGGGACGTGGCCGTCGGCGGTCCGCCGCAGGATCCCGCGCCGATCGAGGTCCTCGAGGATGGCCATCACGTACCGCCGGCTCGTCCCGGTCGCGTCGCGCAGGGCGGCCGGGGTGAGCGGAGAGGCTTCCGCCAGCCTGAGTGCGGTGGCCGCGAGGTCGCCGTAGCTCGCCGCCGCGTAGGCCAGATCGGGTTCGAGGACGACGATCCACCCGGCCCGTTCGAGTTCGCGGATCCCGGACGGCGGACAGGTCGCCGCGCGAGCCGCGTCGGCGAGGGCCGGCGGCGCCGGAACGGCCAGGGCTCGCTCGAGGCGGTCCATGGCCACTGCCAGCTCCGGGTCCGGGGTCCGGGTTCGTGGTGCCGCGCCCGGGAGTCCGACCGCCGTGCCATCGCGAACGAGTCGGCCATCGGCCACCTGACGCTCCACGATCGCGGTCGCGGCCGAGCCGGCCGGGATTCGCCGAAGGGTCGCCGCGCGGCGCAGGGCACGGGTTGCGGTGGCGCGGGCCTCCGTGAGCGAGGTCGTGCCGCCACTCGCCGCGACCGCTTCGAGGACCGCCGCCGTGACCGTGTCCATCACATCGGGGGCGATCGTGACCGGGGCCGCAAGATCGTCGGCGGGCGCCACCGCGCCGTGGAGGTCGAGTCTGGCGAGCGCGATCCCGGTCGAATCGCCGGTCGCCACCGCTGCGGCCAGCCGCCCGACCCGGTCCCTCGTCTGGCGCCGACGCGAGATCGCGCGCGCGGGCTGCGCGTCGAGCACGACGCCACCCACGATCCGGTCGGCGCCCGTCCCACGCCGCAACACGAACCGATCCCCGACGGCGACCGCCAGCGGTGCCGCCAGGCGGACGATCGCCGCGGCCGTGCCGTCCGGGAGGTCAAGCCCGTCGCGGCCACTCCGACCCACGCTCCCGTCGACCGCGGCCGTCCCGAGATGGACCCGGACCCGCACCCGATCGGGGAGCGGTGCCGCCAGCGCCACGAGCAGGCGGTCCGCTGCGACGACGCCCGGATCGTCGGTCAGGACGAGGCCGCGGTGCAGCTCGCCGGCCTCGATCCCGGCGAGATTAAGCGCTGTCCGGCCGGGTCCGGCGACGTCCGTGGCCGTGCCGTGGACCTGGACCTCCCGGACGCGCACCGACCGGTCACCCGGCACCAGCCGGAGGGCCGTGCCACGGGCCAGCGGGCGGCCGCGCAACGTCCCGGTCGCGACCGCGCCACGACCCTTGACGGCGAAGACCCGATCGATCGCGAGACGAGTGCCGGGCGCCTCGGTCGTCCGCGCCATCGATCCGAGGACGCGATCGCGAAGGGCGACGAGCGCGGACCTGAGGGCGTCGATGCCCTGGCCCGACATCGCCGTCGCGACCACCGGCGACCCGGCGAGAGACGACCCCTCGAGCAGGCTTCGGATCGCCTCGATCACCTCGGCGGTCCGGTCCGGGCCGGACAGATCGGCCTTGGTCACGACCGCCAGGCCGTGTCGGACGGCCAGCGCATCGAGGAGCGCGAGATGCTCGATGGTCTGGGCCCGCGGGCCGTCGTCCGCGGCGACGACGAGCAGTGCCGCGTCGATCTCGCCCGCCCCGACCAGCATGTTGCCAACCAGCCGGTCGTGGCCTGGGACGTCGACGAAATCGAGCTCGATGCCGTCGGGCAGTGCCATGTGGGCATAGCCGACATCGATCGTCATTCCGCGCCGCCGCTCCTCGGGCAGCCGGTCGGCATCGATGCCCGTCAGCGCCCGCAGCAGGGTCGTCTTGCCGTGGTCGATGTGTCCCGCGGTGCCGATGACGACGGTCATCAGGGAGTTGACTCGGGGCCTCGGCGGCCGCTGCGCGCCAGCGCCTGCACCAGCGCGCCCGCGAGCGCGAGATCGTCCGAGGGGTCGACCGTCCGCAGGTCCAGCAGCACGGCCCCCGCCTCGACCCGGGCGACCACCGCCGGGTCGCCTTCGCGGAGGCGAGCGGCCAGGCGCGCCGCGCCGGGTCCGGCAACCACCAGCCCGACCGATTCGAGCTGCTCTCCCGGCAATGACCCGCCACCGACCGCCGATCCCATCTCGGTGACCGAGACTCGCGCTCGGGTTGCCGTCGGCAGACGCGCCACGAGCGCATCGGCCCGGCGGCCCAACTCGGCAGGCGTCATGGCGATCATCCGCCAGACAGGGATGTCGGTCGACGCCCGGCCGGCGCGGTAGAGGCCCAAGGTCGCGGCGAGCGCGGCCAGCGTGACCTTCTCCGGCCGAACGGCACGGGCCAGCGGGTCCTTCCGGATCCGCGCGATCAGATCGGCCCGACCCACGATCAGCCCAGCCTGCGGCCCACCGACGAGCTTGTCGCCGCTGAACGTCACCAGGTCGGCACCGGCCGCCAGTCGCTCGCGGGGCGTAGGCTCGTGCGCGAGGCCGAAGGCAGCCGTCTCGAGCAGCGCGCCGCTGCCCAGGTCGTCGATGAGGATGGCGCCGTGCTCGTGCGCAAGCCTCGCGATCGCCGCCGGGTCTGGCGATTCGACGAACCCGGTCTGGACGAAATTCGACGGGTGCACGCGCAGGACGACAGTGGCCCGGCCGTCAGCGAGCGGCGCCTCGAAGTCGGCGGCACGGGTCCGGTTGGTCGTCCCGACCTCGATCAGTCGGGCGCCGGTCCGCCGCACGATCTCGGGGATCCGAACGCCACCGCCGATCTCGACCAGCTCGCCGCGCGAGACCGCGACGCCACCCTTGCCGGCCAGCCCGACCGCGAGGATGAGCGCCGCCGCGTTGTTGACGGTGACGAGCGCGTCCTCGGCACCGGTCAGGGCGATGAGATGCGCCTCGGCGGCCCGAAACCGCGGGCCGCGATGACCAGCCGCCCGATCGAACTCGAGCAGTGAGTAGGTCTCGGCGGCGCGTCCGGCCGCTTCGATGGCCGCCGCCGGCCACGGCGCGCGACCGAGGTTGGTGTGCAGGATCACGCCGGTCGCGTTGAGGACCGGGGTCAGGCCGCTCCCCGCGTCCCAAGGATCCGCGAACGCCTCGAGACGGTCGCGCAGTTCACCTGCCAGGCCGTCGAGTTCCCGCGCCGGCTCGCCAACCTCCAGCCGCGCCCGCTCATCTGCCACCACCTCCCGGGCGACCGCCGCGACCGCGTCCGGATCGACGCCGTCGGCGAGGCTCGGGCGGACCGCGGCGAGCAGGCGCTCGACGCTCGGTGGACGCGGGCGGTCGGTCGGCATCGGCCCTCCGTTGCGCGATACGTGGCGGGAACGCGTGGGAGTCGAACCCACCGCGCCGCGCCGAGCGCCGCGCCACTGGTTTTGAAGACCAGGGGACCCACCGGGACCCGACCGCTCCCGTCGCGATGGTAGCCCTATCATCGATGTCATGGCCGCGCTCGAACCACCGCCCTTCCGTCTCACCGATCTGACCGATTGTGGTGGCTGTGCCGCGAAGTTGGGCGCCGATCTGTTGGCCGATGCGCTGGCGGGCCTGGGAGCCGAAAACGCGGCTTCGGCGCCGGACTCGCTCATCGCCGGCCTGAACCCGCCCGACGACGCGGCCGTCTACCGGATCAGCGACGACCTCGCGATCATCGGCACGGTCGATTTCTTCCCGCCACTCGTCGACGATCCGCGCACCTTCGGCGAGATCGCGGCGGCAAATGCGCTGTCCGATGTCTTCGCGATGGGCGGGCATGTCCTGTTCGCACTTTCGATCGCGGCCTTTCCCGAGGAGCTGCCGCGCGAGGTGATGACCGAGATCTTCGCCGGCGCATCATCCAAGGTCCGCGAGGCCGGTGGCACGTTAGCCGGTGGCCACACGATCCGGGACCCAGAGCCCAAGTACGGCCTGGCCGTCGTCGGCGCGGCGCACCCCGACAAGCTGCTGCGCAAGGGCGGGGCACGACCGGGCGATCGGCTCGTCCTGACGAAGCGGCTGGGGACCGGCGTGCTGGTGTCCGGATCACGTCAGGGACGGACGAGCGAGACGGACCTGGCGGCCGCCATCAGGGAGATGCGACGGCTCAACCACGCTGCTTCGGACGCGCTCGTGGCAGCCGGGGTGCGTGCGGCGACCGACGTGACCGGGTTCGGCCTGCTGGGTCACGGCCTGGAGATGGCGCGCACGTCCAGCACGCGCTTCGAGTTCGACGCCGCCGCACTTCCGATCCTCGCGGGCGCCCGCGACCTCGCCGCGGCCGGCGTGGAGACCGGTGGAGCCGCCCACAACCGGCGCTACGTGGCCGACTCGCTCGAGGTCGACACCGACGTCCCGGCCGAACTCGTGACCCTGGCCCACGATCCGCAGACCTCCGGCGGACTGCTGGCCGCGGTGCCGCCCCACCACATCGCGGAGATCGAGGCCGCATTCGACACGGCCGGCGTCGAGCGCTGGTGGATCGGCGGTGTCGAACAAGCCGACGCCGGCCGACCCTCGCTCAGGCTCAGCTGACCAAAGGAACGGGAGGGGTTCGGACATGGCTTCGACGTGTTCGGGCTGCCGGTGATGTTCGAGGACGAGAACTCGGCCGTCTTCGAGTTCGGTAACGTGATCCCGGTCGATGACGTCGATGCGATGTGCGCGGAGCTGGCCGTCCGCGGCGTGACGCTGCTGAACGGGCACATCGACCGGCCGTAGGGATCCGGACCGCGAGCTTCCGGGATCCAAGTGGCCACATCTGGGAGATCGCGGCCAAGATCGCGAGGTAGCGGTCAGATCGCCGGGGCGACGGCCGGCAACCCAGCCGCCCTGGCGGCGTCCGCGAGACGTTCGTCGTAGGTCACGAAGGCGTCGAGTTCGGCGCCGAGGGCGAGTGCGGACGCGACGTGGATCGCATCGAGGGTCCGAAGGGTCGCCGGCTCGATGCCGCCGGCCCGTTCCTGGACGATCGCGTCGCATTCGATGATCTCGATCGATCCGAGGACCTGCCGGAGGCGATCGGGGTCGTACGCACGGCGACGCGCCGCCCGAGTGGTCTCGATGATCCCGATCCGGCTCATCACGATCCGATCGCTCTCGATGTACCACTGCACCATGGCCGCAGACCCCGGCTCGAGGATGACCAGCTTGACGACGGCCGAGGCATCGACGTACGAGAGCCGGGTCACCGCTCATCCTCGTCGCGCATCTCCCGAAGGATCTCGCTCAGCGGCCGCCCCGGCATCGCCGGTGGAAGCGTCAGGTTGCGGTGGTCATGCCGGGCAGGAGTCACCCGACCCTCGGCGATGAGCCGATCAAGGACGCTGATCCGCTCAGGCAGGGTCGGGCCGAGGGTGGCGACCGGCCGGCCGTGCTCGGTGACCTCGAAGGCCTCGCCACGCTTGACCCGGTCGAGGTAGACCGACAGGTTCTGACGGAGCTCTCGAACCCCGATCCTGGTGCGCTCGTCTTCGGTCTCGCCCATGTAGCACAATGTAGCACATCGACGCTTTCGAGTCGCCTTCACCGCAGCCTCGGACCAGCGACCTTGGCCGCTGGCGGGACTTGTTCACCCGGATTCGCCATCCGATAACGGGCCGTTTACGGCTCCCGCGGAAGGTGGCCACAGTGCGGGTCAAGTCCCGACCCGCGCGCCAGGGAGGGTTCCAGATGTCCGTTCGGATCCGCGCGCGTGTCGGCCGTCGCGTCAGCACCATGCTCGGCGGGGTGCTCATCGCCGCGTTGGCCGCCGGCACGGATACGCCATCACCAAGTCCGATCCCGGCGCCGACTACCAGCATTCGCTGGCCAGCCAGAGCAAGGCGATCTTCGGTTTCGGTCATCCACTCGCCGCCGCCATCAAGGGCGAGTTCAGCGGACCAGGCGACCAGGCGGTCGAGCTCGCCGGCGGGCTGTCGGCCTCGGTCGTGTCGAGCACGGTCGGCCAGAACGCCGACATGATCGCGCTCTGGCCGAACGACGACGCCCCGACCCACGCGATCATCTGCAACGAGGTCAACAGCGCCAATGCAACGACCGGCGGTCAGCCAAACCCGGACTTCGGGCGGGCCTCGCTCCAACGCGTGACCCTCGCGACCGGCGCCGTGGCCGACATCGCCAACGGGCTGATCTCGTGCGATCCCGCCCACCGGACGGCGTTGGGCACGATCGTCTTCGGGGAGGAGAACGGCAACGTCGGTCGGATGTACGAGCTCATCGACCCGCTCGTCACCACCGGCGTCCACATCGATCGCGCCATCGGCGCTACCTCGGGCAGCCCGACGGCGGGCAACATCGTCGTTCGCAAGGCCCTGGGTCAGGTCAGCTTCGAGGGCATCATCCACCTGCCCGACGGCACCAGCTACTACGGCGACGAGCTGCGGCCCTCGAACGGGAAGCCGGGCGGCGGGATCTACAAGTTCGTGCCCGCCTCGCCCTACGGCGGCGGTGCGCCCATCGCCACCCTTTCGGCATCGCCCCTAGCGGCGGGTAATGTGTCGGTCCTGAGGCTGGGATCGTCGGGTCGCAGCTTCGGAGACTTCGGTCAGGGCACGAATATTGGTGAGGGCAAGTGGGTCCCGCTCACGACGCCCGCCGACCCGACCCGGTTCGATCTTGCCGCCGTCGCGACGGCATCGGGTGGCTACAGCGGCTTCTATCGGCCCGAGGACATGGACCTCGACCCGATCGCCTGGGCCGCCGGCCAGTTCCGCGCCTGCTGGAACGACACCGGCAACGACCAGGCCGAGCAGTGGGGCGAGACGCTCTGCCTGGCCGACGCGGCGACCTCGGACACCGCGTTCACCGGCGGCCATGGACCGGTCGTCAGCCTGTTCGTGGCGGGCAACCCTGAGCTGCGGATGGCCGACAACCTCGACTTCCAGCCGGGGACCGGGATCCTCTACATCCTGATGGACGCGACGACCTCGGCCGATAACCCGGCTTACGCCAACAACCAAGTGTGGGCCTGTCTGCCCGACGGCGCCGACCCGGACCTGCTGAACGACGGCTGCGTCAGGGTCATGAACCTCAAGGACGGCGAGGCCGAGTTCACCGGCATCGAGTTCATGAGCGATGGCAAGAGCTTTCTCATCCACCTCCAGCACCGGACCCAGGACGGTCGTGCCGTCCAGAACACGACCGATGAACTGCTCGTCAGCGGGCTGTCCATCCCGCACTGACGATCAAGGCGCAATACCCTCGATGCCCGGGCTGGGCGGCCCGGGCATCGTCCTGTCCCGGCCGGGAACGGTCTACACTCGGTGCGTCGACATCCCGCAGGAGGCCACCCGTGGCGAAGCCCTACGTGAGACTGACCCAGCCCCTCGTG
>JBBQVJ010000011.1:0-24054 GCA_038211705.1 Candidatus Limnocylindrales bacterium | reverse complement strand
TCAGCCGGGCCAGCCAGCGGGTCCGCCGGGTTCGGCGCCGTCCGTCGCCCCTCTCCGGCCATCGCCGGACCGCTGTTCGTGCTGCTGGTCGTGGCGGCGATCGTCGCCGGCGGTCTCTTCGTGGCGTCGCTGCCGGGTCGCGACGATCCAGGCCTCGTGGCGCTGGCGTCGGCCACGCCGCGGCCCACACCAAGACCGACGCCGACAGCGCGCCCGACACCGAAGCCGACGCCGACACCGACCAAGGCGCCGAAACCCACGCCGGTCCCCAAGCCGACCCCCAAGCCCGCGCCCGGGGCCGCTCGCGACCTGTGCGATCCGATCCTCGGCTTTGCCTGTGGCCTCGAGAAAGGCGCTTACGCGCCGTCCAGGTTCGAACCGCCGGTCCGGTTTGTGCTCGGCGACGGCTGGTCGACCTCGATCTGGCAGAGCGACCTGATCGGGCTGGGCCGGCCCGAGGGCAAGCTGACCTTCGCCAGCGGCCCGATCAGCGTCTATCCGAATGGCGATGTGCAGGACGCTCCGCGGTCGGCCCGGATGCTGGTCGAGGCATTCATCGGCACCGATGGCGTGGCGGCCGGACGTCCGAAGACGGATCGGGTCGACAAGCGCAGGGCGACGGTCGTCGATCTCGCCCCGACCGGCCCGGATCGCGTGGCTCTCTTCGGGACGGCGACCCAGACCTACTACCTCGAGCCGTTCGGGACGACTCGGCTCTTCGTCATCGATGCGAAGGACGGCCTGGTCGTCATCGCCATCGAACCCGTCGAGGACTCGACGCTCGAGTCGCTCATGCCGATCGCCGGCAAGGTGGTCGACAGCCTCCGGTTCCGCTGACCGCTACCGCACATTGCCCGGCGGGTACCCTGAACGACGCATGAGCCTCATCGCCCTCACGGACCTGACGAAGCGGTATCCCCGCGGGGTCACGGCGCTCGACGGTCTGAGCCTCGAGCTCGAGCCCGGCATCATCGGTCTGGTCGGGGCCAACGGCGCCGGCAAGAGCACGCTCATCAAGATCCTGCTCGGTCTCCTCGAGCCGACGTCGGGACAGGCATCGGTGATGGATCTCGACGTCCGCACCGAGGGCACCAGGATCCGCCAGTTCGTCGGCTACATGCCCGAGTACGACTGCCTGCCGCCGGACACCTCGGCGACCGATTTCGTCACCCATATGGCTCGCATGTCGGGTCTGCCCAGGGCCGCGGCGCGCGAACGGACTGCCGAGGTCTTGCGCCACGTCGGCCTGTACGAGGAACGCTATCGAGCGATGGGCGGCTACTCGACCGGGATGAAGCAGCGGGTCAAGCTGGCCCAGGCGCTGGTCCACGGTCCGCGACTGCTGCTCCTCGACGAGCCGACCAACGGGCTCGATCCGGCCGGTCGCGAGGAGATGCTCGGCCTCGTCCGGCGAACCGGCACGGAGTTCGGGATCGCGGTCATCGTGGCCAGCCACCTGCTGGGCGAGATCGAGCGGGTCTGCGAGTTCCTGGTCGCGATCGAAGGCGGCCGGCTCCTGCGTGCGGCGCCGCTGGGCTCGTTCACCGAACGGACCGGGGTCCTGGCCATCGAGGTCGAAGAGGGGGCCGAGGCGCTCCAGGGCGCGTTGGTCGCTCGCGGGCTCCAGGCCGTGGCCGACGGCCGGACGGTCCTGCTGGCCGTTGGCGAGGATGCCCACTACGACATCGTCCGCGACGCGGTCGCCGACCTTGGCCTGGCGCTGGTCCGGCTCGAGCAGCGGCGTCAGAGCCTCGAGGACCTGTTCCGTGACGACCTGCCCGCCACGACGGGCGGCCCCGTGACGACGGGCGCGGCGGGGCCTGGCTCGGTGCCGGCTCCGGGCGGAGGCGTGTCGTGAGCGAGACGCCGACCCAGCCCGCCCGCGCGCCGTCGACCTCGGCGAGTGGGCCCGGCGGCAGCATCTTCGACCTCGGCTATCAGGCCTACGACGGGCCGCGGCTTGGCCGGCGCAGCGCCGTGCAGGCACTCTTCAGTCAGACCATCGCGGCCTGCTTCGGGATCGGTCGCGGAGGTCGGGCCAAGATCGCGCCGCTCATCCTCGGCGGGTTGGCCATCCTGCCGGCCGTGCTGGCCGTCGGGTTCTCCGCCCTGGCCGCGCAGGCGGGACCGGCCGGCGGCGGCCTCGGGGACGCCTCGCCGATCAACTACGCGAGCTACCACGGCATCGTCGGCATCCTGATCATGCTCTTCTGCGCCGCGCAGGCGCCCGAGCTGTTCGGTCGCGACCAGCGCTACGGCGTCCTGCCGCTCTACTTCTCGCGGGTCCTGACCCGGACCGACTACGCGCTGGCCAAGCTCGGCGGCCTGATGGCGGCGCTGCTCATCGTCGAGTTGTCGCCCTACTTCATCCTGTTCGTGGGCCGCGTGCTGGTCGCCCCCGATCCCGCGGCCGGCCTCGCCGACGAGATCTCCGCCGTCCCGAGGTTCGTCGTCCAGGGCCTGCTGGTGGCGGGGCTGCTGGGCAGTCTCGCCGGTCTGGTCGCCGCCTGGACGCCACGTCGGGCCTACGCCACGGCGACGATCATCGCCTTGTTCATCATCCCGCCGATCATCGTCGCCATCATCGGTGGCCAGGCCAGCCAGGACCTGGCCCGGATCGCGGTCTTGTTCAGCCCGGGGGATATCCTCGATGGCACCAACGCCGCCATCTTCGGCTCGATCCCCGACAGCCCGGTCGTCGCCTCGATCGACCTGCCCGGCGCGGCCTACATCGTGGCGGCGGCGGTGGGCATCGTCGGCTCGATCGGGCTGACCGTCCGACGCTACCTGCGGGTCGCGGCATGACCGAGCCGACCGGGGGCCGGCCGGGTGCGGCGCTGGAGCTCGATCACGTGTCGCGCTGGTACGGCAACGTCGTCGCGGTCAACGACATCTCGTTCGGTCTCGGGGCGGGCGTGACCGGTCTGCTCGGGCCCAATGGCGCCGGCAAGTCAACCCTGCTTCACCTGATGGCGGGGCTGCTCGCGCCGTCAGCCGGCCGCGTCCTCGTGGATGGCGAGAGCGCCTGGCGGCGACCGGAGATGTACCGCCACCTGGGCCTCGTCCCCGAGCGCGAGACCATCCACGCCTACCTGACCGGCCTCGAGTTCGCGCGGCTCAACGCCAGGCTCCAGGGTGTCCCGGACGCTGATGCGGCGGCTGCCCGGGCGATCGCCACCGTCGACCTGACCGAGGCCGCGAACCGCCCGATCGGGACCTACTCGAAGGGGATGCGCCAGCGCGCCAAGATCGCCGGCGCGCTCGTCCACGACCCGGGCATCCTGCTGCTCGACGAGCCGTTCAACGGGATGGACCCGCGCCAGCGGCTGCACATGATGACCTTGCTGCGGAAGATGGCGACCGAGGGCCGCACGATCCTCTTCTCCTCGCACATCCTCGAGGAGGTCGAACGCCTGGCCGACTCGGTCCTCGTGGTCTACGCCGGCCGGCTCGCGGCGGCGGGGGATTTCCGGTCGATCCGACGCCTGATGACCGACAGGCCGCACACCTTCACGGTCAGCTCGTCGGACGACCGCGCGCTGGCGTCGGCGCTGATGGCCGACCCCTCGGTCTTCGGCGCCGAGCTGGTGGCCGGCCGGGTGGCGATCCGGACTGCCGACTACGAGGCGTTCACCCGCGCCCTGCCGCGCATCGCGAAGGCGATCGAGGCCACGCTCTTCGAGGTCGCCCCGACCGACGATTCGCTCGAGAGCGTCTTCAGCTACCTGGTGCGCCGATGAGCGTCATGGCCCCGCTCATCGATGTGACCCTGCGTGGGCTGCTCGGTCGCCGGCGGACGCTGCTGCTGATCCTGCTGGTCGGCCTGCCGGTGCTGATCGCCCTGCTGATCCGGGTCAGCGGCGGCCGGCCGGACGCCGATCGGATCCTCGACACCCTCGTCGTCCGTACGGTCATGCCGCTCGTCGCGCTGATCCTCGGAACGGCGGCCATCGGGTCGGAGATCGAGGATGGGACCGCCGTCTACCTGATGATCAAGCCGATCCCACGGTGGAAGATCGCGCTGGCCAAGGGCCTGGTGGCGGCCGGGCTGACCGCCGTGCTGGTCGTGCCGGCCGTGGTCGTCACCGGCGTCCTGCTTGGCAGCGGGACGGATGCCATGACCGCGATCGTCGGCTTCTCGGTGGCGTGCCTGGTCGGTGGCAGCGCCTACGCGATGGCCTTCGTGGCGCTCAGCGCGTTCACCTCGCGGGCGCTCCTGCTCGGCCTGGCCTACACGCTGATCTGGGAAGGCGTCCTGTCCGGCCTGCTCGAGGGGACCAAGTTCCTGTCGATCCGGCAGGCTACGCTGGGGCTGGCCGGCGCGCTCGGTGTCGACGTGCCGGGCGACCCGCTGGTGCCGATGGTGAGCGTCGCGGTGCTGGTCGTCGTGCTCGTGGGGGCCTTCCTGCTGGCCAGCTGGAAGCTGAGCCGGTTCGAGATCCGCGGCGGCGACTGACCCTCGATCCTGACGCCCGACCCGTGACCGCCACAGGGCCTGGTTCAAGAGGCGCTTGACCGATTCCGCGAGGGTCGCTAGATTTTCCGTGACAAGCGACCTTGCACGATGAAGTCATGCGGCCTTGCTGAGCATCATCCAGCCACGCGATGCTCGCCGTGGAGGAGATCCACTTGGACGTCGGAGCATTCACCAGCGGTCTCCTGACCGGGCTTCGCGAAGGCGTCGAAGCGGCCCTCATCCTCGCCATCATCTGCGCGTATCTGGCGAGGACGGGCAACCGTCGCCACTTCCCGAAGGTCTTCGCCGGCGCCGGCCTGGCCCTGGTCCTGAGCGTGCTACTTGGCGTCGGCATCTACGTCACGGTCGGGAGCTTCCAGGAGCCGTACGAACAGCTCTTCGAGGCGGCCACCCTGATCCTCGCCGCCGGCGTCGTGACCTGGATGCTGTTCTGGATGCGACGGCAGGCGGCCAGCGTCAAGGGTGAACTGCAGGAGGCGGTGGATCGGGCCTTGACGGACGGCTCAGCGTCGGCGCTGGCGTTCCTCGCCTTCATCGCGGTCATCCGGGAAGGCGTCGAGACCTCGCTATTCCTCGTCGGCCAGGCCGCGTCGGCGAGTGCCGAAGGCGGCGCCATCTGGGTGCTCATCGGCGCCCTCATCGGGCTCGGCATCGCCGCCGTCCTGGGCGTCGGCTTCTATCACGGGTCGCGCCGGCTCAACCTCGCGACGTTCTTCCGCTGGACCGGGGTCGCCCTCGTGTTCATCGCGGCGGGCCTGCTGAGTCACGCGGTCCACGAGCTCATCGAGATCGGCGTCATCACGTTCGGGACCCAGACGCTCTTCGACATCTCAGCGGTCCTGCCACACGACGTGGACGGCGGCAGCCTCGTCGGCCAGTTCCTGGCGGCGCTGTTCGGCTATACCTCGACGCCCGAGGTCACGACCTTCGTCGTCTGGCTGACCTACATCGTGGTCGTCCTGCGCCTCTACCTCCGGCCCGTCAAGCGAACGCCCGCGCTCGCCGCGGTGCCAGCGCCCGAGCCGGCATCGACCGCCGCGGCGATCGACCGCTAGGCTCGCGCTCCCCGGGCCCACTGGCCCACCACACGACCGGGCCGGGCTTCTGGGGCGTTCGGCCCGGTCGCCGCTCACTGGGGCACCGCCCGCCTGGCGACGGGTCAGAAGGGCAGGATCGCCCCCAGATCAGGCAGCGACCCGTCGAGACCGAACAGGAAGATCATCCCGACGGCCAGACTGAAGATGCCCGCCACGGCACCGACCGCGACGTACAGTCGCTCTCGCGTCTGGCTCGACACGAAGCTCACCGAGCTCAGCACGACGATCCCGAAGTTCGAGATGAGCAGGCCGATGACAAAGACGAACAGCATCGGCACGCCGAGCCCCGCGCTCGAGGCGCCGCCGACGGCCGCGATGAGGAGCACCTGCGTCCCGGTCTCGGCGCCGACGCCGTGGATCATCCCGACCCCGAACGAGGTCTTGGCGCCGTACGAGCTCATCTCGAGCGGTTCGACGTGCTCGTGGCCGTGGACGCGGGCCTGGAACCGCCGCCAGCCGTAGCGCATCCCGTCGAAGACGAGCATCCAGCGGCTGCGCAGCCGGAAGCGCTCACCGGCCCGGGCGTAGCGGTAGATCGAATACATGACCCACAGGCCCAGGGCGACCAGGGTGAGCCCGACGATCCGGCCCATGATCGGGTCCAGCCACTCGGGCAGCAGCGCCCCGAACGCGATGGCTGCCAGCCCCAGGGCGATGACGACTGCGCCATGTCCCAGTGCGTATAGCGTCCCGAGTCGGATCGCGTCGGCCTGGCCGGAGAAAAACCGCGTCCGCCCGACGAGCGGCCGCGTGGCGAGCGAGGGGGCGAGGGTGGCGCCGCCGGGGCCGGCGTCGTGCGCCCGCATCTCGATCTCGCCGCCGTGAGCGTGCGTGTGGCCCGACACACCGCGGTGCTGCTCGACATGGGCCGCGTCGGCCATCCCGGCCGCGGCGGTCGTGCTGGTGATGTCCGTGATCGCCGCGATGTGGTCCCAGTCGATGCCGTGGCGGATGCCCAGCAGCAGACCGGTCAACAGGACGCCGAGGTTGACGGCGGTCGGGGCGATGGTGGCGGTGGCGCCGATCAGGTCGATCACGTGGTCCTCGGAGGATGGACGGCGAATCGTAGCGGAGACGGGCCGGTATCGCAACAGGTTGCATTTGTCTGCGCCCCCAACGCCCGTCGTCTATCCTTTCGTCGGATGCGCGCCACCGGATCACCCCACGCCCCACCCGATGCCGAATGGGCCGGCGTCCGTGACCGCCTGCGAGCGCGCGGTCTGCGCTGGACGCCACAGCGCCGGACGCTGATCGAGGTCCTGTCGCGGAGCGACGGCCACGTCACGGGCGCGGAGCTGGTCGCGCGCTGCCGCGCGCTCGACCCGGGCACGATCCCCTCGACCGTCTACCGGACGCTGGACGTCCTCGAGGAGCTGGGACTCCTGAGCCACAGCCATGCCGCCGACGGCCGCGAGGAGTTCCACGTCCTGCCGTCGGCCGTCCACGGCCATCTCCATTGCATCTCGTGCGGGACGACCTGGGAGATCGAGGCGGACGAGGCGGCCGCCCTGATCGCGTCACTCGAGCGTCGGCGCGACTTCGCGGTCGACGTCAGCCATCTCTCGATCGCCGGCCGATGCGCGGACTGTTCGGCGGCCCTCGACGCCTGATCCGGTCGCGGTCGCGGGCGGTCAGTCGCCGGTCGGCACGCCCACGATGTTGAACCCGCCGTCGACGTAGAGCGTATCGCCGGTCACGGCGCTCGAGAGGTCGGAGGCAAGGAAGAGCGCGCTCCGGCCGACGTCCTCGGGCGTGATGTTGGCGCGCAGCGGGGCAACCTCGGCGAAGCCGCGGTACATCCCTTTGAAGCCCGCGATGCCGGCCGCGGCAAGCGTTCGGACCGGCCCCGCGCTGATGGCATTGACCCGGACGCCGTCGGGGCCCAGATCGGCCGCCAGGTAGCGCACCGACGCTTCGAGCGCGGCCTTGGCCACGCCCATCACGTTGTAGTTGGCGACGACCTTCTCGGCGCCGTAATAGCTGAGCGTGATGATCGACGAGCCGGGGTGGAGCAGGGATCGCGCCCCACGCGCGAGGGCGACCAGCGAGTACGCGGAGACGTCGAGCGCAACCGCGAACCCTTCGCGCGACGTGTCGACGAACGCGCCCTCGAGGTCCTCCCGTTTCGCATAGGCCAGGGCGTGGACCAGGATGTCGAGCGAGTCGTGATCCTCGGCCCATCGCTCGAACACGCTCTGGATCTGCTCGTCCGAGCTCACGTCGCAGGGGACCACGAAGCTCGAGCCGATCGACGCCGCCAGCGGCCGCACCCGTTTCTCGAGCAGGCTCTCGACCGAGGACAAGCCGACCTCGGAGCCCTCTGCGTGGAGCGCACGGGCTATCCCACAAGCTATCGAGTGATCGTTCTCGACGCCGAAGATGAGCGCCGTCTTGCCGACGAGCAGTCACACCGGATCCTCCACGCGTGCCGTCGCCGGGCAGCCTACCATCGGGCGATGATGGCGGATCGGCTGCGGGCGGCACTGCGCGGGGTGCGCGGACTCGTGCTCGATGCCGACGGCGTCCTCGTCCTTGGTGGGCAGCCGCTGCAGGGCTCGATGGAGGCGGTCGCTTTGCTGGCCGGTCGGGGCATCCCGTTCAGGGTCGTGACCAACTTCTCGCAGCTCCACCGGGAGACGCTGGCCGACTGGTTCGGGCGCGGCGGGCTCGCGGTCGACCCCGAGCGGATCATCACCGGGACTTCGGCAACCGCGGCCCACACCGCCGCGTGCCACGCCGGCCGCCCGCTGTTCGTCCTGGCCGCCGCCGACGCCCGCCGCGAGTTCGACGGCCAGCACCTGCTGACCGCGGACGAGGCGGACGCCGCGCCGCCCGGTAGCGTGGCGGCCGTGGTGATCGGCGACGCCGGCGACGAGCTGTCGTATCGCAACATGGACGTCGCGTTCCGACTCGTTCGGCGCGGCGCCGACCTGCTGTCGATGCATCGCAACCCGTGGTGGCTGACACCCAAGGGCGAGACCCTCGATGCCGGCGGGTTCGTGGTCGGGCTCGAGTTCGCGACCGGGCAACGGGCGCAGATCCTCGGCAAGCCCTCACCCGAGGTGTTCCGGCAGGCGGTGGCGGGACTCCAGGCGGATCTTGGCGAGCGCCTGCCGCGCTCGAGCTTCGCGATGGTCGGTGACGACCTGCGGGCCGACATCGCTGCGGCCCAGCGCGTCGGCTTGCGGGGGATCCTCGTCCTGTCGGGCAAGACCGATGCCGCCGAGGCGGGGCGCGCCGGCCGCGGCCCCGGACGTGGGCCGGATGCGATCGCCCCGACGCTGGCCGATGTCGTGGCCGCGCTAGACTGACCGCAACCTTCCCGCTACCGATCCCTGATCTCCACGAGGGCCCTGACCATGACGACCGATTCCGCGCCGCGGATCAAGATCACCTACGCGACCCTGAGCGCCGACAACGAGGAGCTGCACACCGGCTTCGAGGCGGCCGTCACAAAGGCCCGGGCGAGCCTCGGCGCGCACTACCGCAACTACATCGATGGCGAGTGGCGCGACGGCGACGGCACCTTCGAGGCGCGCTCGCCGATCGATCGGGATCTCCTGTTGGGCACGTTCGCCAAGGCGACGCCGGCCGATGTCGATGCCGCGGTGGCCGCGGCGCGCGCCGCGCAACCGGCCTGGGCCGCCACGCCCTGGCGCGAGCGGGTGGCCATCATCAAGCGGGCCGGCGACCTCATCAGCGAGCGGCTGATGGAGCACTCGGCGGACATGGCCATCGAGGTCGGCAAGAACCGTATCGAGGCGCTCGGCGAGGTCGAGGAATCGGCCGATCTGCTGCGCTATTACGCCCGGACGATGGAAGACAACGACGGCTACGACCACCCGATGGACAACCTCGGGGATGCGACCGTCCACACGCGGTCGATCCTCCGACCGCATGGCGTGTTCGCGGTCATCAGCCCGTTCAACTTCCCGATGGCCCTGGCGACGGGTCCGACCGGTGCGGCCCTGCTGGCCGGTAACACCGTGGTGCTGAAACCGTCGAGTGCGTCGCCGCTGTCCGCTCAGAATTTGGCCCAGGCCTACATCGACGCCGGCGTCCTGAAGGGCGCGTTCAACCTCGTGATGGGCCCGGGCGACACGGTCGGCCAGGCGCTCCAGGACCACCCCGGCATCGATGGCATCGTGTTCACCGGCTCGTATGAGGTCGGGATGGGGTTGTTCCACGCGTTCTCGAAGGCGTGGCCGCGACCAACCATCGTCGAGATGGGCGGCAAGAACCCGGCCGTCGTCTCGCGCAAGGCCGACCTCGAGGAGGCGGCCGAGGGGATCATGCGCAGCGCCTTCGGCTTTGGCGGCCAGAAGTGCTCGGCCAACTCGCGGGTCTACGTCGAGCGACCGGTCCATGACGAGCTCGTTCGGCTGCTGGTCGAGAAGACCGAGAAACTGGCCGTCGGTGATCCCCTCGTCCGGGCGAACTGGATGGGCCCGACCATCGACCAGCGCGCGGTCGATCGGCACCAGGCCGCGGTCGGCGAGGCCCGCCGGGACGGCACCGTCTTCACCGGCGGGGAACACCTGACCGATGGCGACCTGGCGCGCGGCTTCTACGTCGAGCCGACGGTCGTGGGCAACCTGCCGACCTCACACCGGCTCTTCCGCGATGAGCTGTTCGCGCCGTTCACGGCCGTGGCCGCGGTCGATTCGATGGACGAGGCACTGGCTCTCGCGAACGATTCCGTGCTCGGCCTGACAGCCGGCGTCTACAGCGAGGATCCGGCCGAGGTCCAGCACTTCCTCGACAACGTCGAGGCCGGCGTCCTGTACGTCAACCGCCGCGCCGGCGCGACGACCGGCGCCTGGCCGGGCGTGCAGGCGTTCGGTGGCTGGAAGGGGAGTGGCTCGACGGGCAAGGCCGGACTGTCGATGTACTACGTCGCACAATTCATGCGGGAGCAGAGCCGCACGCTCGTCGACTGACGCGGCGCGGAACGACGCGGGCGCGCGATGGCGCCTGCGCTCCTCGCGCACGCACCTTGAGATGCGCTCCGGTGCTCGGCGCGGCCTCTGCCCGTACCGTCCGGCTCCGCGCTTCGCGGACCAAGGGCGCGGCGCGCTAGATCTTGGTGACGCGGTCGCGGCCGGCGCGTTTCGCGGCCAGCAGAGCTGAATCGGCGGCGCGGAAGAGACCGCGCCCATCGGCCTCGTCGACGAGGCTGGCCACACCGGCCGAGATGGTGAGGGGGATCAACCGGCCGTCGATCCGTTCCCCGCCGGACAGCGCGACGGCCTCACGGATCCGTTCGGCGACCTCGACCGCCCCGTCCCCGTCGGTGCCCGGCGCGATCACGACGAATTCCTCGCCGCCATAGCGGATGACCACGTCGCCCTCGCGCACGGCGCTCTTGATGGCTCGCGCGACGCGCCGCAGCACGCTGTCGCCGACCGTGTGGCCGTACTCGTTGTTGACCGCCGAGAACCGATCGAGGTCGAGCACGATCAGGCTCAGCTCCGTGCCGGCGCGACGGGCGTTGGCATGGGCCGTTTCGACCGCCTCGTCGAAGAACCGCCGATTGAGCAGACCGGTGAGCGGGTCTCGGACCGCCGATTCGGCCACCAGTGCATGCAGATCGGCGTTCTGGAGCGCGATCGACACCTGCGCGCTGAGCAGGTCCGCGATGCCACATTCGAGCTCCGTGTACTGACGTTCGGCCCCGACGCGGGTGACGAACAGGACGGCCACCACGGCGTTGGCGACCTCGATCGGGATGGCCATCGCCGCGTGTGGGGTCGTGCCGCCGGGTCGGTCGGAGAGGAATTCCGGCGGCCAGGCCGAGACCTCCTGGATGCCTTCGACCCGCGTTCGTTCGTGGATCGCTCGACCGACCATCCCGGCGTTCCCGCGCACCTCGAGCCCGATAGCACGAGCAGGGAAGCTGGAGCCGGCCTCGAGGCGATAGGTCCCGTCAGTCCCGTGGGCGAAGAGCGCGACGACGTCGGCGGCGAGCAGGTCGGCCACGGCCTCGACGATGGAGCTCACGATCCGCGGTCGGTCCAGATCGGCGACGAGGGAGCGGCTGACGGCAAGCACGCGCTCGATGGCGTGCAGGCGATCGCGCCGCTCGTCATCGAGTCGGGCGGATCGCAGGGCCGCCGACAGGGCATGGACGACACTCTCGGCCAGGGCGACCTGGGCGGCCCGGATGGGATGCTCCAAGGTGCCTTCGAAGTTGACGACGCCGAGCAGTTCGCCGCTGTGAACGACTGGCGCGGCGACCTCGCTGCGGACGTCGTCACGGGCCGCCCGGTAGTCGGGATCGGCCAGGACATCGGGCACGAACTGAGTCTCGAGCGTCGCCGCGGCCCGACCGATGATCCCCTGGCCGATCTCGAGGACATGGAACGGCGAGGGATAGCCGGCGACGCCCACCATCGAGAGCCGACCGGCTCCGAAGGGCAGGTACATGGAGACGAGGGTGATGTGGAACTCGCGCGAGATATCGTCGACGACCGCCTGGATGACCTCCTCGATGGGTTGCGATCCGTCGAAGCGAGCGACGATGCGGTTGACCCGCTCGAGGACGTCGACGCGCTCCCGGCTTCGGGTCGAGAGCCGCGTGGCCCGAGCCTCGGCCTCGGTCGCCACCCTGACAACGAAGGCCATCCCGGTCGAGGCGAGGAGGATCGCGATGAAGCCGACCGTGAACTCGTCGGTGGCGCGATAGACCAACCCGGTCGCCGCGGCGATCTGCGCGTGCGCCACGAGTACGGCGATCGACGACCCGATGAGGATCGCGGCCGCGAACGGGTAGCCCGGCGTCATCGCGGCGTAGGCCATGGCCAGGAGGACGAGCGGGGCGCCGGAGGGGACCTGGAGCGTCGCCAGGTCGGTGATCCCGCAAGTCGCTATGGCGAGGACAAGGACGGCCGGGCCGAGGAGCTTTCGGATGGTCATCGAGCGACCAAGTCGGATCGCCACCGGACTCCAGGCGACGATCGCGATGATCAGGGCGACCGGCAATGCGAAGAGCACGCTGGTATCGAAGTCGCCGCTGGCTGGGTCGAGCCAGGTGCCCACGAGACCCAGCAGCGCCATCATCGCCAGCGTGATCGCCGCCCAGCGCATCTCGGCCACGCCCCGGTCGCGGAGCCACAAGGTGCGGGCCAGCCGGCTCGTGGCCGGGACGAGCCGTTGCAGGTGGCGCGTTCGAAGGGGCTGGTCGACGCGCGGTCGGGTGACCGCGTCGGGGTGGGCGGACATCGATCCCATCGTGAGGGCTGGACGTACTACGAACAGTCACCCGTCCGGACTAGTCCGCACCGCCATTCGTAAACGGGCGTGGCGCGGTACGGCGGCGCGGCGCGGGACGACGGTGCGCGGGACGGAGCTGGCGAGCCCGGAGCACGCTGCACGCGCGGCGGCTCGGCTATACTCCGACCGATATCCAACCTGCATACTTGTTATGCATCGAGCGCAGAGGTGCACCTTGTCGTCGTCGGTCTCGTCACGGATCGCCGGGGACCGGCCGGTTCCGCACATCGTCACCGAGCTCCCCGGCCCGAAGGCCCGGGCTCACGTCGAGTTCGACGAGACGTGGACCTCGCCCAGCCTGCCGCGGGCCTATCCGATCGTCCCGGTGCGCGGCGAAGGTCTCACCGTCGAGGACATCGATGGCAACCTCTTCCTCGACTTCGCGGCCGGCATCGCGGTCAACTCGACCGGGCATTCGCACCCGCAGGTGGTCGCCGCGATCAAGGAGCAGGCCGCCGAGCTGATCCATTTCTCGGCTTCGGACTTCTACCTGCCGATCTACCCCGAGGTCTGCCGCGAGCTGGCGCGCATCGCGCCGATCTCCGGCCGGGTCCGCGCGTACCTCGGCAACTCCGGGACGGAGGTCGTCGAGGCCTCGATCAAGCTCGCTCGTTTCGCCACCAAGCGGCCCTACATCGTCGCCTTCCTGGGCGCCTTCCACGGTCGGACGTACGGTTCGGTCTCATTGACCGCATCGAAGGCCAAGTACCACGCCGGCTTCGGGCCGCTCCTGCCCGGCATCTTCCACGCGCCGTTTGGCAAGGTCGAGGACCTGCGCTGGTTCGACGAGGTGCTGTTCGACAAGCTCGCCCCGGCCGACGAGATCGCGGCGATCATCGTCGAGCCGATCCAGGGCGAGGGCGGGTACGTCGTCCCCGAGGACGGCTTCCTCCAGGGTCTCCGGGCGATCTGCGACAAGCACGGCATCCTGCTGATCGCCGACGAGGTGCAGTCGGGCGCGGGACGGACCGGAAAGATGTGGGCCGTCGAGCACTGGGGCGTCGAGCCCGACATCCTGCTCACCGCCAAGGGCATCGCATCGGGGATGACGCTCGGCGCGATGGTCGCTCGGGCGGAGCTGCTCGAGACCTGGGGGCCGGGCGCGCATGGCTCGACCTATGGCGGCAATCCCGTCGCGTGCGCGGCTGCGCTCGCTACGATCGAGCTGCTCGAGGGCGGACTCGTCGCGAACGCCGGGGTCCGCGGCGACCAGGCGATCACCGGACTGCGGCCGCTGTGGGACCGCTACGACGGACTCGTCCGCGACGTGCGCGGCAAGGGCCTGATGATCGGCATCGAGTTCGACACGTCCGAGCATGCCGCGGAGGTCCAGTGGGCCTGCTTCCAGCGCGGCCTGCTTGTCCTCGAGTCCGGCAAGTCGAGCATCCGGATGTCGCCGGCGCTGACCGTGAGTGAGGCGGAAATGACGACCGCCCTGCGGATCTTCGGCGAGGCGGTCGCGGCCGTGGCCGGACACGGCGCCGACGTCCCGGTCAAGGTGGAGGAAGCAGGCGCCCTCCACGAGGTCGAGGCCGCCGGTTGAGGCTGCTCGGGGATCGGCCGCGGCGCGCCACGGACCGGGCGATCGGCCGATGAACGGCTCCAAGGTCGCGACCATGCGGGACGCCATCGCGGATCTCGTCCGGGATGGCGACTGCGTGGCGATCGAGGGCTTCACCCACCTCATCTCGTTCGCGGCCGGCCACGAGATCATCCGGCAGGGCCGGCGCGACCTGACCCTGGCCAGGCTCACCCCGGACGTCATCTACGACCAGATGATCGCGGCCGGCGTCGCCCGCAAGCTCGTCTTCTCATGGCACGGCAACCCGGGCGTAGTCGGTTTGGTCGCGATCCGACGCCGGATCGAGGGGGAGATCCCCGACCAGCCGATCGAGGTCGAGGAGTACAGCCACTTCGGGATGGTCGGGCGCTACACGGCCGGCGCCATGAACCTGCCGTTCTTCCCGCTGCGTAGCTATTTCGAGACCGATCTGCCGGTCGCCAACCCGCTGATCCGCCCGATCGCATCGCCGTATGGCGACGAGACGATCTACGCCGTGCCACCGCTGCGCCCGGATGTGACGATCGTCCACGCCCAGCGCGCCTCGGCCGGCGGCGACACCCAGGTGTGGGGGCTGCTGGGCTGCCAGAAGGAGGCCGCCTTCGCGGCCGACCGCGTGATCGTGGTCGTGGAGGAGGTCGTCGACGAGGCGGTCATCCGCGCCGACCCCAACCGGACGATCATCCCGGGACTGATCGTGGACGCCGTCGTGGTCGAGCCGTGGGGCGCGCATCCGTCCTATGTCCAGGGCGCCTACGACCGGGACAACCGGTTCTATCTCGACTGGGATCCGATCACCCGGGACGAGGCCGCGACCCAGGCCTGGCTGCGCGAGTGGGTCTACGACCTCGATGGCCGCGCGGCATACCTCGAGAAGCTCGGGGCGGAGCGGGTCGCCTCGCTCCAGCCAGGGTCGGCGCAGTCCGGTTCCGTGGACTACGGGGCGTACCGGTGACGGGGGCGCCGCTCATGATCCTGGTCGCCGGACCGTACCGGTCGGGGACGGACGGCGATCCCGCCCGGATTCTGGCGAATGTCGACGCCATGACCGCGATCTCACTCGAGCTGTATCGGCGAGGCCACCTGCCGGAACGCGTGGGCGATGGCGACGACCCGTTCGAGGAGATCTTCCACCCGATCGCCGAGCGCGTTCTCGCCCACTCGGATGGGTGCCTGCGGATCGGCGGCCCATCTGAAAGGGGGGGACCGGCTGGTCGCGACCGCCCGACGGCTTCGCAGACGGTCTACCACGACATGGGTGAGATCCCGTGACCATGCTCGATGCATCGAAGGTCGTCCGCGCCTCGTTCAAGGCCTTCAATGACCGCGACTGGCAGGCCGATCGCGACCTGCTGGACGATGCATGCGAGTGGACCTCGATCGCCAGGGAGAGCACGGACATCGGGCCGGACGCGATCCAGGCGGGATCGCGCGAGTTCGTCGCAGCCTTCCCGGATCTCCTCGTTCGAATCGTCTCCATGGTCGCGGTCGGTCCGGTGGTGGCCGTCGAGTGGGAGGCGACCGGCACGAACCTCGGTCCATACGCCGGCGGCGCGCCGACAGGGCGCTCATTCGGACGTCGTGGCGCTTCCGTCGCCGAGGTCCGAGATGGCCGGATCGTCGCCTACCGGGACTATTTTGATCGGCTGAGTTTGCTCAGCCAGATCGGACGCCTCGACCTTGTCCCGCGTGAGCCAGCATGACCGACCCGGCGTTCAGCAGGTCCGAGATGATGATCGTCGCAGCGGCCCGCGAACTGGCCGGCGAGCACGTCTGCTTCGTCGGCGTCGGGCTGCCCAACATCGCGGTCAACCTCGCCCAGCGGACCGTCGCCCCCGACCTCGAGCTCGTCTACGAGGCTGGGGTCTTCGGGGCGCGGCCGGCGCGCCTGCCGTTGTCGATCGGCGACCCGACGATCGTGACCGGGGCGACCGCGGTCGTGAGCATGCTCGAGCTGTTCGGCTACTACCTCCAGCGCGGCCTCATCGACGTCGGCTTCCTGGGGGCGGCCCAGATCGACCGGTTCGGCAACATCAACACCACCGTGATCGGGCCATACGACCACCCGACCACCCGGCTGCCGGGCTCGGGCGGCGCCTGCGAGATCGCCATCAACGCCCGCCAGGTCTTCGTGATCATGCGCCAGAGCAAACGCAGCTTCGTCGAGACCATCGACTTTCGAACGTCGCCCGGCAATCTCGGCGGCGCCGACGAGGCCGAGCGGATCCGGCGTGAGGGCGGCTGGCTCGGCCGCGGGCCCACGGTGGTGGTGACCGACCTCGGCGTCTACCACTTCGACGATCGGGGCGAGATGCGCCTCGACTCGCTCCATCCGGACGCGACCGTGGAGGCCGTTCGCGAGACGATCGGCTGGGACATCGCGATCGCGTCGGACCTCGCCGCCACCCCGCCACCCGCCGACCATGAGCTGCGCCTCATCCGCGAGGAGCTGGACCCCGAGGGCGTCTACACGAGGTAGACGACTGACCGGGACCAACGGGTCGGCCACGAACGGACCCATGGGCGATGGCGCATGAACCCCATCAGCGCGACGCTGGCAGCACGTGCATGCCCCCGATCGTTACGTCATCCGCTACCTCGACGGCTCGACCACGACCAGCCCGTTTCGGGCGGCGATGGCCGAGGAGCGACGAGCTGGTTTGCAGGCGCTTGGCCGCGAATCCATTCCGACCGGACGACTGCTCGCGGCCCTCTCGACCGCTCTCGACCTGACCGAGGGGCAGGTCGCCGGCCACGCCCTTCGTACGTGCTATCTCGCGATGCAGCTGGCGGAGGCGACGCGTCTGCCGAGCAAGGACCGCGAGGCGCTCTTCTTCGCGGCCTTCCTCAAGGATGCCGGGTGCTCATCGAATGCCGCGGCGGTCACCCGCATCTTCGGATCCGACGACATCGAGCTCAAGCGCCGACAGTCGACGACCGAACGCGGGATGCTCGCCCATGCCGTCCTCGCGATGCGCTCGCTGCCGACGACCGATCCCTTGCCGCTGCGCCTTCGCCGATTGGTCGCGATCGGCGTCCGAGGCGAGCGCGAGCGGCACGAGATCGAGCAGATCCGCTGCGAACGGGGCGCGTCGATCGCACGGAAGGCGGGCTTCGACGACGGCGTGGCGGCCGCGATCCTCGACCTGCACGAGCATTGGGACGGTGGCGGCGAGCCGCGCGGTCTGCGCGGCGACGCCATCCAGCCACTGGCCAGGCTGCTGGCAGTCTGCCAGGGTCTGGACATCTTCATCAACGCAACCGGTCGGGCCCATGGCCTTGCCGTCATCGCGGCGCGGCGAGGCTCGTGGTATGACCCGGACGTCGTGGACGCGCTTCTCGAAGCGGCGTCGAGCGGCATGCTCGATCACCTGGAGGCGCCCGACCTGGTCGGCCGGACGATGGACCTGGAGCCGGCCGGGACGATCCGGACCTCGGACGACGCGGACATCGATCGGATCGCCGGGGCCTTCGCCGACATCGTCGACGCCAAGAGTCCGTTCACGGGCTCCCATTCGCAACGGGTGGCCGACATCGCCGAAAACGTCGCGAACCACCTGGGTCTGCCCCGGGCGGCGATCGTCGACATCCGACGCGCCGGGCTCCTGCACGACCTCGGCAAGCTTGGCGTCCCGAATGTCATCCTCGACAAGCCCGGCCGGCTCGAGGCGACCGAGATGGAGGTCGTCCGCCGCCACCCCGAGTTGACCCTGCGGATCCTCGAGCCCGTCCCGACCTTCGCTGCCGTCGCGGAGATGGCGGCCTGCCACCACGAGCGGCTCGACGGCCGCGGCTATTTTCGCGGACTGACGGCGCCGGACCTCGCCATCGGGGCGCGCATCGTGGCGGTGGCCGACGTCTTCGAGGCGCTGACGGCCGATCGCCCATATCGGGCGGCGATGTCACGGCAGCAGGCGCTGGGCATCATGCGGGCCCAGTCCGGCGAGCATCTCGCTGGCGACGTCATCGAGGCACTGGCGATGACGTTAGATGATCAGCTCTTCGAGAAGTTGACCAGGAATTCCAGCGTGCCATTGTCGGCGATCGAGACGATGACCCCACCGATGTTGGGCGCCACGATCGAATAGTCCGATAGCGGGAACGTGATCGAGCCCGCGACGTGGATCGTCCCGTTCACGAGCTGCGCCTTGGCTGGGATCGTCACCGACTTGGTGACGCCGTGAAGGGTCAGATCGCCGGTCAGGCTGACGTCGGTCGCGGCGCCGGTCAGGGCGGCCGCCGGGACCTCGACCGGAACGGTCAGCTTGAAGGTCGCGGTCGGGAAGGTGTCGGTCTGGAGGCCCTGGCTGCGGAGGCGGTTATCGCGCATCTGCTTGTCCGAGGCGAGCGAGGTCATGTCGACACTGAGGGAGCCTGCGGCGAGGGTCGTCGTGGCGCCCGCCGTCGCGAGCGTGATGGATCCCGTCACCGCGTTGGTGCGCCCGACCGCATCGCTCTCGGCTGGCAGGTTGGCGAGCTGCTCGCGGACGCGATAGCCGGCGACGCTGTCGGCCGCCACGGTCCACGTCCCGGCGACGGACCCGTCGAGGCTCGCCGCGGGCGGCGCGCTGGTGCCGGATTCGTTGCTGGCGACGGATGCGCTCCCGGTCGAGGGCGACGACGTCGGCGACGTGGTCGGGAGTGTCAGGGCCGCGGCACTGTCGCCTCGCAGGACCTGGTCGTAGGCGACGAAACCGCCGATGCCGATCGCCACGTTCACGATCGCGGCGGCGACGAGGAGACGATTGCGGGTCATGGGCGCTCCGGCTCGGGTGACGGGCCACGATGGCGCATCGACCCGAACTGTCGCACCGATCGCTGAGACGAACCTGAGATCGCGGTCCCGATCGGCGTACGTGCCGAACGGAATCGCCGGACGGCACTGATCGTCGGGCCATCAGCGCATAGACTCGGGATATGCGCATCGTCTCCGCCACCGAAGCTGTTTCCGGGATCGCCTCAGGTCAGCAGCTGTACCTCCAATGCGCGGCGGCGACGCCGTCGGTGCTGCTCGACGCGTTGGTCGCCCGGGCGGCCGAGCTGTCGGGAGTCAGCATCGTGCACCTCCACTGCGAGGGTCCCGGGCCGCACCTCGCGCCCGCGATGGCACCGCATTTCCGACACAAGGCGCTGTTCATCGGTCCCAACGCGCGGGCGGCCATCGCCGACGGCCGGGCCGACTACATCCCAACGTTCCTGTCGGACGTCCCGCGTCTGTTCGATGGCGGTCTGCTCCCGCTCGATGCCGTGTTTGTCAACGCGACACCACCCGACGCGCACGGCTTCTGCTCGCTCGGCACATCCGTGGAGGCGATGTACGCGGCGATCCGCGCCGCGACGACCGTCATCGTGCAGTTCAACGCCGCGATGCCGCGGACCCTCGGCGACAGCTTCATCCATGTCTCGCAGATCGACCTTGCGGTCGTGTGCGAGGTGCCGCCCTACGAGTACCTGCCCGGGCCGATCGGCGACGTCGAGCGGCGGATCGGCGAGTTCGTCGCGGACCTAGTCCCGGACGGAGCGACGCTCCAGCTCGGGATCGGGGCCATCCCGGCCGCGACGGCGTTGTACCTGCGCGACAAGCGCGACCTCGGTGTCCACACCGAGATGTTCAATGACTCGATCGTCGACCTCGTCGAGGCGGGCGTCATCACCGGTTCCCGCAAGGAGCGCAACCGGGGCAAGCTGGTGACCGCCATCGTGCTGGGCACCAAGCGGCTGTACGATTTCGTCGACGACAACCCGATGGTCGAGATGCGGCCGGTCGACTTCACCAACGACACGCATGTCATCCGCTCGTTCAGCCGGATGGTGGCGATCAATTCGGCGATCGAGGTCGACCTTGGCGGCCAGGTCGTGGCCGACTCGATCGGTCACCGCCTGTACAGCGGGGTCGGCGGTCAGATGGACTTCATCCGGGGTGCCGGGCTGGCCACCGAGGGCCGGGCGATCATCGCCCTGCCGTCGATGGCCCGAGATGGTTCCTCGCGGATCGTCTCGTCGCTGCGCGAGGGCGCCGGCATCGTCACGACCCGGGCGCACGTCCGAACGGTCGTGACCGAGTGGGGCGTCGCCGAGCTGTTCGGCAAGAGCCTGCGCGAACGCGCTGCGGCCCTGATCGGAATCGCCCACCCGGATGTCCGCGAGAAGCTGGGAGCCCAAACCCGCTGGCTGTAGCTCGCCCGTCCGTGGACACACGACGGGAGGCAGTCTATCGTCTCGGCTACGATGCGGGGGTGACCACCGGCCGCGTCTTCCGCCGTTCGACGGTGCCCGACCCACCGATCGCCGTCGAAGCGTGGGGCTCGACGATCCTGGCCGCCGGCGGCCGCGAATACCTCGATGCGGCGGGCGGCGCGATCGTGGTCAACGTGGGCCACGGACGGCGTGAGATCGCCGCCGCGATGGGAGACCAGGCGGGCCGACTCGCGTACGCACACGGGAGCGCCTTCACGACCGAGCCGCTCGAGGCCTACGCCCGCGAGATCGGTCCACGGCTTCCGCTGGACGAGCCGGCGATCTACCCGGTGTCCGGCGGGTCCGAGGCAATCGAGACCGCACTCAAGCTGGCGCGCGCCTATCACCTCGCCCGCGGCGAGAACGAGCGCTGGATCGTCTTTGCCCGGTGGGGGAGCTACCATGGCAACACCCTGGGCGCGCTCGACCTGTCCGGGCGGAAGCCGCTGCGCCGGCCATATGAGGGTTGGCTGGGCCGCTTCCGACACGTCTCCGCCGCCTATCCCTACCGTGCTGGCTTCCCGGGCGCGGAAGCCCTTGCCACGACCGACGAGCTGGCCGCCGAGCTCGACCGGGCCTTCGCCGCCGCGACACCCGGCACCGTGGCGGCCTTCGTGGCCGAGCCGATCGTGGGGGCGACACTCGCGGCGGCCGTCCCACCCGAGGGTTACTGGCCGGCCATCGCCGAGGTCTGCCGCAGGCATGGCGTCCTGCTCATCGCCGACGAGGTCATGACCGGGTTCGGGCGGACCGGGCGCTGGTTCGCCCTCGATCACTGGAACGTGCGACCGGACATCCTGGTCGCGGCCAAGGGCGCGTCCTCAGGCTACTGGCCGTTCGGGTTCGTGGCCGCCTCGGACGAGATCTACACCGCGGTGACCGCCGAGCGGCCGGGCTTCGTCCACGGTTTCACCTACTCGCACTCGCCGGTGGGCGCCGCGGTCGCCCGAGAGGTCCTGCGCATCCTCGAGACCGAGTCGCTGGTCGAGGCCAGTGCCGCGAAGGGGGAGCGGCTCGTCGCCCTCGCGAACGCGGCCTTCGGCGCGAGCTCGGCGGTCGGGGAGATCCGCGGGCGCGGGCTGATGGTCGGGATCGAGCTCGTCGCCGACCGGACGAGCCGCGAGCCCTTCCCGCGCGCGGCCAGGCTCGCCGAGACGGTCGTGGCGGCTGCCCGCGAACGCGGCGTTCTGCTCTATTCGGGGACGGGCAACGCCAACGGTGTCGATGGCGACACGATCCTGCTCGGGCCACCGTTCGTCGTGACCGAGCCGGAGATGGAACGGATCGTCACTGTCCTCGCAACCTCGATCGATGAGGCCGTGGCTGCGGCCCTCGCCCCGACGGTGCACCGCATCGCGCCCTAGCGGATTCCCCTAACGCGTCCGGCGACCCAGGTTGGGCAGGATCAGGACGAGCCCGAGCGCGACGAGGATGATCGGCACGATGTAGCCGCCGAACGAAGCGCCCGAGATGCTCACCGCGCCGACCAGCGCCAGGAAGCCACCGAACCAGAGCTGCCAGCCGACACCGCCACCCGATGCCAGCCGGACCGCCGCGATGAACACGAAGGCGACCCCGAAGCAGAACGTGCTCAGGCCGTCGGCCTCGATGCCGGCCGCGTTGAGCAGACCGGGCACCGCCAGGGCGGTGATGATCGAGCCGACATACAGCGAGCCCGTCCCGCGCTCGATCGCCCAGCGGATCAGGAAGGCGAGGCCGATCGCCAGGACCACGACCGAGCCCGCCGCCTTGAATTGCGGGTAGGCCTGCTGGACGAGCAGCAGCGCGCCGAACACGAGCAGGAAGATCCCAATCCACGGCAATCCCGGCCGGCGAGCATCGCCGGGTCCCCACTCCCACTGATAGACGCGTGGCGGCGAGCCACCGGGCAGTCGGCCACCGCTGTCCGGGCCGAGCCTCGTCACGGGTTCCTGTGGGTCGCTCACGGGGCCTCCTCCTGCCCCTAGTATCCGCGCTCCGGGTCGACCCGGTTGAGCAGCGGCTCACGGGCCAGGTAGCGCCGGATATTCTCGATCAGCAGGTCGTCGAAGAAGCGCAGCGTATGGCCCGACGCATGCGGGGTGACGATGACGTTGGGGGCGTCCCACCACGGACTGCCGGCGGGCAGTGGCTCCTCGACGAACACGTCCAGGACGGCGCCGGCCAGTCGCCCGGCACGCAGGGCCTCGAGCAGCGCCGGCTCGTCGACAAGGGCACCTCGCGAGACGTTGATGAGCCACGCGGTCGGTCGCATCGCAGCCAGGACCCGGCCATCGATCATCCCGCGTGACGCGTCGGTGAGCGGCAGGGTCAGGACGAGGACGTCCGCGTCGCCGACGGCCCCGAGGAGGCCGTCGTCACCGACGATCCGATCCGGGACGGACCCGTCCGGGTCGCCCGTGCCCGGGACCCGGTACGAATCATCGGCCAGGACATCGGGTCGGGGCTTGACCGCGACGATGTGCATCCCGAGTGCCGCGAGCTGGCGGGCGACTTCTCGCCCGATCGATCCGTAGCCGACGATCACCGCCGTCCGATCACGGACGATCGAGACCAGCGGCAGATCGCCTTCGGGCCAGCGATGGGCGGCCTGGTCGGCGCTCCAGATGGCGGCCGGCTGATGGACCCGCAGCACCATCCCGCTGACGTACTCGCCGATGGGCACGGCGTAGACACCCTTGGCGTTGGTGACTGGCAGACCGGACCGCCAAGGTGCGTCGGCAGCCATGTGGTCGACACCGGCCGAACTGACCTGGAGCCACCGCAGCGACGGGACCTTGGCCAGGTCGGCGGGCGCCCGCCGGCTCACCAGGATCTCGACGTCGGGGTCGGCCAACGTCGCGACGTCGAAGGCGGCGTCACCCCGGACGTCGACGATCTCGAGGTCGGGCGAGAGCGATCGCAGTCGAGCGATCGTCTCGGGTCGGACATCGGCATCGAGGATCAGGCGCATCGCCCAACGATACCGCCCGATCGCGTGAACGGGATCGCGGTCTACGAGCCCGCGACGCCGCCCGCCGCGACCGGCTCGGCCGGATGGATCTCCACCTCGTCTTCCTCGACGTGGCTGAACCCGAGCCTGTCCGCGAAGCGGCCTAGGATCCCGGGCGCCCACCAGTTCCACTTGCCCATCAGGCGCATCGTGGCCGGCACGAGCAGGACCCGGATGATGGTCGCATCGACCGCGACCGCGATGGCCATCCCGACCCCGATGCTCTTGATGGTGATGACCTCGGCCAGCGCGAACGCGGCGAAGACCGAGACCATGATCAGCGCCGCGCCGGTGATGACGCCGGCCGTCTTGGCCAGCCCCTCGGCGACCGCCGCGGTGTTGTCCGCGGTCCGTCGATACGCCTCCTGGATCCGCGACAGGAGGAGGACCTCGTAGTCCATCGACAGCCCGAAGATCA
>JBBQVJ010000010.1:0-24130 GCA_038211705.1 Candidatus Limnocylindrales bacterium | reverse complement strand
GTTGGGGCGGTGGTGGCCATCGGCAGTTTCGACTCCTGGTGCGCAGGCGATCACGCAGATCGACCGGCCGCGCGTGATGCGTGCCCAATGGCTCGCAGGAGTCGGCTTCCGCAGTCGTGTTGGGGGGATGCTACCACGTTGCGGGATGGTTGCGGCTGGGCCCTTCGGTCGCAACCTTCTAGCCCGATCGGCGATGCGCCGGCGCCCCGCCTAAGCGCGGTCGAGCGCTCGCGTGAGGTCCGCGATCAGGTCGCCGACGTCCTCGATCCCGACCGACAGCCGGACGAGCGCCGGGTCGACCTCGAGTGGTGAGCCCGCCACCGACATGTGGGTCATCGCGGCGGGCAGCTCGATCAGTGATTCGACCCCGCCCAGCGACTCGGCGAGGGTGAACAGTCGGGTCCCCTCGGCGATGGCGATCGCCCGCTCCGCGGCCGTCCGGCCCGCGTCCGCCGCGGCGGGCAGGAATGAGACCATCCCGCCCATCCCCGGGTAGTTGACCGCGGCCACGTCCGCCCGGCCCCCGAGGAACGCGGCCACCGCGGCGGCGTTGGAGCCGTGCCGCTCCATGCGCAGGTGCAGGGTCCGCAACCCACGCAGGACCAGGAAGCAGTCGAGCGGGCCGGGCACGGCGCCCATCGCGTTCTGGAGGAAGCGCAGGCGCTCGGCGACGGCGTCGTCCGAGGTCGCGGCCACGCCCAGGATCGTGTCCGAGTGGCCGGCCAGGTACTTGGTCGCTGAGTGGAACACGATGTCCGCCCCGAGGCGGAGCGGACGTTGGAGGGCCGGCGAGGCGAACGTGTTGTCGACCACGACGAGCGGCCGCCGTCCACTCTCGGCCGCCCGGCGCGCGACGATCGCCGCGGTGGCCTCGATGTCCACCACCTTGAGCAGCGGGTTCGACGGCGTCTCGAACCAGACCAGCCGCGTCCGCTCGGTGAGCGCCTCCCAGAGCACGTCCGGCCCGGCGGCGAGGTTGACATACCGGGCGTCGACTCCCTTCCCGCGATGGACCCGTTCGAGGTACCGGTATGTCCCGCCGTAGACGTCGTTGCCGACCACGATCTCGTCGCCGGGTCCGGCCAGCTCGGCGATGGCCGCGGTCGTCGCCGAGCCCGAGGCGAAGGCGATCCCGTGGGTGCCGCCCTCGAGGACCGCGATCGCCCGCTCGAGCCGCTCCCGGGTCGGGTTCTGCGAGCGAGCGTACTCGTAGCCGCCGCGCGGCCGGCCGATGCCGTCCTGGGCGTACGTGGAGGTCTGGTAGATCGGCGGCGAGACCGCGCCGGTCAGCTCGTCGGGTTCGGCGCCGGCATGGACCGCCAGCGTCGCGAACGCCAGGTCGTCGGGCTCGTCCTCGTGCATCGGGGCATCATGGCATCCGTTCCGCCGGCGCGTGGCCGGGCGGGCGGAGCGGCGGCGGCCAACCATCGAGCTCGAAGACGAGCTCCTCGCCGTCGATGTCGTCGATCTGGACGCCGACCTGGCGGAAGCCGAGACCGGTGATGATCGCGAGCGACGGGACGTTGCCCGGCGACGCCGAGGCGCGGAATCGATCGACGCCGTGCTCGTTGGCCCAGTCGAACAGCGCGTGAACGACCTCGGTCGCGACACCCTGGCGCCGGTACTCGGGCTGGACCCGGTAGCCGACCTCGACGCGGCCGTCGGGTCCGGGCGGGGCGTGGAAGCCGGCCGACCCGATGACCTCGCGCGTACCGTCCGGGTGGGTCAGCACGATCGCCCGGCCAAGCCAGGGCTGGGCGCCCGGGTCGACCGCCAGATCGGCGATCCGGAACTGGAGGAAGTTGTCGAGGTGTTCGGGCATCTCGACCGGGACCGATGCCCCGATCTCCGCCTCGGCGCCCGCGATGTCCCGGTCGACCAGCAGGTGCATGAAGGGGAGCGACATCGAGACCAGCTCGAAACGCGGGGTGGGGATCGGCGGGGCGTCGTTCGTCGCGCCGGGCTCGAGGTCAGCCAAGCGCGTCGGGCCGGTGCGACAGGTATTCGAGGACATCGAGCTTCGTCACCACCCCGATCGGCCGGTCGCCGCGGGTCGCGATGACCGCCGATGCCCCGCCGGTCAGCAGGGCGAAGGCGCGATCGAGCGTTGCCTCGACACCGATGAACGGAAGCGGCGCGTCCATCACCTCGCCGACCGTTCGCTCGACGATGGATGGATCGCGGAACGCGCGGTCCAGGAGGCCCTTCTCGGTGATCGAGCCGACGAAGCCGGCCAGCGCGTCGCCCTCGGGCTGCTCGGAGACGGGCAGCTGGCTGATGCCGTATTCCTGGAGTGTCTCGATCGCCTCGCCGACGCGCTGGGTGGTGCGGGCCAGGACCAGCCGGGGCAGCGGACCCGTGTGATGGCGATCGTGGAGGAGATCCTCGACGCGGACGACGGCGCCCGTCGTGGCGAGCAGGCCGTTGGCCCGCATCCACTCGTCGTTGTAGATCTTCGACAGGTAGCTGCGGCCGCTGTCGGGCAACAGGACCACGACGACCGCGTCGGCGCCGCCATCGATCGCGGTCAGATCGCGGACGACCTCGCGTGCCGCGACCATCGCGGTGCCGCACGATCCGCCCGCCAGGATCCCCTCCTCGCGGGTCAGCCGGCGGGCCATCGCGAAGGCCTCGCGGTCCCCGACCCGCACCCAGCGGTCGACGACCGAGGGGTCGAAGGTGCCCGGCAGGAAATCCTCGCCGATGCCCTCGGTCAGGTACGGGCGAGCGGTGTCACCGGACAGGATGCTGCCCTCCGGGTCGGCCCCGATCACCTGGATGACCGGGTTGCGCGTTTTGAGCACGCGCGCGGCGCCGGAGATGGTCCCACCGGTGCCGACGCTGGCGACGAAGTGGGTGATCCGGCCCTCGGTCTGGTCCCACAGCTCGGGTCCGGTCGTCCGCTCGTGGGCGGCCGGGTTCTCCTCATTCCAGTACTGGTCCGGCTTGAACGCACCCGGGATGTCGCGGGCCAGCCGGGCGGCCACCGAGTAGTAGCTCTCGGGCGACTCGGGGGTGACGTTGGTGGGACACAGCACGACCTGGGCGCCATATGCCCGAAGGAGCTGCTGCTTCTCGGCCGATTGCTTATCGGCCATCACGAAGATGCAGCGATAACCCTTGAGCGCGGCCGCGATCGCCAGCCCGTGACCGGTGTTGCCCGACGTCGGCTCGATGATCGTGCCGCCCGCCTTGAGCAGCCCGGCCCGCTCCGCGGCCTCGATCATCGGCAGGCCGATCCTGTCCTTGACCGAACCCCCCGGGTTGAGCATCTCGAGCTTGGCGAGGAGCAGCGGCTGGCGCTCAGCCGGGCCGAGGTCCCGAGTCAGCCGCGTGATCCGGACGAGCGGCGTGTCGCCGACCAGGTCCAGGATCGACTCGGCATAGTGCATCGCGCGGAGGATACCGTGCCGCGGCCTTGGACCGCGGCCCGGTACTTCGAACGGCTCGGGCGCTCCCGGCCCGACGAGGCTGAGCGGACGATCGCCGATCTCAGGCTTCGCGATCGAGGCGTCCGGGTCGGAGCAGGAGCCAGGTCAGGCGCCGGCGAAACCGGCGAGGATGCTCCGGCGGATCGACCGTCCACGGGTGGATCGATTCGACGGCCGGCCCGATGATCGCCGCCAGCGCCTCGCTCATCCGCCGAGCGACATCGAGCTCCTCGCGCGATCCCACCGGTGGGAGGTCCGCCCCCGGGTCGAGCCCGGCCAGCGCCCGGACCGTGGTGACTGGCAGGATCTGCGACACCAGGCGCCGGCCGAGGTACAGCTCCTCCGTCCCGGCCATGGCCAGCGGCACGATCGGCGGGTCGGTGCGCAGGGCGATCACGGCCCAGCCCGTGCGAAACGGGCCGATCCGGCCAGGGGGTCCGCTGACCGTACCCTCCGGCATCTGGGCGAAGACCGCGCCGTTGGCGATGACCGCCCGCGCCGAGGCGACGTGCTGGTCGATGCCGATCCCGCCACGCCAGACCGGGAGCAGGCCGCCAACCCGATGGATGAGCCGCTCGCGCCAGCGGGTGGTGAACGTGGATGGCGCGCTGCCGAGGAACCATGCCCGGGGCGCGATCGGGAGGGCGTGCATCACGATGAACGGATCCATCCAGCCACGATGCGCAGCGCCGACCAGGAAGTAGCCGCCGGCCGCGGGCAGTTGCTCCTTCCCGGTCGCCTGGATCCGGAACCGGAAGACGCCGAAGAGGACGACCCGCGCCAGCAGCCGAAGTGACCGATACAGGATCGACGCCTTCGCCTCGGGCGGTCGCCCGAGCCAGGCCAGCCCCTCGACGGCACCGCCGCGCTTGGCCGCGAGCGCCTCGGGCGCGATCCGGCCCGGAGGCGGTCGCCGCCGGCGGTTGGCGGGTGGCGCCGGATCGGCCATCTAGGTCAGGGCCGGTTCGGGACCCCGGTCGGTGTCGTCGACCTCATCGTCGTCGTCGAACTCGTCGTCGTCGTCGTCGAACGCATCGTCATCGCCGGTCCCGGGCTCGACGGGCCGGCCGATCGCGCCCCAGGTCGCCACCGATGACCGGCTGGGTGGATCGTCAAGTGGATGGCCGGCCCGATGGCGCCCGGCAAGGATGATCACTGCCGGCACGACGAACAGCAGCGACACGATCTGCGCGACCGGCGTCCCGAAGAACGTCCAGTTGTCCTGGCGGAACGTCTCCAGAACGAAGCGGCCCGTCCCGTACCACACGAAGAAGAGCAGGAGCAGGTCGCCCGGCCGGAGCCAACGTCGAGCGTGGAAGCCCAGCCAGATCAGGGCGATGGCGCCGATCACCCCTGACAGCGATTCGTACAGGAAGAGTGGGTGGAACCGGGTGGTCTCGGGAAAGGTGGCGCACGGATAGGCCGCGATGCGGTGGGCACAATCGATCGCGATCCCCCACGGCAGCGTCGTGGGCGAGCCGTACAGCTCCTGGTTGAAGAAGTTCCCCCAGCGGGCGATGGCCTGCATCGTGAACAGCCCCGGTGCCACGATGTCCGCCCAGCGCAGGAATGGCAGTCGCTTGCGTCTCGCATACAGGTACGCGGCGATCGTCCCCAGCGCGATCCCACCGTAGACGCCGAGACCCGAGTACGGCGGCAGGATGATCTTGATCGGATCGTCCTTGTACAGCGCCCACTGGTCGATGACGTGGTAGAGGCGACCGCCGATGAGCGCCGCGATGGCGACCACGATCATCGCGTTGCCCAGGATGTCGGGGTCCTCGCCGGCTCGTTTCGCCAGCCGGACCATCACCAGGTAGGCCGCCGCCAGGCCCAGCGCGTAGCCGATCCCGTACCAGTAGACGGGGATCGGTCCGAGCTGGATCGCCACCGGGTTCGGTGTGAAGTCGAGCATCCGCGGAAGTGTAACGGCGCGCTCCCTATACTTCCGGCGGGTGAATGCCGAGTTCAACGTATGGCTGCTCATCGTCGGGCTCGTCGTGGGGGCCGGGCTGGTCTGGCTCGTCATCATGGATTCGCGACGGCGCGAGTCCGAGGTCGATGACACCGAGCGGCCGCGTGAGGCGGCCTGGCTGTCCGCCGTGATGCGCGAGGATGGTTACGACGTCAGCCCCGAGGCGGCCGACCGCCTCCTGCTCCACCACCGGGCCTACCTGGACGCGCCGCCGCCCGACCCCGCTGTGATCGCTCCACGGATCGAGGACGTGCCGCGTGACGCGGTAGCCACGCCGCCCGAGATCCAGGACGCGCCGCCGGGCTGAATCGCCGGGTCAGAGCTCGCCGACGAGGACGGGGCTCGGGTCGACCACCTGCCCGGCCGGACCGACCAACGACACCCCGAAGGTCGCTCCGTCCGGCGCGTTGGAGATGGCCGGTGCGGGCCCGACCCAGAACGCGAGATCGCCGGCGAAGAACATCTTGCCGACGCGCTGGCGCGTGCCATCGACCTCCACCCAGCAGCCGTATTCGAGGCCGTCCGGCGGTGGGGTGAGACCGGTGGCGACGACCACCAGCTCGGTGCTCGAGGGCGAGTAGGTCAGGTTGCCAATGAGGTCGGGGTCCGGGCCGGCGAGCGCGACGTGCTCCGCGTCGGGCTGCGCGGACACGACCTGGGTCGTCGTGGTGACCTGCTGGAGCGCGGCGATCGCCGCCTGCTGACTGGCCAGCTGGCCGTCGACCCGTGAGCCGACGGCGAGCGAGGTCGCGACCACGGACAGGACCACCGCCGCGGCCAGCAGCGCGACCCAGCCGGGCGCCGGCATGGCGCGACCGCGGATCGACGTCGGGGGCGTGGCGACCAGCGCCGTGCCGAGGGTGCCGCCGGACTCGAGGGCCGGCGATCCTGCCGCCGCCATACCGCTTGGACCGACCGCCACGGCCTCACCCGCGCCGGCGGCAGCCTCGACCGCCGCGAGTGGCCGCACCACCCCCTCGGTCCGGATCGCGGCCAGCGTTCGGGCCTTGAGGTCGGCCGAGGGCATCTCGCGCAGCGACCGGCCGATGAGCGTCGAGGCTCGCTGCAATCGCACGAGCTCCTCGCTGCAGGCCGGACAGCCGGCGACGTGCGCCGCGACCGCCTGGGCGGTGGCGGTGTCGCCGGCCATCAGGCGCTCGAGACCCTGCGGCTCGACCGCCGCCAATTCCAGTTGTTCGCGAGTGGCTTCGTGATCCATCGTGTCCTTATCGATCTTCGCCGGCCGGGACCGGCACGACATCGAGCCCGGCCGCGGGTCCGAACTCGGTTCCGAGTGCCTCGCGCAGGCGCAGCAGCGCCCGTCGAGTCCGCGTCTTGACCGTCCCGAGCGGCCACCCCAATCGCTCGGCGATCTCCGATTGCGAGAGCTCCTCCTGGTAGGCCAGCAGGATCACCATCCGTTCGACATCCGGCATCCGGTCGAGGGCCGTACGGATCGTCTCGTTCCGGCCGGACGCATCGAAGGCCGCCTCGGGTCCGGGCAGCGGATCCGATCCGGCGATGACGGTGCCACCCGAGGCCAGGCGCTCGAGCGCCTGGGTCGGATCCTCATCCGTACCGGCCGCGGACGAGAGCGCCACCAGTGACGGACGGCGCCCGGCGGCCCGGAGTCGGTCGATCGCCCGGTTGCGGGCGATGGTATGCAACCACCCGGCGAGCGAACCGGCCGCCGGGTCGAAGGTCTCGGCCCGGTTCCACAAGGCGAGGAACGTCTCCTGCACGACCTCCTCGGCGGTCCCGCGATCGGATGTCAGCCGATACGCGGCGGCGAAGATCGCCGTCGAATACCGGTCATAGATGATCTCGAGGGCTGCCTCGGACCCCGCGGCCATCCGAAGGACGACCGCGGCATCGTCGGTCGCCCCTCGACCGTTCATCATGTCCTACGTCCCGTTGCGAACATCGGTTTCACCATGCGCCCGCCTCGCGCCGCTGCCGTCGCTCGAGCGCCCCTGACGGAAGGTGGGCTTCGAGGCAGGTTACGCCACCATCGCCCACGTTGGCGTCATGACGGGTCCCGGCCGGGAGCTCGAGCCGGTCGCCCGTCGCGAGCTCGATCGACTCGGCGGTCGCCGGCAGGCCGAATCGGATCGAGCCGCGCGCGACCACGATCACCTTGTCAAAGCCGTGCTCGTGCGCCGCGTACCGATCGCCCGGGCCGTTCGACCAGCTCGTCGGGTCGAGTCCCTCATCGCGCAGGCGACGCACCATCTCACCGGCCATCTGCGGTCAGCCTGCCGCGGAGACGCCGATGACGGAGCCGATCGCGTACGTCACCAGCGCCGCGCCGAGCCCGATCACCAGCTGGCGGGTGCCCGAGAACAGCAGCCCGCGGCCGGTCAGGAGGCTGACCGCGGCGCCGACCGCGAACAGTGCAGCCAGGCTCAGGCCGAGGCTGACCAGGGCGATCGTCGTCCCGCCACCGAACAGGTACGGACCGACCGGGATCGCCGCCCCGAAGGCGAACGCCACGAACGACCCGGCGGAGGCGCGCCACGGCGATCCGAGCTCGTCGGGGTCGAGACCGAGCTCCTCGCGAACGAGAATGTCGAGGGCCGCCTCCGGGTCCTGGAAGATCCGGTGGGCGATCCGGGCGGCCTCATCGGGCGCGAAGCCCTTGGACCGGTAGGAGGCTGCGAGCTCGGCCTCCTCCTCCTCGGGCATCGCCTCCATCTCCGCCCGCTCGAGGGCGATCTGGCGCTCGAACAGCTCGCGCTGGCTCTGCATCGAGATGTACTCGCCGGCCGCCATGCTGAACGCGCCGGCGAGGAGACCGGCGATCCCGGCCAGCAGGATGAAGCTCGGGTTGCCGGACGAGGCGCCGGCCACGCCCATGACCAGCGACAGGTTGCTGACCAAGCCATCGCTGACCCCGAAGATGACCGCTCGCAACGTCCCCGAACGGCCGCCGGCCCGGTGCCAGGTCTCGCGCTGGCCGACCTCCGACGCGCTCCCCGCCGAGCGGGCGATCGCGACACCGTCGCGCGTCGGATCGACGACCTCGGCGACCTCCCGGCCCGTCTTCAACCGATCCCAGATCACGGCGTGCTCGCGTTCGTCGGCCGCGATGGCCGCGACCTCGGGCGAGTCGCCCTGTGCGTCGTACGCGCCCTCCTCGTCACCCTCGAGTGCCTTGACGAGCTCGGCGACCGCGGAGGTCCCGAGGAGGCGGGCGGCCAGGATGATGAACCGGACCCGCATCCGGGGACCGTCCGGCTCGGGGACGTTCGCGCCCAGCTCGCGCAGCTTCGTCGCCCAGATGTCGGCATGGCGGCGCTCGTTGCCGGCGATCCGGCTGAACGCCGCGACGCGTCTGGGGTCCTTCTCGATGGAAGCGAGGGCGTCGTACAGGACGATCGCGTCGCGCTCCAGCTTGAGGTTGTCGAGGCTCTGCTCGACATCGATGGGGGGCACCCAGCCATGGTAGGCCATCGTCGCCGCGTAGACTCCCGGTCATGCCCGAGTCCAAGTCGATGTCCGAGCCGTCGCTGCGCTACCTCTCGGCATCGGATGTGCTGGCCGCGACGCCCGACCTCGACGAGCGGATGGCCCTCGCCGAGCGCGCCTTGACGGCCCTCGTCGCGGACGCGGAGCTGCCACCCAAGATCGGGGTCCATCCCCGGCCGACCGGCTCGTTCGCGCACGCGATGCCGGCCCTCCTTCGCGGCGCCGATCCGGACGGAGCCGATGACCTGCTCGGGATGAAATGGGTTGCCGGCTTTGCCACCAACAACGGCCTGGGGCTGCCGGCGATCAACGCGGTGGTCGTGCTCAACGATGCGGCCAGCGGCCGCGTCGGCGCGGTCCTCGACGGCGGCCCGATCACGGCCATGCGCACGGCGGCCGTGTCGGGGGTCGCCATCCGGCGGTTCGCCCCGCAGGCGGCCGGGCGGCCGGCTCGGGCCGCACTCATCGGCGCCGGCGTCCAGGGCCGAAGCCACCTCGAGGTCATCGGACACGTCCTGCCCGGCGTCGCGCTCCAGCTGTTCGATCGGCATCCCGAGCGGGCCGAGGCGCTGGCCACGCAGGCGCGCGCGACCGACGGGATCGGCGAGGTCAGCGTGGCGCCGGACGCGCGATCGGCCGTCCGTGATGCCGACGTGGTGGTCAGCGCGGCCTCGTTCGGGCCGGTCCGCCAGGTCATGACCGCCGACTGGCTGGCGGCCGATGCGCTGGTCGTGCCGGTCGACTACGCGACCTACCTGGCCGCGGACGTGGCCCGCGATGCTGGCCTCTTCCTCGTCGACGACCGCGGCCAGTTCCTGGCCAATCGTGACGCCGGCGCCTTCGACGCCTACCCCGACCCGACGGCCACCCTCGGCGAGGCGATCCTGGCGGGAACGACCCGTCCCGCGACCGGCCGGGTGGTGACCACCCACCTCGGCATCGGGCTGGCCGACGTCGTGTTCGGTTCGGCCATCCTGCGCCGCGCCCAAGCGCTCGGCCTGGGGACGATCCTTCCGCGCTGACGGCGCTCCCTTGATGGGCTCGCGGGCGTGCGCGCCCGGGCACGTTCAGGCGCAGCACGAAGCCCCGTTGAGCGCCACACTAGCGGACGGTCGGCTCGTCTCCGACCACCGAGGAGGAGTCCGTGCGCATCGTCAAGCGCGCCATCGGCGTGCTGCTCGTGGTCGTCCTGGTGGCCGTCCTCGCCGTGACCGGCGCGCTTGTGTGGGTGACCGCGCGCGCCCTCCCGCAGACGAGCGGGACAGCCCGGATCCTTGGGCTGTCGGGCAATGTGACGGTCGCGCGCGACGAAGCCGGCATCGCCCACATCACGGCCGACACCAGCCACGACCTCTTCGTCGCCCAGGGCTATGTCCACGCCAGCGAGCGGATGTGGCAGATGGAGGTCTGGCGGCACATCTCGTCCGGGCGACTCGCTGAGCTCTTTGGGGCAGGCCAGCTCGACACCGATCGGTTCATCCGGACGCTCGGCTGGCGGGTCGCGGCCGAGCGCGATCTGGCCGCGGTCGCCCCGGAGGGCCGGGCCGTCCTCGACGCCTACACCGAGGGAGTCAATGCGTGGCTCGATGGTCACCGCGGCTCGCTCGGCCTGGCCTTCGTGGCGACCGGTGCCGATCCGGAGCCATGGACCGATCTCGACACGATCGCGTGGGGCAAGGTCCAGGCCTGGAATCTCGGGGGCAACTTCGATTCCGAGGTCTTCCGCTACCTCGCCGACGCCCGGCTGGGCGACCCTGCGCGGACGGACCAGCTCTTCCCGGCCTACCGCGATGGCGCGCCGGTCATCACCCCCACCGGTCTGCCCGGATCGGGCGGCGCCGGCGCGATCGGAACGACGGGGAGCGCACCGGTCGCCGCATCGGCCGCGGTCGAAGCGACGGCGCCGGCGATCGGCCCGGACCAGGCGACGGCCTGGCGCTCGATCGCGGCGCTCGGCCAGGGCCTCCTGCGCACCGCCGGTCTCGATGGTGCCGATGGCCTCGCCTCGGACCACGGCATCGGCTCGAACGACTGGGTCGTGGGGCCGGCGATGTCCCTGAGCGGCGGCGCGCTGCTCGCCAACGATCCGCACCTGGGCATCTCGATGCCGTCGATCTGGTATCTCAACGGAGTGCACTGCCGGACGGTCTCGGCAAGGTGCCCGTATGACGTCGCCGGCGTCTCCTTCCCGGGTGTGCCCGGGGTCGTCCTCGGTCACAACGCGCGGATCGCCTGGGGCGCCACCAACGTCGACCCCGACATCCAGGACCTCGTCATCGAGACCGTCGATCCAGGCAACCCGGACGCCTACCTCACCGAGGGCGGTTCGCTGCCGTTCTCGGTCCGTCACGAGCAGATCAAGGTCAGCGGCGGCGATCCGGTCGACCTCGAGGTCCGTTCGACGATCCACGGACCGATCCTCAACGGCGTCGACGAGCGACTGGCCGACACGCCGCCGATGGCCATCCGCTGGGCTGCCAGCCTCGAGCCGGACCGGACGTTCGAGGCCATCCTGGGCCTGAACGTGGCGGCCAGCTTCCAGGATTCCCGGGCGGCACTGAGGCTCTACGGCGCGCCTGCTCAGAACTTCGTGTACGCCGACGTCGATGGTCACATCGGCTACCAGTTCCCGGGCTACGTCCCGATCCGGTCGGATCCGGCCGACCGCGGCGATCGCCCGGTCCGTGGCGATGACGGCAGCGGCGAATGGACCGGCCGGATCCCGTACGACGACCTGCCCTGGCAGTTCGACCCGGTTGACAGCGTGATCGTCAGCGCCAACAACGCCGCGGTCGATGCCGACTACCCGTACTTCGTCGCCCAGGAGTGGGACCCGGGGTTCCGGGCCGAGCAGATCCTCGACAAGATCGGTCTGTATGCCGCCGATGGGCTGACGGTCGAGGAGCTCGGGGCGATCCAGTACGACAATGCGCCGCTGGCGGCCCGCGACATCGTCCCGCTGCTCGAGGAGGCGGAGCCCGGCACCGACGACGGCAAGACGATCGCCGGTCGGATCGCGGCCTGGGACGGAGCCTGCGACGAGACCAGCATCGGCTGCGCGGCCTGGAACGCCTGGCAGTACCGGGTCATGCGCGACCTGTTCGACGACGACCTGGGCACGCTTGCGCGCGATTACGTCGGCAGTCCGTTCTCCTGGGTCGTCCTGGGCGACCTCCTGGCCGATCCGACCTCGACGTGGTGGGACGACGCCACCACGCCCGGCGTGACCGAAACGGCCGACACGATCGTGGCCCGGGCGATGGATGAGGCCGGCGCCGAGCTGCGGGACGGCCTCGGTGGCCCCGAACGCTGGTCGTGGGGCCGCCTCCACACCGCCACGTTCCGCGAGGCCACGCTCGGGTACAGCGGCATCGGGGCGATGGAGTGGTACTTCAACGAGGGCCCGCTGGCGGTGCCGGGGACCGCCGGCGCGATCAACAACACGTACGTGCGCTTCTCGTCGGCGTATCCGGACCCGACCGACCTCGACTATGTCCCGGTCGGCATCGACCACGTCTTCGACATGACCAACATGCCGAGCTACCGCCTGACGATGGACCTGCGCGACCTCGACGGCGCCCGGGTGATCATCACGACCGGGCAGTCGGGGAACCCGTTCGATCGGCACTACAACGACCAGATCGGGCCGTGGACCGGCGGCCGGACGGTGCCGCTGCCGTTCACGCCGGCGGCGATCGCGGCCGCCGCGACGTCGACCCTCACGCTCACGCCGTGACCGGGCGTGGGGCGATCCCGCCGGCCGGATCGGCCGATGTCGTCGTGGTCGGCGCCGGCGTGATGGGGTCCTGGATCGCGCTCGAGGCGCGGCGCGAGGGCTGGCGGACGACGCTCATCGATGCCTTCGGGGCCGGCCACGCCCGGGCGACATCGGGCGACGAGACCCGGATCATCCGTGCCTCGCACAGCGACGACCCGTTCTACAGCCGCTGGTCGCGCCTGGCGCTGCCGCTCTGGAACGCGCTGGCCGAATCGACCGGCGAGCGCCTGTTCGTCCCGTCCGGGGTGCTCTGGCTGGCGCGCGAGGAAGGTGGCTGGGAGGCCTCGTCCGAGACCACGCTGCGGGCGCTCGGCATCCCGGTCGAGCGGTTGACACCGGCCGAGCTGACCGGCCGTTGGCCGCAGCTGGCCGGCGACGACCTCGCCTTCGCGATCTTCGAGCCGGAGGCCGGTTTCCTCATGGCCCGCCGCGGCGTCGCGGCGGTCGCCCGGACGTTCGCCGCGGAGGGCGGCCGATTCGAGCTCGCCTGGGCGGAACCCGGCGACACCGACGGGCGGCGGCTCCTCGAGGTCACTACGCCCGGCGGCATCCGGCACGCGGCCGAGACATTCGTCTTCGCCGCCGGCCCGTGGCTGCCGCGGCTCTTCCCGGACGTCCTCGGTGGGCTTATCCGGGTGACCAAGCAGGATGTGGTCTTCATCGGGCCGCCGGCGGGCGATGACCGGTTCTCGGCCAAGGCGCTGCCCTGCTGGCTCGATTCCGAGGGCGCGTTCTACGGGGTCCCGGCGGTCGATGGGCGGGGCATGAAGGTCGGGCCAGATCGGTACGGTCCCCCGTTCGACCCCACCGATGGCGAGCGAATCGTCGACCCGGAGAGCGTCCGGCTCACGCGGACCTACCTGGCGACGCGGTTCCCCGACCTCGCCGATGCGCCGGTCGTCGAGACCCGTGTCTGCCAGTACGAGACCACGCCGGACAGCCAGTTCATCATCGACCGCCACCCCGACTTCGACAACGTCTGGCTGGTCGGCGGCGGCTCAGGCCATGGCTTCAAGCACGGCCCGGTCATCGGGCGGCACGTCGTCGGGCGGATCCAGGGCGCAGCCATCGGACCCGGCGAGGAACGATTCGGCCTCGACCATGCCCGGGCGTCCGGGTCGACGGTCCGGACCGGCTCCTTCGCGACGGGTCGGCCACAAACATAGCGGCGCTGGCCGACACCCCGGGTGCGTGCCGCCCGTTTCCGGCAGATGCTCTCCATGCGAGCGTTCGTCAGGCCGTGAGACTCCAAACCTGCCAAATGACCGCCCAACACACATCTGACAACAATCGGGGCCGGATTCCCGCCAGATGTACGCGACGCGAACATTCGACGAGTTGCGTAAACGGCGTGCTCTCCTGGATGTGCATCTGCCGGTTTTTCCACGCTCCTGCCTGCGGGTCCCCGCACGGAGCAGCTGGACACGACCGCTATGACCTTCGCGCTCGCTGACGAATGACCGCCTGAGGCACATTTGGCAGGTTTCGGCCTGGCGACTAGGACCCCGTGAAGTCCTTCAGCATCCGAGCGGCGAACGGCGAACGGACCATGACATCAGGGAACATCGTCGCCGCGTCTGTCGTCGGCGAGATCCACTCGACGAGCGTGCGGTTGACGATGATCGCCCCGACGTCGCGGGTCTGGAACGAGCCGGCCTGCTCATACGCGATGGTGACGTTGGTGAGCGGGACCATCGACTCGCGGCGCAGGACGCTGGCCATCGCATCGGCCCCTGGCTTCGTGTGCAGGCGACCGAGGATGAGGTACGGACCGACCGAGACCTGGAGCCGGTTGGTCTGGAGCTCGACGCGCTGCTTCTCGGCGCCGCGAGGGCCGGTGGCGATCACCGCCAGCAGGTCCGCCCGTTCGAGCGAGACGCTGTCGATGGCCACCTTGTGGCCGTCCTCGAGGCTCTCGAGCACGACGTGGTGGACCAGGAACCGCTGCTGTCCGTTGAGGAAGTCGGTGAGGCGCTCGCCGAACATGGTCATCTTGCCGGTGATCGTGCAATCGCCCGCGAAGGCCTGGAAATCGATCGGCTGCATGGGGAAACGCTAGGTGGTCCGCGCCGCCCGGCGCTATCGGACCTTGGTACCGGTCGGTCCGGGCTACTCGTTGATGGGCAGCGGTCCGTCCGGGACCTCGATGACGATCCGGCCGCCCTCGGTCACCACCGGGTAGACGGCCAGCGGGAGCTCGGCCGGCGGGTCGAGCGGCTCGCCGGTCTCGAGGTCGAAGCGCGACAGATGGAGCGCGCAGGTCAGCGTGCCGGCCGTCAGAAAGCCCTTGTCGAGCTCGAAGTACTCGTGGCTGCAGATGCCCTGCATGGCAACAAAGCGACCGTTCGAGTGGACGACGAGCACCTGGTCCGTGCCATCCACGAAGAATATCTTCATCGTGCCGTCGGGAACCTCGTCGACCGCGCAGAGGTCGATGCGTCTCACGCGGCAGCGATCGCCTCCACGCCGATGCCGGCGTCCCATTTGGCTTCGAGCAGGTCGCGCAGGCGCTCCTGCGCGTCGGCCAGCGGGACCCGCGCCACGACCGGCTCGAGGAAGCCCAGGACGATGAACTTGCGCGCCTCATCAGGCGGGATGCCGCGGCTCTCGAGGTAGAAGAGCTGGCTCTCGTCGATCGGTCCGACCGAGCTCGCGTGGGCTGCCCGACGGCAGTCCGGCTGGTCGATCTCCAGGCTCGGGATGGCCACCGAGCGGGTCGCCTTGGACAGGTTCATCCCGAACTCGCCGAGGAAGCTGTCGGTGCCGACCGCCGAGCGATCAATGACGATCATGCCCTTCATGAACGAGCGAGCCCGATCGAGCAGCGCCCCCTTGGACAGCAGGTTGCCAGTCGTATCGCGACCGATGTGGTGGGTGTAGGACGTGAGGTCGAAGACCTGCTCCGAACCGCCGAAGACGATCTCGACCTGCTCGACCGAGCTGCGGTCGCCCTCGAGCCGGTTGTCGACCCGGCTGCGGACGAGCCGTGACCCGAGCTGGGCGAGCGCCCAATGGAGCGTGGCGCCCTCGGCGATGATCGCATCGCGGTGCTGGAACGCGACGGTCGTGGCCGGCAGCTCCTGGAGGCTTGCGAGCTCGAGCCGGGCGTCGCGCGCGAGACGAACCTCGAGCGTCCCGGCCAGGAACGACTGGCCGCCATCGAGCAGCGCCGGACCGGACGCCACGAGCTCTTCCAGGACGGTCGCCGCCGCGCCCTCACCGAGCGAGATCAGCGTCCGCGAGATGAGCGCGCGGTCCGGTTCGCCGGCGCGCCAGCGGATGATGATCGGTCGCTCGAGGCAGACACCGGCCGGGATGTCGAGCACGACGCCCTGGCTCCACAGCGCACGGGTCAGCTGCGCGAACTTGTCGTCCATCGGCAGGATGGAGCCGCCATCGACCAGATCGCGGACGCGTTCGGGCTGTCGAGTGGCGAGGTCGGCGAGGGTCGTCAGCTCGACGCCTGCCGCGCTGGCCTCGGCGGACAGGACCGCCCCGGCCAGGTCGCCCTCATCGATGACTAGGAGACCATCCGTGCCGGCGGGCAGATCCGTCGCGACCGACACGACGCGCGGCGACGGCGTCAGTCGCGCCGCGCTGAGCTGGACCGTCCGCAGGTCGAAGTACGTGGTGTACAGCTGGTTCGACTCGGGTGGCAGCGTCTCGAAGGCGTCGAAGGCGGCGGCGCGGTCGGCCCGCAGCCAGGTGTCGCTGCCCGGGATCGCGGCGATGTCGTCGATATCCGCCCGTCCCACGGGCAGCGTGAAGTCGGTCAGCCCCTGCCGTGCAGGGCGCGGCCGCGGTGACGCGACCGTCATCCGAGCGACCCCTCCATCTCGAGCTTGACGAGGCGGTTGAACTCGATGGCGTACTCCATCGGCAGTTCCTTGGTGAAGACCTCGAGGAAGCCCTGGACGATCAGGTTGGTCGCCTCATTCTCGGTCAGCCCGCGGCTCATCAGGTAGAAGACCTGTTCCGCACTCACCTTGCCGACCGTCGCCTCGTGGGTCATCGAGGTGTCGTCTTCCTGGATGTCGATGTATGGGTAGGTGTCGCTCCGGCTGATGTCGTCCATCATCAGCGCGTCGCAACGGACGCTGGCCACGACGTTGGTGGCGCCCGGCGAGACCTTGAGGTGGCCGCGGTACGTCGCCCGGCCGCCGTCCTTGGAGACGGACTTCGACACGATCCGCGAGCGGGTGTTGGGTGCCAGGTGGACGGCCTTGGCGCCGGTGTCCTGGTGCTGTCCCTTGCCTGCGACCGCGACGCTGATGATGTCGGCCGTGGCCCCCTCGCCGCGCAGATAGATGGCCGGGAACTTGACGGTCTTGCGCGAGCCGGTGTTCGCGTCGATCCACTCGACGGTCGAGTTCTCGTAGGCGTGGGCCCGCTTGGTGACGAGGTTGTCGACGTCGTTCGACCAGTTCTGGATGGTCGTGTAGCGGACCTTGGAGCCCGGCAGCGCGACCACCTCGACGACTGCGACGTGGAGCGACTCGGTAGCGTAGATGGGCGCCGTGCAGCCCTCGATGTAATGGACCTTGGCCCCTTCGTCGACGACGATCAGCGTCCGCTCGAACTGCCCGGTGTTCTCGCCGTTGATCCGGAAGTAGGCCTGGAGCGGGAGCGGGACCTCGACGCCCTTCGGGACGTAGACGAACGAGCCGCCCGACCAGACCGCCGCGTTGAGCGCCGAGAACTTGTTGTCCTCGGCCGGCACGACCGTGCCGAAGTGCTTGCGGAAGATCTCGGGGTACTCGATGAGCGCCTGGTCGGTGCCCATGAACACGACACCGAGCTTGGTCAGCTCTTCCTTGACCGAGTGGTACACGACCTCGGAGTCGTACTGGGCGCCGACGCCGGCCAGGAACTTGCGCTCCGCCTCGGGGATGCCGAGTCGCTCGAAGGTCGCCTTGATCTGGTCGGGCACGTCGTCCCACGACTTCTCTTCGCGCTCGGACGGCTTGCGGTAGTAGACGATCTTGTCGAAGTCGATCTTGTCCAGGCCGTCGGTCCAGGTCGGCATCGGGCGCTTGAGGAAGTGCTCGTAGGCGCGCAGCCGGTACTGGAGCATCCAGTCCGGCTCGTTCTTGAAAGCGCTGATCTCCTCGACCGTGGCGCGGGTCAGCCCGCGCTTCGTCTCGGCGAGGTACGCGATGTCGTCGTGGAAGGCGAACTTGTCTCGCTGGTCGGTGACGATCTCGCGGGTTGCGGTCATCGGTTTCTCCGGTCGTCTTGAGCGGCGCTCGGCGCCGCGGCTGCCCGGTCCATTGGGCTCGTGTCTAATTCAGAGTTAGATTATCGGGATTAACGGCCGAAGCGTCAACGAGCCGGTAGTTTCCCGCTGTTCGATGGCGTCAAGCGCGGCTGCGGCAGGTTGGTCGGCACTGTGGACCGGGCCGCGGCCCGGACTGGACGGTGATCAGCATCAAGGACGACTGGTCGACCGTGTTCGCCGATCCCGGGCGGCACGTTCCGGAGTCAGGCGTCGGTCGGGACTGCCGCGAGGCGTCGGCGTCGGGCGGAGGCGGTGAGCCCGGCCACGATCGGGCTCGAGGGCCAGGTCGAACGCCCGGCTGTTGGCGAGACCCGTCCGCGGGTCCGTGTTGGCCTGACCATGGAGAGCCGCCATCAGCCGCCGATTGCCGATCGCCAGGGCGGCGTGCTCCGTGATCCGGGCGATGCTCGGCCGGCGGTCGAGTGGCAGGCTGTTCGGGCTCCGCCAGTAGAGATGCACGGCCCCGACCATCTCGCCGCTGGCGAGCGGGATACAGGCCAGCGTGCCGGCGGCGGCCGGATAGATCGGGCAATGGACGCTCAGGTCATCGGCCAGGTCGTCCGGACGTACATCGTGCCGCGGATGACGCCGGCGCAGCGATCGAGCGCACGCAGCGGCAGGACCTCGGCGATCGCGTCGCCCGTCGTGGCCTCGGGCACGGCCCGGTCCATCGCCTGGACAAGCGGGGCATGCCCTGACGGTAGCGCCGACGGGGCCGCGATACCCCCCGTCAGAAGTCCGAAACCGTCGCGCATTCGTTCGCGACCCGTGGGATCGACGGCGCCCCCGGCCTCGGTGCACACCACCCGCTGGGGTGGCGGTGACCGCGTTCGTAATGGCAACACGGGATACTGTAACGCGCCTTGGAGGCCTCCGGGACCGGGTCGAGGGTATCCTTGGCATCCACAGCCGAGCCACTACCAAAGGAGGAGTCAGATGCCTGAACTCCCCGTCAAGGAGATCCGCTTGTCGGACCTCCATCTCCCCGAGATCAATCGCGACGACATCATGAGGTCGCTGTCCGAGATCCGGATGCCCGACGTCGACCTCAAGAAGATGGAGCGTCCGAAGTTCGATCTGCCGGACAGCGTCTCGAAGCGCGACTGGCCATCGATCGACATCGGCAAGGCTGTTGCCGGCGCCGCCGCAGCCGCCCACATCGGTCGTCAGCGACGGTCGCGCTGGCCGTTCGCGGTCGGCGGGCTGATCCTGGCCGGGGTCGCCACCGCCGCGATCATGTCCAACGAGACCGTTCGCGCCCGGATCTCGGCCGCGATCGAAGGTCTGCGCGAGCGGGTCGCCTCGATGCGGAGCGGGTATGACGGCCTCGAGATCGACCGCGACGATGCGATCGCCTTCGACGCCGCCGAGACGATGCCCATCCAGCCGTCGCCCTTCACCGAGGACTCCACGGCTGAGGCGACGAGCTATCCCGACGGTCTCGGCACGAACGGCCACGAGGACATCGCGGCCTTCGAGGAAGCCACCACCCGGGACTGACCCGGCTGTCGCAGCGACTGACCCGAACCGCGCCGGGCTCCTGACCGGCGCGGTTCGCCATACTCAGGCGATGCACCCGACCGATAGCATCGCCCATCCCGATCTGGCGGCCGCACGCGAGATCCTGCCCGACGTGATCGCGCTGCGACGTCGCCTCCATCGCGTTCCGGAGGTCGGGCTGGAGCTGCCGGTGAGCCAGACGATCGTCCTCGATGCGGTGCGAGCGCTCGGGCTGGACCCGGTCGCCGGCGTCTCGGTCGGGTCCGTCGTGGCGACCATCGAGGGCGCCGCTCCGGGACCGACGATCCTGCTCCGCGCCGACATGGATGGCCTGCCGCTGACCGAGGAGACCGGGCTCGACTTCGCGTCCGAGCACGACGGCCGGATGCACGCCTGCGGTCACGACACCCACGTCGCGATGCTCGTTGGCGCGGCGCGGCTGCTCATCGAGCAGCGCGCGACGTGGTCCGGCCGGGTCCTGCTGATGTTCCAGCCGGGCGAGGAAGGGTTCCATGGCGCCCGGTACATGCTCGATGAGGGGCTGCTCGACCGGTCCGGCGGAGAGCGGCCGAGCGGGGCGTTCGCGCTCCACATCTCGACCCTGTACGAGACCGGCACGATCGATGTGCGGCCCGGGCCGATGCTCGCGTCGGGTGACACGCTCCGGATCACGGTCCGAGGCCGGGGCGGCCATGCCTCGGCGCCGCACACCGCGGTCGACCCGATCGCCGTGGCGGCCGAGCTAGTGCTGGCCCTCCAGCTGCTGGTGACGCGGCGGGTCGACGTCTTCGACCCCGCGGTCATCACGATCGCTCAGGTGGCTGCCGGGACGACGACGAACATCATCCCCGAGACGGCGTTCCTGGGCGGCACGATGCGGACCGTGTCCGAGCCTCGCCGGGCGGCAGTCCGCGACGGCATCCGACGGGTCTGCGAGGGGATCGCCGCCGCCCATGGGGCCAGCGTCGAGGTCGACATCGAGGCTGGCTACCCGGTCACGGTCAACGACGCGGCGTTCAGCGATCTCGTCCTGTCGGTCGCCGGTGAGGTGCTGGGCGAGGAGAACGCGAGGTTGCTGGCGGCGCCGATCATGGGTGCCGAGGACTTTTCGTACGTCCTCGAGCAGGTCCCCGGGGCGATGGCCTTTGTCGGCGCCAGGCCACCGGACGTCGATCCGGCGACCGCGCCGATGAACCATTCGAACCGGGTCATCTTCGACGAATCGGCGATGGCCGCCGGGATCGCGACCTACGTCGCGGTCGCCAAGCGACACCTGTCGGGCGGCTGAGCGAAGGGGCGGTTCGCGGTCAGGGGGTCGCGCTGCCGTCGTGCACGACCCTCTCGCGCCCTCTCGAGCCAACCCGGAACGAGGTCTGACGACGGCACTGGCGCGAATCGGGGCCGGGAAGCGGCTCAGGCGGGGGTCGTCTCCGGCGAGAGGGGTTCGACTCGGCCGCCGAGTCGACGCGACAATCGGACCTTGAGGCCGTCGACCAGCGAGTAGACGACCGGGATGACGATGAGCGTCAGGAAGGTCGCGCTGAACAGACCGCCGATGACGACGGTCCCGAGCTCGGCCGCGATGATCGAGCCCTGGTTGAAGCCGGCGGCGAGCGGGATGAGCGCCAGGATCGTCGCGATGGCCGTCATCAGGATCGGGCGCACCCGGGTCCGGCCGCCTTCGATCAGGGCGTCCTTGGTCGAGTGGCCCTCGGCCCGAAGCCGCTCGACCAGGTCGAGCAATACGATCGCGTTGGTGACCACGATGCCGATCAGCATCAGGAACCCGATCAACGCGCTGACACCGATCGGCCGGCCGGTCAGGAGCAGCGCCGGAAAGGCGCCGATCGTGGCCAGCGGCAGCGTGAACAGGATGATGAACGGCGTGATCAGCGAGTTGAAGGCGAGGACCATCATCACGTAGACCAGCAGGATGGCGACGCCCATCGAGGCGAACAGGCCACCGAACGCCTCGGCCTGCTGCTGGCTCACACCGGCCAGCTCGGCGGCGGTGCCGGCCGGGAAGGCACCGGCAGCCGTCAGGCTGTCGAGCTCGGTCTGGACCGACTTCGACACGGCGCCGGTGTCATCGCTGGTGATCTCGGCCGTGATCGAGGACGCCGGCTGGCTATCGATCCGGGTGATGCTGCCCTGGACTGCGACCTGCTCGACCGTCGCGATCTGGCCGAGCGGGACCTGGGCCACCGTGCCGACGAGGAGCGCCCTGAGCTGATCGACCGAGGCGACCGCCGCCGGATCGAGCCGGACGATGACCGCGATCGCGCCGCCGTCGGGCGAGCGGACCGAGGTCGCGGTCTGGGCGACCAGCGCCGAGCGAACCTGGGCCGAGACCTGGGCCGCGCTCATCCCGACCGCGATCGCCTTGTTCGGGTCAACTGTGACCTGGACCTCGGGGGTGGCCTTGACCAGGTCGCTCTGGAGGTTCAGCAGGTCGGGCTGGCTGACCAGGCCGGCCAGGACGGCGTCGGTGGCCATCGCGACATCCGCGGTGCTCTGACCGGTGACGATGATCTGCAGCCCGTTGGAGGTGAACCCGCCGCCCGCCGAGACCACCGCAGCGTAACCGCCGGTCTTGACCGGCTCGAGGGCGGCCGCCAGCCGGGTCGAGGTCGCCTCGACGTCGGCGTCTGCCGCCAGGCGGACCGTCATCGTGGCGCTGTTGATGGCTCGGCCCTGCTGCGCCGACTGGAACGCCTGCGAGCTGGTGTCGCCCTCACCCGGGATGCTCGTCTGGACGAGGGTGACCGAGCCGTCCGTGAGCAGGATCGTCTCGACCTCGACCGCCTTGGCCAGCACCGCGTCGGAGCTCGCGCCGGTGGGCGGTGCGACGGTGACGACGAGCGTCTTCTCCGAGCCGGCATTGATGAACTGGGTGGGGATCAGCGGCGCCAGCGCCGCCGAGGCGAAGAACAGGATGCCGGCCGCGGCGACGACGCCAACCTTGGTCCAACGGCCACGCAGCACGAAGCGGATCACGGGCGTGTACGCACGCACCCAGATCGACCGGATCGGCTCGCCGTTGGCGTCGACCTGGAGCTTGACCCGGTCGATCAGGAAGTACGCCAGCACCGGCACGACGGTCAGGGCGCACACGAGCGAGGCCAAGAGTGCGAAGGTCACGGTCAGGGCGAAGGGCAGGAAGAACTGCGAGACGAGCCCGCCGACAAAGCCGAGCGGCAGGAAGACGGCGACCGTCGTCAGCGTACTGGCGGTAATGGCGCCCGCGACTTCCCTGGGTCCGTTGATGGCCGCGGTCCGGCGGTCCTCGCCGAGTGAGCGGTGACGGTAGATGTTCTCGAGGACGACGATCGCGTCATCGACCACCCGGCCGACGGCGACCGCGAGACCGCCCAGGGTCATGATGTTGATGGTGACCCCGGTCAGCTGCATCAGCACCAGGGCCGTCAGGATCGAGAGCGGGATGCTGATCGCGGCCACGATCGTGGCGCGAAGGCTGAGCAGGAAGACGAAGATGGTGATGATCGCGAAGACCGCGCCGAGGCCACCCTCGCGCAGCAGGCCGTCGCGTGACTCCTTGATGAAGACGGACAGGTCCTGGACCGTCGCGACGGTCAGCTGGTCGGTGTGGCGGGCGGCGATCTCGGCGAGCTTGGCCTGGACGGCATCGGCGACCTCGACCGTGTTCGCATTGGAGGTCTTGGACACCGTCAGGGTCAGCGCCGGCTGGCCGTTAGTCCGGCCGAAGCCGGTCGTGGCGACCGCGTCGAGGGCGACGGTGCCGACGTCGGCGATGGTGACCGGGGTCTTCGCGGGTGGCGTTCCGGCGTAGCCCACGACCAGCGCCTCGATCTCGGCCGCGGTGGCCAGCCGGCCGATCGTCGAGACGGGGATCCGCGACCCGTCGGCCGGCAGCTGACCGGATGGCAGGGTGAGGTTGTTGGCACCGAGGACGGCGACGACCTGCTGGGTCGAGAGACCCGCCGCGGCGAGCTTGGCCGGGTCCAGGGTCACGGCCAGACGGGTCTCGAGACCGCCGGTCAGGTCGGCCCGGGCGACGCCCTCGATGGCGGCGATCTCAGGCGCGATCTCGGTCCGGGCGATGGTCGCGACCTCGTCGAGGCCGTTGGCGTCGGTGGCGGCGATCGACGAGATGACCACCGGCGAGGCGTTGATGTTGAGGGCCTGGACGGTCGGCGTGACCGACTCCGGGAGGGCGGCCTTGGCGAGTGCGTCCTGGATGGCGGCGGTCGTCGCGCCGACATTAGTCCCGAATGCGAACTGCGTGACGACCAGTGAGATCGAGTTCGACGAGGTCGACTGGATGAACTCGAGCCGCGGCACCGCCCCGATGGCACGTTCGATCGGCCGGCTCACCTGCTCGGTGACGTCGGTCGAGCCGGCGCCCGGGTAGGGCGCCACGACCGTGATGACCGGGAACTCGATATCGGGCAGCAGCTCCTGCTTGAGGCTGCCCCAGGCCGAGATGCCGGCCACGAACAGGGCCACGGCGAAGAGCAGGGTGACGCTCCGCTTCTCGACGGCGATTCGGCTGAGACGGTTCACGGTCGGTTCTCCCGCTGGGTCGGTGTCGGATCGGCGGCGCGGTCGAGCGCGCGCCCGAAGATGTCGATGGATCGGGCGATCACGTCGAGCTCGGCGGCATCGAGCCGGCCGAGCATCTCGCGCAGCTGGCGGTCGTTGAGCTCACGAAACTGCTC
>JBBQVJ010000009.1:0-25424 GCA_038211705.1 Candidatus Limnocylindrales bacterium | reverse complement strand
CAGGACATCGTCGTCATCGAGGATGCTCAGGGGCACGTTGGCCGTGTAGCCCTGTTCGGCGTGCGAGACGACGTGCGTCGCGCTCGGTCGGACGCCGGCCATCTCGAGGATCGTCTGGATCGGGACGCCCTCCCAGGTCGTATCCAGCTTGGACCAGCGTGTCACGCAGTGGATGTCGGTGTTGACGGTCTTGCGCGGCAGCGCCTTGAGCTGGTCCCAGGTCAGGGTGAACGGCGAGTCCACCTCGCCCCAGATCTTGAAGTCCCAGGTCGCCAGGTCCGTATGCGGGACGGAGCCGTAATGGAGGACCGGGAACTTGTCCGTCTTGTACTGGCCGGGCGGGATCCGCCCGACGACGGCCGGGTCCTGCTCCTTGGCGCCGAAGAGTCGTTCGAACATGGTGGGCCCTACCCTCGAAGCTGCTGATCCGACGCGCATCGTCTCACATGCCGATGACGCACTCGTGACCGGCCCGATCGTCGGCTGGGGTACCCTTCGCCCGTGCCCAACCCCGAGCCCGCCGTGCTACCGCGCCTGGTCATCGTCATGCCCGCCTATAACGCGGCGCGGACGCTGGAGCGGACGTATGCCGACATCCCGCACGAGATCGTCCACAAGATCATCCTCGTCGACGACGTGTCGCGTGACGAGACCGTCGACATCGCCAGGCAGCTCGGCCTTGATGTCATCATCCACAGCCAGAACCGCGGCTACGGCGGCAATCAGAAGACGTGCTACGACGCGGCACTGGCGGCTGGCGCCGACATCGTGGTGATGCTCCATCCCGACTACCAGTACGACGCGACGCGGATCCCGGCCCTGATCGCGCCGATCGCCGACGGGACGCACGACCTGATGCTCGGCAGCCGGTTCCTGGGCGACCCGCTGGCCGGCGGGATGCCGCGTTGGAAGTACATCAGCAACCGGTTCCTGACGGGGCTCGAGAACCTGGCGTTCGGGCTCCATCTGTCCGAGTACCACACAGGCCTCCGCGCCTACAGCCGGCGCTTGCTCGAGACCGTCCCGTATCAGCTCAACAGCGACGATTTCGTCTTCGACCAGGAGCTCATCGCCCAGGTCGTGGCGGCGGGGATGGCGACGCGGATCGGTGAGGTAGCCGTCCCGACGCGCTACTTCGAGGAGGCGTCCTCGGTCGGCTTCCGGCGCAGCGTTGTGTATGGCCTCTCGACGCTCCGGGTGGTCGCCCGTTACGTGCTCCACCGCCTGCGCGTCCGGCGCTCGCGCAAGCTCTCCGCTCGCCGGCCGGACTGAACCGCCCGATGTCGATCAGCCGGAACTCGCTGCTGCGGGGCACGATCGGCATCGCCGTCAGCGTCGTCGCGCTGTGGATCCTCCTCCAGTCGGTCGATGTCGGGGCGGCCTTCGAGGTCCTGCGCACGGCGTCGCCGGCCTGGATCGCGGTGATGCTGGTGACGGCGACGATCGATATCGCGGCGAGAGGCGCCCGCTGGCGGGCCCTGCTGGCACCGATCGCGCCGCTGCCGTACCGGCGCGTCCTCGGCTACACGTACATCGGCTATCTCGCCAACAATGTCCTGCCCGCGCGGCTGGGCGAGCTCTACCGAAGCCACGCCCTGGGCGAGGGCGAGGGTCTGAGCCGGACGACGGTCCTTGGCACGGTCGTCGTCGAGCGCGTCGTCGACACGGTCATCGTCGTCGCGATCGCCTCACTGGCGGTCCTCGTGCTGAGTGTCCGGGGCGTGATGAGCAGCGCGGTGCTGCTGGGTCTCGCCTTCGTGTCGCTGTTGGTCATCGTCCTCGGGCTCGGCATCATGGCGCATCGTCTGCCGGGCGCGAGCCGGGTCACCGAGATCATCGCGCGCTGGCCACGGGTCCTCGAGCTGGCCCGCCGGCTGCGCGAGGGCCTGGCCGTGGCCGGCAAACCCCGGACGCTGGTCGCTGCGCTGTTCTTCAGTGCCGTGGCCTGGGCCGCCTCGATCGCCACGTTCCTGGTGGCCGGCCAGGCGGTCGGTGTCGAGCTGTCGGTGGCCCAGGCGGCCCTGATGACGAGCGGCGTCGCCCTGGTGACGATCATCCCGGCCGGGCCGGGATTTGTCGGCACCTTCGAACTGACCGTGGTCCAGATTGCGGCCGGGTTCGGGATCCCACGCGATGAGGCGTTCGCGCTGGGTCTGCTCGTCCACGTGGTGATCCTGGCCACGACCTCGATCGGTGGCGTGATCGCGCTGCTGGCCCGGCGCCGGCGGGGCGCGGCGCAGGTCGTGGCCGATGCTGCGGTGGCCGAGGCGAGCAAGCAGGCGCTTGGGGCGGCACTTGCCGCCCAGGCGCAGCCCGTCATGCGCGGTTCCGACGCCGCGACAGCCACACGGACCGCCGACCCCGAGGCAGCCGGACACGCCGAGGGATCCTGATCCGATGACGGACGAGTTCGCGCACGTCTTCGAGCCGCTCGAGCTCCGCCACCGGACGCTTACCAGCCGGATCACATTCGGTGCCCACACCGCGAACATGGCCGAGGATGGGCTGCCCGGCGATCGGCACATCGGCTACTACCGCGAGCGCGCCCTGGGTGGCGCCGGGATGATCGTCGTCGAGCCGGTGCCGATCCACCCGACGGGCGTCCTGACCCGGGGCAACTTCCGGCACGACGACGATGCGATCATCCCCGCCTTCCGTCGCCTCACCGACGCCTGCCGGGCGGCCAACCCGGACATCGTCATGGTCCACCAGCTCTACCACGTCGGCCAGCACGGCGACGCGGACAATTCGTTCGCGCCCAACTGGTCGCCCTCGGGGCTGCCGTCGTACCACGACGCCGATGGCAGCCACGCCATGACGACGGACGAGGTCGAGGCGCTGATCGTGGGGTTCGTCGCGGCAGCCGCACGCGCCCAGGCGAGCGGCTTCGATGGCGTCGAGGTCTTCGCGGCCTACCACGCCGTGGTCGACCAATTCTGGGCACCGTGGTCCAATCGCCGCGAGGACGAATGGGGCGGCTCGTTCGAGCACCGGATGCGGTTCTCCGCGGAAGTCCTAGGGCGGATCCGCGAGCGCTGCGGGGACGACTTCATCATCGGCCTGGCGGTCAGCGCCGACCCGGGCTCCGAGGCGATGCCATCGGTCGCGCAGCTGGCCGAGATCGTCGCCTGGCACGACGAGCGGCGGTTGATGGACTACGTGACGTGCGGGACCGGTTCGTACTTTGATTTCCACCAGATCATCCCGCCATCGCTCTACGAGCAGCGGCTCGGCGAGCCGTTCGCGGCCGCCCTCAAGGCCGTCGTGCGGCACGCCAGGGTCCAGGCCGAGAGCCACATCCGGACGCCCGAGGCGGCCGAGGCCGTCCTCGCCGCCGGGCACGCCGACATGGTCAGCATCGTCCGTGGCCAGATCGCCGACCCGCACCTGGTCGCCAAGACCCGGGCCGGGCGCGCCGGAGACGTCCGGCCGTGTATCTCGTGCAACCAGCTGTGCTGGGGCCGCCGATCGCGGGACTACTGGATCTCGTGCCTGGTCAATCCCTCCGCGGGGCGAGAGTGGCAATGGGACGGCGACCGGTTCGCGCCCGCCGCGAACCCGCGGCAGGTGCTCGTGGTCGGTGGCGGTCCGGCCGGGCTCGAGGCGGCCCGGGTGGCGGCCAGTCGCGGTCACGGGGTCACCCTGCTGGAACGCGGGCCGGCGCTGGGCGGCCAGTTCCGACTGGCCGGGCTCCAGCCATCGCGCGGCCAGATCACGGACCTGCTCGCCTGGTATGCACGCCGCCTGGAGACCCTCGATGTCGATGTCAGGCTCGGCGTCGGGGCCGGACCCGACGATGTCGCCGCCGCCGGCGCGGACGAAGTCGTCGTGGCCACCGGCTCCCGCCCGCCCGGTACCGGCTTCCAGCGACGGCTGCCGCTGGTCGATCGCCTGCCGGGCGTCGAAGGCGCCGGTGTCTTCTCGATCCAGGCAGTCCTCGATGGCGCCGAGGCGCCCGGCCAGCGCGTCCTCGTGCTCGATGACCTCGATGACTGGCGGGGGCTGGGCACGGCGCTCTTCCTTGCCGAGGCCGGTCACGACGTGACGATCCTGACCGCCTCGGCCGTCGTCGCCGGCGGTCTCTTCCACAGCGCCGCCGACGGTCCGCTCCGGCGCCGCTTCGTGGCGGCCGGCGGCCGGATGCTGACGTCGGCGACGGTCCTTAGCTGGGGCGAGGGCGTGGCGACGATCCACTCAACGCTCACGGGCGACATGTCCACGCTCGAGGCGGACGCGCTCGTCATCGCCGAGACACCCGTCGCCGAGACCGGCCTCGCGACGGCGCTGGCCGCCCGCGGCGTTGCCTTCCACCAGATCGGTGACGCCGTCGCGCCGCGGCGGGCGAGCCTCGCGTTCTTCGAGGGCCGAGAGCTGGCGCGCCGGCTCTGACATCGGCAGCGTGCGCCGTACCATGGTCATGGCACGAACTCGCGTCGCGGCGCACCGCAAACCTGGAGGACCCGATGACCGCTCCGGACCTCGAACACCCGTCGGTTCGTCGCGGTCGCGCCGCCCGTCAGACCGAGCGCCTCGCCCGGACGATGGACACGCTGCCGTACCTGACCCGGAAGCTCCAGCCCGTCGAGGTCATCTCGACCGAGGGGCTCGAGCAGATCGAGGCCAACGCCGACACCCTCCTCGAGCAGGTCGGCATCGAGATCGTCAACTACCCCGAAGCGGTCGAGATCTTCCGCGGCGCGGGGGCGGACATCGAGGGCCAACGGGTCCGCTTCCCGCGCGGGATGTGCCGATCGCTCGTGATGGCGACGGCGCCCGCCCTGTTCACCCAGCGTGCCCGGAACCCGGCCCGGAGCGTCCAGATCGGCGATCCGTACATGGTTCTGGTGCCGACCTATGGCTCGCCATTCATCCACAATCTCGACGATGGCCGGCGCTACGCGACGATCGAGGACTTCCGCAACTTCGTGAAGCTCACCTACACGAGCCGGACGCTCCACCATGGCGGCGGCACGTTGTGCGAGCCGGTGGATCTGCCGGTCAACAAGCGCCATTTCGAGATGGTCTACAGCCACATCCGCTACTCGGACCGGGCGTTCATGGGCTCGGTCACCCATCCCAGCCGTGCTCAGGATTCCGTGGAGATGGCGCGGATCGTGTTCGGCGCCGAGACCTTGGAACGCGAGCACGTCATCATGGGTCTGGCCAACGCCAACTCGCCGATGTCGTGGGACTTCAACATGCTCGGGTCGGCGCGGGCGTACGCGGCGGCCAACCAGATCATGCTCATCACGCCGTTCATCCTGGGTGGCGCGATGGCGCCCGTGACCGTGGCGGCCCAGGCGACCCAGACGCTCGCCGAGGCGCTCGCGGGGATGGCGTTCTGTCAGATCGTCCGACCCGGCGCGCCGGTCATCTTCGGTTCGTTCGCCTCCTCGATGTCGATGCAGACGGGCGCGCCGACGTTCGGGACACCGGAGCCGCAGCTGGTGCTGTTCGTGCTGGCCGCGCTCGCCCGCCGACTCAACGTGCCGTTCCGGAGCGGCGGCAACTTCACGGCCTCGAAGCTCCCGGACTACCAAGCCGCCTACGAGAGCGCGATCAGCTTCATGGCCACGATGCAGGCCGGGGTCAACTTCAACCTCCACACCGCGGGCTGGCTGGAGGGCGGCCTGGCCATCGGCTACGAGAAGTTCATCCTCGATGAGGACCAGGCCTCGATGGCCGGCGCCTACATCGCCGGCGTCGACGTCACCGACAACGGCTATGCGCTCGACGCCATGCTGGCCGGTGGGCCGGGCCAGCATTTCCTGGGTTCGCCGCACACCCTGGCCAACTTCGAGGACGCTTTCTGGCGCTCCGAGCTTTCGAACAACGACAGCTTCGAGCAGTGGGAGCTCGACGGCGGGCTCGATGCCGCGCAGCGCGCGAACGTCCGCTGGAAGAAGCGCCTGGCCGAGTACGAGATGCCGCCGCTCGATGAAGGCATCCACGAGGCCCTGGTCGCCTGGATGGACGAGCGCAAGGCGAGCTTCCCGGATTCTGACGTCTAGGCGACCGATAGCGGCGCGCCGAGCCATCGATGACGACGACCGACCCACTCCTCCAGCCGTTCCAGCTGCGTCACCTCACGCTCCGTAACCGGATCATGAGCCCGGCCCACGAGCCGGCCTATGCCGAGGACGGCAAGCCGAAGCTGCGCTACCAGCTCTACCAGGAGGAGAAGGCGAAGGGCGGGATCGCCCTCTCGATGTTCGGGGGGTCGACCAACGTCGCGCCGGATTCGCCGCCGGTGTTCGGTCAGCTCTATGCCGGCGACGACGAGATCATCCCGTGGCTTCGCGAGCTGGCCGACCGGATGCACGCGCACGGCACGGCCACCATGATCCAGCTCACCCACATGGGCCGGCGCACCGTCTCCGACGATGGGGACTGGCTGCCCACGATCGCGCCGTCGTCGATCCGCGAGCCGGCGCACCGGTCGTTTCCCAAGGCGATGGAGGAGGCGGACATCCGGCGCGTGGTCGCGGCCTTCGGCGAGGCGGCCCGGCGCTGCAAGGAAGGCGGGCTCGACGGGCTCGAAATCGAGGCCTACGGGCACCTGATCGACTCGTTCTGGACGCCGCTTGTCAACAAGCGCAGCGATCGCTATGGCGGGTCGCTGGTGAACCGGATGCGGTTCTCGATCGAGGTGCTCGAATCCATCCGGCGCGCGGTCGGTGACGAGTTCATCGTCGGCATCCGGATGACCGGCGGCGAGGATGTCCCGGGCGGCCTGACCGAGTCCGACGGGCTCGAGATCGCCCGGACCCTCGCGAACACCGGGACGATCGACTTCATCAACATCGTCAAGGGCTCCATCGCGACCGATGAGGCGATCTCGCACGTCATCCCGGGGCTCGGGACGCCGCTCGGACCAGCACTTGAGTTCGCCGGGCGGTTCCGCGAGCGGGTGAACCTGCCGATCTTCCACGCGAACCGGATCGCCGATGTCGCGACCGCCCGCTACGCGATCGCCGAAGGGCTGGTCGACATGGTCGGGATGATGCGGGCGCATATGGCCGATCCGCACATCGTCCGCAAGCTGGTGGCCGGGGAGTCGGACCGGATCCGGGCCTGTGTCGGGGCGTCGTACTGCATCAATCGGCTGTACCTGGGTCTGGATTCGCTGTGCATCCAGAACGTGGCGACGGGGCGCGAGGAGTCCATCCCGCACCTGACGCCGCGGTCCGAGGGGCCCCGTCGGACGGTGGTCGTCATCGGGGGTGGGCCAGCGGGGTTGGAGGCCGCCCGGGTCGCGGCGGAACGGGGCCACGCCGTCACGCTGTTCGAGGCGGCCGACAAGACGGGCGGGCAGGTCGTGCTGGCCGCGCGAGCGACGGCCCGGCGGACCGACCTGCTCGGGATCGTCGACTGGCTCGCGTCGGAGTGCCGCCACGCGGGTGTGGACCTGCGCCTGGGGACCGTCGCGGACGCGGCGGGCATCGCGGCTGTCGGCCCGAATGTCGTGATCGTGGCCACCGGCGGTCGGCCACGGATGCCCGCCCTGACCGAGGGCGAGGACCTCGTGGTCAGCACCTGGGACATCGTCGGCGGGGCGATCGCGCCAACGCGCGGCGAGGTCCTGCTGTTCGACGACCACGGAACGGAGGACGCCCTGTCGTGCGCCGAGCGGATGGTCGCCGCCGGCTCATCGGTCGAGATCGTCTCCCCAGACCGCCACGTCGGGCAGGAGGTGACGGGGACGGCCTACCCGGCGTATCTCGGCACGTTCTACGCCGCCGGCGTGCGGCTGACACCGGATCACCGGCTGGTCGCGGTCCGGCGCATGCCAGACGGCCGCCTCGAGGCCGACCTCTCGAACGACTACACGCGAACGACTACGCAGCGCGTCGTCGACCAGGTCGTCGTCGAGCACGGCACGCTGCCCAACGACGAGCTCTACCTCGAGCTCACGGGCGGTTCCTCCAACGACGGGGAGCTTGGTCTGGATGCCTTTGTCGCGGGTCGCCCGCAGGAACGAATCGTCAACCCGGGCGGCACGTACCAGCTGTTCCGCATCGGCGACGCCGTCGCGAGCCGCAACATCCATGCCGCCATCTACGACGGCCGCCGGATCGCGCTGACGCTCTAGGAGCCGGGTGCCGGGGGCTGCTCGTCTTCGGGCGTGGCCGGCGGGGCGGGCGTCGCGCCAGTCTCGGGGGGCGGTGGCGTCGAGAGCAGGACATCCTCGGGCGTCGGGACCGTGACCACGGCCACCTCGTCCGACTGCTCGGGCGCCCCTGGCGTCGTTAGTACCGGCGCGTCGGCGTCCGCGGACCGCCGCTGAAGCCGGCGCAGTTCCTCGAGCGGGATGTGGCAGCTCATCAGGTGGCCAGGCTCGACCTCGATGAGTGGCGGCTCGGTGACCTCGCACAGGCCCCTGATGACACGCGGACAGCGGGTGTTGAAGACGCAGCCGGTCGGCGGGTTGGTTGGGCTCGGGATCTCGCCCTCGAGGATGATCCGCCGCCGGTCCTCGCCGTCGACGTTGGGCACAGCGGACAGCAGCGCTTCGGTGTACGGGTGGTTGGGCCCGCGGAAGACCGTCTCCGAGTCGCCGACCTCCATGATCCGGCCGAGGTAGAGCACGGCGATCCGGTCGGCGAGATAGCGGATCACGCCGAGGTCGTGCGAGATCAACAGGTAGCTGGTCTTGCTCTTGAGCTGGAGCTCGGAGAGCAGGTTCAGGATGGCGGCCTGGACCGAGACATCGAGCGCGCTCGTCGGCTCGTCGGCCACCACGATCCGTGGGTCGCCGGCGAACGCCCGGGCGATCGCGACACGCTGCTTGAGCCCGCCCGACAGCTGACGCGGCTTGAGGTCAAGATGCCGCTGCGTCAGGCGCAGGTCGGCCGCGAGCTTGTCGACCCGCTCGTTGACCGCCTTGCCCTTGAGCCCGGTGAGCTTGCTCACTGAACGAGACAGGATGTGCCGCGCCGTCCACCCCCGGTTGAGCGCCGAGTCCGGGTTCTGGAACACCATCTGGATCGAGCGCTTGTCCGCCGTCGGTCGGTTACTCGATTTGGCCGCGAGGGCATGCTCACCGAGCTCGAGGGTACTGCCGACGTCCGGACTCTCGATGCCGAGGATCGTCTTCGCCAGCGTCGACTTGCCGGAGCCAGACTCGCCGACGAGACCGAGCGTCTCACCGTCGTATAGCTGGAGATCGACGCCGACAAGCGCTGGTACGTCGTGGCCGCTCTGGTGGAATGTCTTGGACATGTGGTCGACGGACAGCGCGAGATCGCCGTGGACGGTGTCCTCGCCAACGATCGACGGCGGCTCGACCATCTCGCCAAGCCGGTCGCGATGATGGCAGCGCGTCCACTGCCCTTTGCCGACATCGACGATCGGGGGCACGACGGTCCGGCACAGGTCATCGGCGAGCTGGCAGCGATCCACGAACACGCAGGTGGGCAGATCCGTGCCGATCTGAGGAAGATTGCCCGGGATGGTCGAGAGTGCGCGCTCAGATTTGCGGATACCGCGGCGGGGCAGCGATCTGAGCAGGCCCAGGGTGTATGGATGCTGGGGCTGGGCGAACACCGACGCCGCATCGCCCTCTTCGACGATCTTGCCGGCGTACATCACCCCGACGCGGTCGCACAGCGTCCGGATGACGCCGAGGTTGTGGGCGATCAGCAGGACCGCGGCATTCGTCTCCGCCTGGAGCGAGCGCACGAGGTCGAGCACGCTCGCCTCGACCGTCGCGTCGAGGCCCGTCGTCGGTTCGTCGAGCACGAGCAGCTTCGGATCCGAGGCAAGCGCGATCGCGATCACGACGCGCTGGAGCATCCCGCCCGACAGCTGGTGCGGGTATCGCTGCGCGACCGCTTCCGGATCGGCGATCTGGACGCGATGGAGCGCCTTGAGCGCACTCTCCTCGGCCTGTTGTCTGCTCTGGCCGAGGATGGTGAACGCCTCGACGACCTGCGGGCCGATCTTGGTCGTCGGATTGAGTGCGGCGCCCGGATCCTGATAGACCATCGAGGCGTGGCGGGTCCGGAACTGGCGGACCTCTTCGTCGCTCATCTTCGTGATGTCATTGCCCGAGACCAGGATCCGCCCGCCGGTGATCCGCCCATTCCGTGGCAGGTAGCGCACGGCAGCGTAGGCCGTAGTCGATTTGCCGCAGCCCGATTCGCCGACGAGGCCATAAGACTCGCCGGGCCGGATCTCGAAGGAGACGCCGCGCAGGACCGGGCGCAGGATCCCGCGCACGATATACGCCAGCGACAGGTCCTCGACACGGAGCGCCGCGGGCGCGGCGGCTGCCGCCACGTCAGTGGCCGGGCGAACGGGCGCGCTGTCGATCGTCATTCGTTGAGCACGGACTGGAGCGAGTCGGCGATGAGATTGACCGCCACGACCGTGCTGGCGATGGCCAGGGCGGGGAAGAGCGTCGACCACCAGATCCCGCCGATCATGTTCGAATATTCCTCGCTGACGCTGAGCCCCCAGTCCGGCGACGGCGGCTGGAGGCCTACGCCGAGGAACGACAGGGTCGCCACGGTGAAGATCGCATAGCCAAAGCGGACCGTCATCTCGACGACCGTCGGACCCAGGACATTGGGGAAGATCTCGCGGGACAGGATGAACCAGCCACTCTCACCGCGGAGACGGGCCGCCGTGACGTAGTCGAGCTGCCGTTCAGACAGCACAGCCGATCGGACCGTCCTGGCCACGATCGGTGTGAACAGGATCCCGACCACGAAGATGACCACGATCGGTGACGTCCCCAGGACGACGAGGGCCAGCAAGGCGACGAGGATGACCGGCAAGGCTAGGAACGCCTCGACGATGCGGCTCAGCACGTCGTCCACCGCGCCCCGATAGAAGCCCATGATCAGACCCAGAGTGGTCCCGGCGACCACGCCGAACAGCGCCGCCAGGGGGGCGATGATCAGGACGTCGCGGGCGCCGACCATGACCCGCGAGAGGACGTCCCGGCCGAGCCGGTCGGTGCCGAACAGGTGCTCCGCGCTCGGCGGCTGGTGTCCTACCCCGAAGTCGTTGAACGGGTCGTACGGCGTGATTCTCGTGCCGAGGACGGCACAGATGATCCAGCCGATGACGATGATGTTCCCGATGATGAAGGCGGGCCGCCGGAGCAAGAGCTTGATCGTCTCGCGCCGAGCGACCGAGCGCTCGGACGTCTGGGTCGGCCCGACGGGCCCGGCGGCGATCGACTCCGGGGTGACGGTGACGTCGATCATCGGTCGGCGTCCAGACGGATCCGCGGGTTCATCCAGGCCGTGATCATGTCGGCCCCGAGCGTCGCGACCATGTAGACGATCCCGATGACGATGACGCCCGCTGTCAGCATCGGCAGGTCCTTGTGCTGGGCGGCGAACAGCATCGTCGCGCCCATGCCGTTGTAGTTGAAGATCTTCTCGACCGCGATGATGCCGCCGAACAGGTAGCCGATCTGGACGGCGATGACGGCCACGGTCGGGATGAGGGCGTTGCGCAGGACGTGCCGGCGCATCGTCTGGGTGGTCGACAGGCCCTTCATGGTCGCGGTCCGGATGTAGTCGGACCCGAGGACCTCGATCGTGCCGGCGCGCGCCATCCGGGCGATGTAGCCGAAGTAGACGATCGCCATCGCGACGGCGGGCATGAGCAGGTAGCGGATCTGGGTGGGGACGTCCGCGTTCGGTGGTGGCGTCGCGAGGACGGGCAACAGTTTGAGCTGGACCCCGACGACCACGACCAGGATGGTCCCGGTGATGAACTCCGGGATGGAGGACGAGGTCACACCGAGCAGGACGATGCCCCGATCGATCTTTCGGTCACGTCGCGTGGCCGCGAAGACCCCGGCGGCGATGCTGATCGGGATGGTGATGAGGAGGGCCAGCCCAGCGAGCTTGGCCGAGCGTCCGACTGCGTCGAGGATCTGGGGCAGGACCGCTCGTTGCGAGACGAAGGAGTCGCCAAAGTCGAGGGTGACGAGCTTCCGGATCTGGTCCACGTACTGGACGATCAGCGGTCGGTCGGTCCCGAGCCGCTGGTTGAGGGCATCCACGCTCTCCTGCGGGGCGAAGGGCCCCAGGATCGTCCGAGCAACGTCGGACGGCAGCATGTTGGTGATGACGAAGACGATCGTCGCGAGCAGCCACAACGTGATGAGGGACAGGACCAACCGGCGCGAGAAGTAGCGGGTCATGCCCTCACCACGCGGGGGTGTCGAAATCGGAGATGGGGCGGGGCATCGAGCCGCCGCCGCATGCCGCGGTTAGCCGACCTTTGACGCGGACGACAGGAACATCTGGCCGAGCGCCGACGTGTAGACGCCCTGGAACGTCTTCGCGTTGCCGGACAGGTAGTTGTAGAAGTACGGGATCGCGACCGGCACGTCGTCGTTCAGGACCTTCTCGATGTTGGCGCAGGCCGCCTTCTGAGCGTCGACGCCGACCGCCTTCTGGAAATCCGAGAAGGCCGAGTCGAACGCTGCCGACGAGTACTGCGACGAGTTCCAGACGCCCTTCGACTTGAACGCCGAGTTCAGGAAGACGTCCGGGGTCGGTCGGTGGCCATAATCCACGATGCCGAATTCCGCGGCGCCTGAGCATGGCGGATCGGCGGGGGCGTCCGGGCACCACTGCGCGCCGTAGAACGCGCCGTTGTCCGTCCCCGCCGGGGTGATCGTGATGCCGGCCGGGGCGGCCTGGCTCTGGAGCAGGACGGCGAGGTCCGGGATCTCGTTGAGCTTGCCGTACTGCAGGGTGACCTTGAGATCCGTCACGCCCGCGGTCGCCAGCAGCTGCTTGGCCATGTCGATGTTTTGGACACGCTGCGTGACGGTGTCGCTGAAGTACGGGTAGAACGGGGCGATGACATGGTCGTTGGCCGGGACCGCCTTGCCCTTGAACAGCGATTGGATGAGCGCGGGCCGGTCCATCGTCAGGGCGAAGGCCTGGCGGACCTCCTTCTTGGCGAAGGCGCCCGTGTCGGCGCGCATCCAGATCTGGCGGTGGTTGGTGGTCGGGGTCTCGACCACCGTGAAGTTCGCATCGGTGAAGAGTGGAGCGCCAGACAGGACGTCGAACTGCACGAGGGCGTCGATCTGGCCGCCCTGGTACGCCGTGACCATCGATCCGGTGTCGTCGAAGAAGATGAATTCGACGCCATCGAGCGGGGTCTTGCCACCCCACCACGTGTCGTTGCGGACGAAGGTCGCGCCGGACGCGACGTCGTACTTGGTGAGCTTGAACGGCCCGGTCCCGGCCGCCGCCTTGTCGAGCGTCGTGCCCGCGGCGTAGGCCTTCGGCGTGATCAGCGACTGGGCGTTGAAGACCGAGACGAGGTAGGGGAAGTTGCCGTTCGGGCTGACGAGCGTGAAGGTGACCGTGTTCGCGTCGGTGGCGACGGCCGAACCGGCCGCGATCACGCCCTTGAGGCCCGAGTTACCGGCGGTGACCAGGCGCTCCATCGTAGCCACGACGTCGTCGGCCGTGAACGGGGTCCCGTCATGCCAGGTGACGCCCGTCCGAAGCTTGAACGTCCAGACCGCGTTGGTGCTGTCCGGCGTCCACGACAGCGCGAGGCCCGGCGCGATGTCCGAGGCGTCGGCGCTCAGGGTGCACAGGAACTCGAGCGACTGGGCGGTGATTCCGTAGCTCGTCAGGTCCACCATCGCGACCGGATCGAGGGCGCCCTTCGGCCGCTGGGCGGCCACCCGGATCGTGCCACCGGCCGCGCCGGATGCCGCGGGAGCGCTTGCGCCCGCGGAGCCAGCTGGGGCGCTGGCCCCGCCGCCCGTCGACGCACTGGGGCTTGTCGTGGTCCCACCGCAGGCGGCGATGACCGCGCTGATCGAGGCCATCGACTGCCCGATGATCGTGCCGCGCTTGATGAACTCGCGTCGGCTGATCCGTCCGCGGGCGAACGACTCGACGACGTCGAGTTGCAGCGGTGTTGTCGAGCGGCGAACCTTGTCAAGCTCGGAATAGTCCATGGCGGTGGGTCCTCCAGCGAGCACGACCAGCGGCGACGAGCACAAAGAGCTTCGTTCGCAAGATCACCCGACTACCGGCAAATGCGCGCATCCTCCAGCCGGACCGCCGAGTGTCTCGGAACGGTACTGGCGGCCCACCCCACTGTCAACGGAACCGGGCCCAACCGCGCACGGACCACCGCGCTCATCGTCGGTCCGTGCGCGATACTCCGTCCGTGCGCATCACCGCCATCCGCCTCGAGCACCTCGTCGTGCCGCTCGACCCGCCGTTCGCGGCCGCCTGGGACCCCGAGCCGCGGCGGAGTTTCGCGGCCACCATCGTCCGGGTCGAGACCGACGAGGGCGTGGTCGGGATCGGGTCGGGCGACACGATGGACGGCTTCGCGGCGTTCGAGCACCTGTTCCTCGGCACAGACCCGCTGGCGGTCGCGCGGCACGTCCGGACGCTCGAGACGATCGACTTCCACGCCTGTCGCTACTGGCCGCTCGAGGCGGCGCTGTGGGACATCGTCGGCCAGGTGGCCGGTCTCCCGGTCGCGACCCTGTTCGGCGGTGCCACGGATGGCATCCCGGCGTATGCCTCGTGCGGCAGCCTCCTGGACCCGGCCCAGCGCGCCGAATCGGCGCTCCGGTTGCGCGAAGAGGGGTTCGGCGCGCTCAAGATCCGGATCGATCCGCGCCGGCTCGACGAGGGGGTGGCCGCGGTCACCGCGACGCGCCATGCGGTCGGCGATTCGATGGCCATCATGGTCGACCTCAATCAGGGCTGGCGGATGGCCGGCGACCGGTCGCCGTCGATCGACCCGGTCGCCGCGCGCGAGATCGCCGTCCGACTGGCCGAGCTTGACGTCCTGTGGCTCGAGGAGCCGCTCGCCGGATCGGACCTCCGCGGGCTCGCGGCGTTGCGGGCGTCGGCGCCGGGCGTCCGGATCGCGGGTGGCGAGATGACCCGGACCTTCACCGAGCTCGTGGCGGCCCTCGATGCCGACGCCTTCGACGTCCACCAGCCCGACGTTGTGCTGGCCGCCGGGATGTCCCGGACGCGGACGCTCGCCGAGCTCGCGCTGGCGCGCAACCGCTGGTTCACGCCGCACACCTGGACGAACGGCATCGGGCTCCTGGCCAACCTCCACGTCGCGGCAGGGGTCGGTGGCGGGCCGTTCATCGAGTTCCCGTACGACCCGCCCGGCTGGACCCCGGAGCGCCGCGACTTCATGCTCGCCGAGCCGATCCGCCCGGGACCGGACGGGATCCTGCGTGTGGCGGCAGCGCCCGGCCTGGGCATCATCCTGGATGAGGCCGCCGTCCGGCGGTACGCGGCATGACGGCAGAAGCGGCAGCCACCGCGGCCGACTGGCTCTCACGCGCGGCCGCCATCACGCCACGGACCGAGCTGTTCATCGACGGCCGCTTCGAGCCGGCCGCCTCGGGACGGACGTTCGACGACATCGCCGGACGCGACGGGACGCGCATCGCCGCCGTGGCGGAAGGTGGCGCCGAGGACGTCGACCGAGCCGTAGCCGCCGCCCGCCGTTCCTTCGACGACTGCCGCTGGAGCGACCAGCCACCCGCCGCACGCAAGGCCGTCCTGCTCCGTCTCGCCGCGCTCGTTCGCGAGCATCTCGACGAGCTGGCCCTGCTCGAATCGCTCGATGTCGGCAAGCCGATCCGCGACACCCTCCGGGTCGATATCCCGAGCGCCGCGACCACCTTCCAGTGGTATGCCGAGACGATCGACAAGGCGTATGGCGAGATCGGCCCGACCGGCCCGGACGCGCTGTCGCTGGTCACCCGCGAGCCGATCGGCGTGGTCGCCGCGATCGTGCCCTGGAACTACCCGATGATCATCTCCGCCTGGAAGCTCGGCGCGGCCCTTGCCACGGGCAACTCGGTCGTCCTCAAGCCGGCCAGCCAGTCGCCGCTCACGGCGTTGCGGCTGGCCGAGCTGGCCGTCGAGGCGGGTTTGCCGGACGGCGTCCTCAACGTCGTGACCGGCCCCGGCTCGGTCATCGGCGACGCGCTGGCCCGCCACCCGGGAGTCGACAAGATCGCCTTCACCGGCTCGACCGAGGTCGGCCGGTCGCTGCTTCGCGCGGTCGGCGAGTCCGACGTCAAGGCCATCTCGCTCGAGCTAGGTGGAAAGAGCCCGCAGGTCGTGCTGGCCGACGTCGGCGACCTCGAGGCGGCGGCTTCCGCGATCGGCTGGGGGATCTTTTACAACAGCGGCCAGACCTGCAACGCGGGATCGCGCCTCGTCGTCCACCGATCGGTGCGCGAGGAGCTGGTCGGACGCATCGCGGACTTCGGTCGGAAGCTGACCCCGGGCGAGCCGCTCGATCCCAGGACGCGGCTCGGCTCGATCGTCGACGAGCGCCAGCTGGCCAAGGTGTTGGGCTATGTGGATCTCGGTCGCGAGGAGGGCGCCGAGGTCGTCAGCGGCGGGGCGCGGGTCCGCGAGGAGAGCGGCGGCTACTACATCGAGCCGACGATCCTGGATGGTGTCGCCAACAGCATGCGTGTCGCGCGCGAGGAGATCTTCGGGCCGGTGCTGACGGTGACCGAGTTCGAGGATGAGGATGTGGCGATCGCGATCGCCGACGATTCGCCGTATGGTCTGGCGGCCGGGTTGTGGACCCGCGACGTCAATCGCGCCCATCGACTGTCGCGTCTGATCCGGGCCGGGATCGTGTGGGTCAACACCTTCGACACCGCCGACATCACCGTGCCGTTCGGGGGCTACAAGCAGTCAGGCTTCGGACGGGACAAGGGCCTTCACGCCCTCGACGGCTACACGCAGCTCAAGACGACCTGGTTCGATCTGTCCGGTCGTTGACGCCGCGGCCGGGGGTCTGGCCCACCTGACCTCGAAGGGCTACACTCGCCGTTCCGGAGCGAGAGTTGCACTGTTTGCGGCCAGTCCAGGGGTGGATGACATGACTGATTCGACCGCCAAGGCGTCGGGGGACGCCATGTCCGGCAACGGCACCACCGAGGACTCCCTCGGGCTCGAGCCGACACAGGCCGAGATCGACGACTGGGTCGCCCGCGAGAAGCGGCGCCGCCAGCAGTGGCTCGAGGGCCCCAGTCCCGAAGAACGCGAGGACTACGCCCGCCAGCTGCGGCAGCGTCGACTGGCGGATGCCTTCGACGAAGGCGAGACTCGTATCGCGGACGGTGTCCGGATGGGCGTCCGCTACGGGCGCGAGGGGCAGCTGGCCGCCGAAGGCGCCATGAACGTCTTCTATCGATGGTCGCGGCGGACCTTCGCAGAGATGGTCCGTGCCGGTCGCGAATGGGAAGAGGAGACCTCGCTGCCGAACCGGCGCCGACGCGTCCCGCTGGATGACGAGGCGTCGTGATCGTCGCGGCTCGGCGCCGGGGCTCCGGCTAGCGCGTAGCCAGCGGTTCCCGATCGCGCGGCACCGCGCCCGTGCGCCGGGCAGCACCAGGTGAGGACGCTCTTTCGGCATCCACGCCGCGTCTCGCACGTCCTGGCCGTCTTCCTGCGCTTCTTCATCGGCCCGGCGCTCCACCTGCCCGGCTCAGACCGGCGCCCTGGACCGGTCCGCATGCGCCTCGCCTTCGAGCAGCTCGGCGGGGCGTGGGTCAAGTTGGGCCAGATGCTGGCCCTCCGCTTCGACCTGTTGCCGGCCGCCTACTGCGACGAGCTGTTCAAGCTCCTCAACCAGGTCGCGCCGTTCTCGTACGCCGAGGTCCGGGCGATCGTCCGCCAGGAGCTCGGCGACGACCCCGAGACGGTGTTCCGATCCTTCGCCCCAGAGTCGCTCGCGGCCGCGTCGATCGGCCAGGTCCATCACGCCGTCCTCCACAGCGGCGAGCGGGTGGCCGTCAAGGTCCAGCGGCCGGGCATCCGCGAGACGCTCCAGGCCGACATCGACCTGATGTACGGGATGACCTGGATCCTCGATTGGACGCACCTCTTCGGGGCGACCCGCAGCCGGGAGGTCATCGATGAGTTCGCGCGCTGGACCGCCGATGAGCTCGACTACCTCGTCGAGGCCCGCCAGGCGGTCCTGCTGTACGAGAACTCGAAAGGCGACAAGTTCGAACGGATCGCACGCGTCCACCGCGACTACACGACGGAACGTGTGCTGACCACCGAGTTCATCGCCGGCATCCCGCTGGTCGACATCATGGTCGCCAAGCGCGAGGGCAACACGGCCTATCTCGAGGCGCTGGCCGCGCGCGGGCACGACCTCGACCGGATCGTCCGCCATCTCGACTGGAACATGCTCAACCAGGTCTATGTCTTCGGCTACTTCCACGCCGACCTCCACCCGGCCAACCTGTTCGTCCTGGCCGACGACGCGATCGGCTACGTCGACTTCGGGATCGTCGGTCAGCTTCCGGACCGGGTCCGCGACTCGCTGACGCGCTACAGCTGGCTCCTCTTCCGAGGCGAGGTCGAGGGGTCCGTCCGCGAATTGATGCGCTGGCTGGCGCCCGGTCCCGCGACCGACACCGAGGCCGCTCGACGGCAGCTCATCCGCGACCACCAGGCGTTTCTGTACGACACGGTGGCCGATCGGTCGAGGGTCACGACCGGATCGCCCGGACCGGTCGGGCACGCAGCCGAGAACCCGTATTCGAAGCTGGCCGTCGACATCCTCGAGACGATCCGCGAGCAACAGCTGACGATGTCACCGAGCATCGTCGGCTACCTCAAGATGCTGGTCACCCTCGGCACCCTGCGCCACCAGCTCGCGGTCGAGTACGACCTGCAGGCGAATGTCCGCCAGTTCGTTCGGCGTCTGGCGCGGCAGCAGGGCGTGGCCTGGCTCGATCCCCGACGATCCCTCGACCGGTTGTACGCCGGGACCGGCCGGCTCCAGCGCGGGCTCGAGTTCTTTGAGTTCCTCGAGAGCCAGCAGCCGGTCATCCTCGAGGCGGAGGCGTCGTTGTTCGGCTTCCGCCGCCGCATGCGGACGGCGCGCCGGCGCCTGGTGGCCCTTGGCATGGCCGTGCTGCTGGTCGGCGCGGCATTGTACCTCGTCCTCGTCTTCCCCGACGACACGCGCCGGATGCTGCCGGCCGGCATGGACTACACGTGGGTCCATGTCGGGTTGTTGATCTTCCTCGTCTTCCTGATCCTGACCCTCATCAACCACGTGCGGGGGTTGGGTCGGGAGGACTAGCGATCCGCCGGCCGGCCCGCGACGGCCGTTTCCGGCTAGCATGCGCATCGGTCGCCAACGCCAGGCGGCGCAGGCGCCCGGACCCGATCCAAGGAGAGCTCGTGACGGACATGGACACGGCCGCGGGGGAGGGACTCCGGCGACGCCGGGGCGGCGGTCGCGAGGGCCATGCCCGGAACGCGGCGCCGCAGCAGCCGCCATGGGCGCAGCCGCGCATGCGCTATGGCCCGACCGAGCTTCTCTCCGCCGACGAGCTCGAGTCGATCCACACCGGTTCGCTGCGCGTCCTGTCCGAGATCGGCATGGACTTCCTCGATGCCGACGCGCGCGTGGTCCTGCGCGCGGCGGGCGCCGAGCTGGTGCCCGATTCGCAGCGCGTCCGGTTCGATCCGGCGATGGTCATGGAGCTGATCAAGACTGCGCCCGCCCAGTTCACACTCCATGCCCGGAACCCGGAGCGCAACGTCAAGCTCGGCGGCGACTGGATCGCCTTCGGGACGGTCGGCAGCCCGCCCAACGTGGCCGACCTCGATCGCGGCCGGCGGATCGGCAACCGGGTCGATTACCAGAACCTGCTGCGGCTGGCCCAATCGCTCAACGCGATCCATTTCCTGTCGGGCTACCCGGTCGAGCCGGTCGACCTCCATCACGGGGTCCGCCACCTGTACGCCAGCTTCGATGCGCTGACGCTGATGGACAAGGCGGTCCATTGCTACAGCCTCGGTCGGCAGCGGAACATCGATGTCCTCGAGATGGTCCGCATCGCCCGCGGCGTCGATGCCGAGACGATCGACCGCGAGCCGTCGGTGTTCACCGTCGTCAACTCGAGCTCGCCGCTCCGGCTCGACGCGCCGATGCTCCAGGGGATCATGGAGTTCGCGGCGCACAACCAGGTCGTGTGCATCACCCCGTTCACGCTGGCCGGGGCGATGGCGCCGGTCACCCTGGCCGGAGCGCTGGCCGAGCAGAACGCCGAGGCGCTGGCCGGGATGGTCCTGACCCAGGCCGTGAATCCCGGCGCGCCGGTCATCTACGGCGGCTTCACCTCGAACGTCGACATGCAGTCCGGCGCCCCGGCCTTTGGGACGCCGGAGGGGATGCGCACGTCGATGATCGGTGGCCAGCTGGCGCGTCGATACGGCGTCCCGTATCGATCGTCCAACGTCAACGCGGCCAACGCGCTCGATGCGCAGGCGGCGTACGAATCGGTCTTCTCGCTGTGGGGCGCGGTGATGGGCGGGGTCAACCTGCTGATGCACGGCGCGGGTTGGATGGAGGGCGGTCTCCACGCCAGCTACGAGAAGATGATCCTGGACGCCGAGCTGCTGGGGATGGTCGCGGCCTTCCTCGACCCGGTCGTCGTCGACGACGAGACGCTCGCCTTCTCGGCGATGCAGGAGGTCGGTCCGGGCGGCCATTTCTTCGGCGCGGAGCACACCCAGTCGCGCTACCGGACCGCCTTCCACAAGCCGATGCTCAGCGACTGGCGCAACTACGAGACGTGGCAGGAAGCGGGCTCGCCCGAGCTGCCCTCGAAGGCCAACCGGATCTGGAAGGAGCTGCTGGCCGCCTACGAGCCGCCGCCGATGGATCCGGCGATCCTCGAGGAGCTCGAGGCCTTCGTCGCCCGACGTGTGGCCGAGGGCGGCGTGCCCACCGACTACTGACCTGGCCAGCCGCGAACATTGACGTCAGATGCGTCGGCGTTTAGCATCACGCATCATGGCCCGCACCACGATCGACCTCGACCAGTCCGTCATCCGCGATCTACGCGAACGGGCAAAGCACGAGAACAAGAGTATGGGTCAGGTCGCCTCGGAGATCCTGCGACAGGGCCTTACCGACGAGCCAACGGATCGTCCAGCGTTCAGGTGGAAGACGCACAAGATGGGCCTGCCGCTGATCGACCTCGAGGACAAGGACGAGTTGTATCGCGTCCTGGACGAAGACGAATGAGCGTATCGATCGACGCGAACATCCTCGTCTACGCCGACAACGTCGAGGATCCTGTCCACGAATTGGCGCGCGGCCTCCTGGGTCGACTTGCTGCGGGTCCGGACCTCCTCTATCTCTTCTGGCCGACCATCCTCGGCTACCTTCGGATCGCGACGAACTCCCGCATCCTGCGGTCACCGACGACTCCCTCTGACGCGATCGCCAACATCGACGAGTTGTTCGCGCTTCCCCACGTCGTTGTGCCGGGCGAACAGCCAAGCTTCTGGCGTGCATACATCCAGTCGGGCGGCGCGACGGCACGTGGCAATGCGGTACCGGACCTCCACCTCGCGACGCTGATGCGTGAGAACGGCGTCCGGATCCTCTACACGCGCGATCGCGGATTTCGACGGTTCGACTTCCTCGATGTGCGCGACCCGTTCACTCACAAGATCAACGAGGGGACCAGATGAAGCGCGAGACCCAGGTGGTCGTCATCGGTGGTGGCGTGGTCGGCGCGAGCGTCCTGTATCACCTGACGAAGGCCGGCTGGACGGATGTCACGCTGCTCGAGCGGCGCGAGTTGACCGCCGGCTCGACCTGGCATGCCGCGGGCGGGATGCACACGCTCAACGGCGACCCAAACGTCTCGAAGCTCCAGCAGTACACGATCCAGCTGTACGAGGAGATCGAGCGGGTGTCCGGCCAGGACTGCTCGATCCACCTGCCGGGCGGGCTGATGCTGGCCGACACGGAGGTCCGGATGGACTTCCTGCGGATGGCCGTCGCGCGCGGCCGCTACCTGGGGATGGACCTCGAGCTCATCTCCGCGCGGGAGGCCCGCGACCTCTTCCCGCTGATGGACCCGGAGTACTTCGTGGGGGCCCTGTACGACCCGGTCGAGGGCCACGTGGACCCGACGGGCGTCACGCGTGCCTACGTGAAGTGCGCGCAGCTCGCCGGTGCCGAGGTCCACCAGCACACGCCGGTCGTCGGGCTCTCGCAGCGGCTGGACGGAACCTGGGACGTCCGGGTCGAGAGCGGCGACGTCATCCACGCCGAGCACGTCGTCAACGCCGGCGGGTTGTGGGCCCGCGAGGTCGGACGGATGGTCGGAATCGAGCTGCCGGTCCTCGCCATGGAGCACATCTACCTGATCACCCAGGACATGCCCGAGGTTGCCGCCCACGTCGCGGCGACCGGCCACGAGATGCCGATGGCGCTCGATTTCGGCGGCGAGATCTACATCCGCCAGGAGGGCGGCGCGATGCTGCTCGGGACGTACGAGCAGGCGTGCGTGCCCTGGTCGCCGCGCGAGACGCCGTGGGATTTCGGGTCGCAGCTGCTGAAACCGGACATGGACCGCATCACACCGGAGCTCGAGGTCGCCTTTCGCCACTACCCGGCGATGGCCACGACCGGGATCCGGCGCGTCGTCAACGGGCCGTTCACATTCTCACCCGACGGGAATCCGTTGGTCGGCCCCGTCCGCGGACTGCGTGGCTTCTGGGTCGCCTGCGGCGTCATGGCCGGGCTGTCGCAGGGTGGCGGCGTCGGGCTGGCGCTGGCGACCTGGATGACGGCCGGCGATCACGGCGATTCGGGGATGGATGTCTGGGCGATGGACGTGGCCCGCTACGGCGACTACGCGACTCTTGCCTACACCAACGCCAAGGTCCAGGAGAACTACCGCCGCCGTTTCCGCATCACCTTCCCGAACGAGGAGCTGCCGGGCGCCCGTCCGCTGCTGACGACCCCGATCAACGATCGCCTGACCGATGCCAACGCGGTCTGGGGCGCCACGTTCGGCCTCGAGCACGCCCTCTGGTTCCAGCGCCCAGACCTCGAGCCGAAGGAGGACGTGACGTTCCGCCGGTCCAACGCCTGGGACCAGGTGGCGCAGGAGGTCGCCGCGGTCCGCGAACGGGTCGGCATGACCGAGATCTCCAACTACGCCAAGTACCGGGTCAACGGCCCGGGTGCCGAAGCATGGTTGTCCTCGCTGCTGACCGCGCGGATGCCGGCGCCGGGCCGCATCACCCTGACCGCGATGCTCAACGAGGCGGGCCGGATCGTCGGGGAGTTCACGGTCGCGCGAGCCACCGAAGCCGAGGAGTTCTTCGTCTTCGGGTCGCTGCCGGCCGAGATCCACCACTCGCGCTGGTTCCGCCACCATCTGCCGGCCGATGGCTCTGTCCGGTTCGACGTGCTCGGGCTTGGCCTGGTCGGGCTGTCGGTCGCCGGGCCGCGTTCGCGGGACGTGCTCCGGGCCGTCGCGCCGGACCTCGATCTTTCGACCGAGGCGTTCCCGTTCATGACCTTCCGGCGCGTCGACCTGGGCATGACGCCGGTCCACCTCGCTCGCATCAATTACGCCGGCGACCTGGGCTACGAGCTATGGGTCACCCCGGAATACCAGCGCGAGCTGTTCGATCGGATCGTCGCTGCCGGCGAGCCGCATGGTCTGCGGTTGTTCGGGATGCGGGCATTGATGTCGCTTCGATTGGAGAAGGGCTACGGGACGTGGTTCCGCGAGTACCGGCCGATCTACACGCCGCTCGAAGGCGGGATCAACTTCTACTTGAAGCTCGACCACGAGTTCATCGGGCGTTCCGCGCACGAGGCGGAAGTCGCGGCCGGTGGTCCGAAGCGCCGGCTGGTCGCATTCGTCGTCGAGCCCGACCCTGATGATCCGGCTGATGTCATCGGCGACGAGCCGATCTGGCACGACGGGGCGGTCATCGGCTGGGTGACCTCGGGTGGATATGGCCATCACGTCAAGGAGTCGATCGCGTTGGGGTACGTTCCGACCGAACTCGCGACCCCGGACGGTCCGGGCGGCGCCGGGTTCGAGATCGAGATCATCGGCCGGCGACGGCCGGCCCGGCTCCAGCCCGAGCCGTTGTTCGATCCGCAGGGTCTTCGGATGCGGGCGTGACCGAGGTCGCGCCGGCGGCCGCCGAGGGTTCGACGCCCGACGGGGCAGCAGGTCGGATCATCGTCGATGGGCGGCCGTTGCCATTCGAGCCGGGTGATTCGGTGGCGATGGCGATCCTGCGGGGCGGGCAGGTCCCCGGGCGCGGCGGGACGTTGTGCCTGGCCGGCGACTGCGGGAATTGCCTGGCGCAAGTCGATGGGGTCGCGTACGTGCGGACATGCCAGACGGCGGCAGGCCCTGGGTTGCGGGTCGAGCGACATCCGGCCGGGACGATGCCGGCACTCCCCGTGGTGGCCGCCGCGGATCTCACGTCTCCTCCGTTGCAGTCGAGGATCGAACTCCGTCATCTCGAGGTGGACGTGGCGGTCATCGGTGGCGGGTCGAGCGGCCGGGCTGCGGCTGCGGAGGCCGATCGTGCCGAGCGCTCGGTCCGGGTCTTTGATGCCGGCTCGGGCGAGGAGGTCGTGGCGATCTACGCCGGGCCACTGATCGTGGTCCGGACAGCCGGTGGGATGCTCCATGTCCACCCGCACGAGATCGTCGTCGCGACCGGCGCCGCCGAGATCCATCCGGTCTGTCCCGGCAACCGGCTGGCCGGGATCGTGACGGCCCGGGCCGCCAAGCGGCTGCACGCGGCCGGTGTCGACCTCGGTCGAGTGGTGGCGGTAGGGGCTCCGCCAGCCGGCGTGCCGGCGACACGGGTCAGCGGCCGGCTCGTCAGGTTCGAAGGCGACGCGGGCGTGGCGGGCGACGGCGCCGACACGGGCGGCGCGGCCGACGACGGCGACGGCGACGGCCGCCCCGGCCCCGCGCCCGAACGCGTCCGCGCGGTCGTCACAGCGGACCCGGCGACCGGCGCCGAGACCACCACCCCAGCCGACACCGTCGTGGTCGGCCTCGGCCTTGCGCCGCGGGACCTGCTGGCGCGAATGGCCGGCAACGTCCCGGTCACGGTTGTCGGCGAGGCGGCCTACGATCGGCCGCTCCCGCCCCCGCCGACCGAGGGCGTCGTCTGCGGCTGCATGGGCACGACCGTCGAGGACCTTGGCGTCGCCTGGGACCACGGCTTCACCGAGCTCGAGTTGCTCAAACGGGCGAGCCAGGCCTGTCTCGGCACCTGCCAGGGCGGCGCCTGCCTGCCCAATCTCCGCTCCTGGATCGCGGCCCGGACCGGCGAGGTACCCGACCCATTCACGGCTCGACCTGCGTCGCGCCAGATCACGCTCGCCGAAGCCGCCGCCGACGCCTACGTCGATGCCTTCCGGCGGACACCGCTCCACGACGAGCACCTCGCGCTCGGCGCGCGGATGGATCGGTTCGGCGGCTGGTGGCGACCGTGGCATTACGGCGATGCCGTGGCCGAGTACTGGGCGGTCCGCGAGGGCGTCTCGATCGGCGACGTTAGCACGCTCGGCAAGCTGGTCGTCTCCGGACCCGA